>JARXAM010000082.1 GCA_029865845.1 Rhodoferax sp. | reverse complement strand
GCCTCGTCGGCCCGCCAGGCGCGGTCAAAGTAGCTGTCAAAGCGCTGGCCCACGCCCTGCACCACCAGCCGCATGGCGGCACCCGGCAACGCCACAAAGCCTTTGATGCGGTAAATCTCGTGGCGCTGCACCAGCGCAGTCAGCGCGGGGATGACCTTGGTGCGGTCCGTGACTTGCAGCGTCAGGGACACGGAATCAAACGCGTCGTGGTCGTGGTCTTCCTCCTCGTCGTGGTGGGTTGTGCGCGCGTCAATCACGTCTTCCACCGCGCGCTCCAGGCCCAGCAGCACGTCCATGGGCACCTCGCCGTGCGAGGCCCGCACCAGCTTCACACCGACAGGGGCCTCGGCGCGGATGGTGGCTTCTACCGCCTCCAGCGCCGCCGCGTCCATGCCGTCCACCTTGTGCACGATGACCAGGTCTGCCGTGGCCAGTTGGTCTTCAAACAGCTCTGCCAGAGGGGATTCGTGGTCCAGGTTGTCGTCAGCGCGACGCAGCGCATCGACTGCCACCGGGTCTTCGGCAAACGTGCCAGCGGCCACAGCGGGCGCGTCGACCACCGTGATCACCGAGTCCACGGTGAAAGCGTTGCGCAACGCGGGCCATTGGAAGGCCTGCACCAGGGGCTTGGGCAGGGCCAGACCGGAGGTCTCGATCACCAAATAGTCGATCTGGTCGCGGCGGGCCGCGAGCTGCTCCATCACCGGGACAAATTCTTCTTGCACGGTGCAGCACAGGCAGCCGTTGGCCAGCTCGAACAACTGGCCGTTGTCTTCCCCGTTTTCGTCACAGCCGATGCCACAGCCGCGCAGCAATTCGCCGTCGATGCCCAGCTCGCCAAACTCGTTCACGATGACGGCGATGCGGCGGCCCTGCGCGTTGGTGAGCAGCTTGCGCAAGAGCGTGGTTTTGCCGCTACCAAGAAAGCCGGTGACGATGGTGGCAGGAATTTTTTTGGTTTGCATTGTTATGTTTTTCGATAAGAAATCACTAGGACGAAAGGGGGTCAGCTACCAGAAACACCGCAGATCTGCCTTAGCCGGTCTGGGGGTTAATCCTCAATCCCACGCTGGGCAGGCACACCGGCTTTGAAGTGGTGCTTGATGAGCGCCATCTCGGTGACGGTGTCGGCCAGCTCGATCAACTCGGCGGGTGCGTTGCGGCCCGTCAACACCACGTGCACCTGCGGCGGGCGCTCACGCAGGCAGGACAGGATGCTCTCCAGCGGAATCCAGCCGTAGCGCAGCGGGTACATGATTTCATCCAGCACCACCATGAAGTGCTCACCCGCCATCACCGTGGCTTTGGCTTGTTCCCAGCCGGCTTGGGCGAGTTCGGCGGAGTGGTCCAGGTCTTTGCTCTTCCAGGTGAAGCCGTCACCCAGCCCGACGATGGGAATGCCCAGTTGCTCAAACAAGCGGTGCTCACCAAAACGCGCCGTGGGCACCTTCATGAACTGGTAGACCTTGACCGCCTTGCCCCGGCCATGGGCGCGCAGGGCCAGCCCGAAGGCGGCCGTGCTTTTGCCCTTGCCAGCGCCGGTGTGCACCAGTATCAAACCACGCCGCTCGCCTTGCGGGCGGGGCGTGTCGCGGTCAACGGGGGGAGCGATCAAATCCACAACAACAGTCCTTTTGCTCGGCGTCTATCAGCAGGCTGCGGTGTACACGCGCTGGTTCACCAGCAAGTTACCCTGCCAGCGACGCAGCGCCTTGGCAGCGGCCAACACACCCAGGTCTACCAGGGGTTCCAGCAGCACCACCGTCATGTAGGCAGCACCGAAGGTGGCGATCTGGCTCATGTTTTCCATGCCCACGCCACGGCCGTAGATCGCCCAGAAAGCCACCCAGGCCACGATGCCGCCTTGGTAGGCCGAAGACAGTTTGAAAGCTTGGCTGTAAGTCAGGTCTACATAGGCCACGTTGGCAGGCACGATGCGGCGGGCCAAGGCGGAGGCGGCAAACAAGGGCACCAGCAAGGTGGTGACGTTCATGCCGTACTGGGGCAAATCTTGCTGCGCGAAAAACACGCTCTGGATCAGCAGGCCGCCCATGAGGCCGATGGACGCTGGCGCCACGCCAAACATCAGCATCAGAGTGGTGCCCAGAATCAGGTGCACCTCGGACACGCCCACGGGGTGGTGCGGTGCTACTTCAAAAAAGGCAAACACCAAACCGATGCACAACAGCGCGCGTGCCATCAGGGCCCAAAGGCCGTCTTGTCTGACCGCATCGACCGCGAGTTTGGTGGCGTACAGGGCCGCCGTGGTGGCGGTGGCGTAGCTCAGGAATATCTTGGTGGTATCTACCAATCCGGGTTCGATGTGCATGGGGTGGCTCCTTTAAAAAACGGGTGATGAATTGAAACAGTCAGAAAGCAGTGTCGGCTTGGGGTCTATGGCGACTTGAGTGTCAGCGGCAAACCGGCGGCCATCAGGGTGACCCGTTCGCAAACGGCGGCGACCTGCTGGTTGAGCCGCCCCAATGCGTCTACGAAGGCACGCACTTCACGCCCCATGGGTATCACGCCCAAGCCAATTTCATTGCCCACCAGCACCACCGGGCCCGCTGCCTGTGCGATAGCCGCTACAAGCGCGGCGGTGTGCTCTTGGGCAGAGGGCGCGGTTGCAGGGGGCGTAAGGTCCGGCGCCGGCATCAGGTAGTTGGTCAGCCACAGGGTCAGGCAGTCCACCACCACCACGGTCTGCGGGGTGCTATGGCGGCCAATGGCCTGGGCCAGTGCCAGTGGCTCCTCCACGGTCGTCATGCCGGGCACGCGCTCGGCACGTTCCTCTTGGTGGCGGGCAATGCGATGGCGCATTTCATCATCCCAGGCATGGGCGGTGGCAATCATGACCGCACGGTGATTGGACGACTGCTGCACCCATTGGAAGGCCAATAGTTCGGCGCGGCGGGACTTGCCGCTTTTCTGACCACCCAAAATGAGTTCGGAAGTGACAGGGTTCATGGTGGAAAGGCCCCCGAGGAAGAAAACAACTCCACCACCGCAGACGGGCACGAAGGAAACCACGCATGAAAGTAACTCGCGCGCACCGGCCCTCGCTGCCACACGGCCTCGCCGGCGTCGGGCATGGGATCGTGGTCGGGCCTTGCGGTGCGGGTCAGTGGAACCATCGGGCTGGTGCTGGTGGAGTAGTGGAAGGTGTGGCCACGCAGCGTACCGGCGCGCAAGCGTAGCTGCTGTGGGCCCAGGGCGGCCAGTCGTTGGTGCATGGTGACAGCCCCGGGCAACACGCCCCACAGCGCATGCTGCACGCCATCGGTGGTCGTGATCGCGTCAAACAACACCATCATGCCGCCGCACTCGGCCCACACGGGTTTACCGGCCTGCACATGGGCAGCCACGCTGTCACGTAGTCCGGTGTTGGCAGCGAGTCGGCTGGCGTGCAATTCGGGGTACCCCCCTGGGATCCACACCGCATCGCATGGGGGCAAGGCGGCGTCTGCAAGTGGTGAGAAAAACACCAGCCGGGCACCCAGTGCTTGCAGGCAGTCCAGATTGGCGGTGTAGATAAAGCAAAAGGCAGCGTCACGGGCGACCGCGATGGTCTTGCCTTCCAAAGCGTGTGGTGCGGGGGAGAGATCGGCCACCGGCATGGTACCCGGGCGACGCGGCGAATCGCCTTGCGCCCCCTCTTGGAAGTCGACCGACCAGTGCTTCAGGTCTTGCAGTCGCATGTTTCCCAGAGGGGTATCGGCCAATGCGTCAGCGGCAGCATCGAGGCGGGCTTGGGCGTCGGCGACCTCACTGGCCACTGTCAGGCCCAGATGGCGCTCGGGCAGCGTCATGGCCGCGTTACGCATCACGGCACCCAGCCACGGGCTGTCGCTGCGCAGGCTCCGGTGCAGCATGGCGGCATGGCGCGGGGTGGCTACACGGTTGGCCAGGGCACCGGCCCAGCGCAGACCGGGACGGAAGGTTTGCAGGCCATACGCCAAAGCGCCAAAGGTGCCGGCCATCGAGGCCGCATCCATCACGGCCATGACCGGCAACCCAAAGCAATGGGCCAGGTCGGCAGCGCAGGGGTCCCCATCAAACAGGCCCATAACGCCCTCTACCAAAATCAGGTCGGCCTCTTGGGCGGCGTGCCACAGGCGTTGGCGACAATCGGCCTCGCCGGTCATCCACAAATCGAGCTGGTATACCGGCGCACCGCTGGCCAACTGGTGCCAGTAGGGGTCCAGAAAATCGGGACCGCACTTGAACACGCGCACCCGGCGGCCGTGGCGCGTATGCAGGCGCGCCAGAGCGGAGGTGACGGTCGTTTTCCCCTGTCCCGAAGACGGGGCGGTGATCAAAAGTGCCGGGCAGGAACGTGACATCGCTGGCGCAGTCGCATGCCTTGTGTTGCGTCACTCTCCCGGGCTTCCCCGCCAGGGCATGAGCGTTACGGAAACACGCATCGCGCGCTTCCACCTTGTTGGCCGGTATCCGGGCTGGTGGAAGCAACCTTCATCGTCTTCCCAAGCGCACCTTCAACGCACTCAGTGACGGGGATGAAAGCAGTGTCGGCTCGACACGTCCACTTACCGTTGCGGGGGCAGCGCAGGTTGGGGGCCGCCATAGGCGCTTACCCCTCCTGCTTCCCGTTGAACTGCGGCATGTGAACCACACCGCGAGCACCAACAGCGGGATTTTACGACCGTTTACAACGCTCAACCCTACAATCGCTGGCTGTATGGCAACACCGTCCCCCACCGACCAAATCGCCGAACGCGTTGAGCGCCTGCTGCTACGCCACGCTGAACTGCAACGCACCAATGCCTTGCTGACTGACCAGGTGGCCACACTCACCCAGGAGCGAGACTCTCTCAAATCCCGGCTGAGTGCAGCACGCGCGCGTGTGGATGCCCTGCTTGAACGCCTTCCCGCCGCCGTGCCGCTCACGAAAGAAGCCGAATGAAGCAAATCGAGGTGCAGATCCTGCAGCAAAGCTACCTGCTGACCTGCCCTGAGGGCCGAGAGAGCCGCCTTTTGGATGCTGTGG
>JARXAM010000045.1 GCA_029865845.1 Rhodoferax sp. | reverse complement strand
AACAGGCGAACCTCGCCGCCGCCTGCTTGAAGTTTTGCAATGGACAGTGCCTTTGCCCCTTCGGAGCGGGTGAGTTTGTCCGACTTGGTCAGGATGACCAGAAACTTCAGGCCCTCAACAACACGCGGTCGAATGACGTCGAGCAGGATCTCGTCCAGCTCGGTCATGCCATGGCGCGGATCGCACATCAGCACGATGGCTTTCAGGTTTTCGCGGGTCACCAAGTAGTTGGCCATCACCTGTTGCCAGCGGATTTTGTCTTGCTTGGGAACTGCCGCGTAGCCGTATCCTGGCAAGTCGGTCAGCACCGCATCGGTAATGCCTTGTTTGCCCAAGGCAAACAAATTGATGTGTTGGGTGCGTCCCGGCTTTTTGGACGCAAAAGCCAGTTGTTTTTGCTGCGTCAGGGTGTTGATGCAGGTGGATTTGCCTGCGTTTGAACGCCCCACAAAAGCAATTTCTGGAACATCCAAGGCGGGCAAAAAATGTAGTTGTGGTGCGGTGGTGAGGAAGCGGGCAGTATGAAGCCATCCGAGTGCCGTGGCAGCGGGACTTTTCTCTGGCAGCGCAGATGCCTGGGAGGTTGGGGAGACAAGGTGTGGGTTTTGATCGGTAGACATTGAATTGGAAGGTAAACCCGGAGGTGCATTGTAGAATGCCAGTGTTTCGCTCACCAGACACCATACCCATATGCAGTTGATTGCCCAATTGATCCTCGCGGCCTCTGTGGCCACGCTCGCATTACCTTCTGTTGCAGAAGAAGCAAAACAAGGGGCGGCCCGCGCTGCCAAACCGGATCTGGTCAAAGGCGAGGCAATGTATACCGCCGCTTGCGCGGCCTGCCATGGTGCGGATGGAAACTCTGGGACGCCCAGCATTCCCAAGCTCGCGCAGCAACATCCGGAATACTTGGTCAAGCAGTTACAAGAATTCAAGGCTGACAAGCGCGCCAATGCAGTCATGAAGGGCTTTGCCTCGGCCTTGAGTGATGAAGACATGAAGAACATCGCGTATTGGGTTTCGACCAAGAAAGCCAAGCTCGGTTTTGCCAAAGACAAAGATCTCGTGGCCTTGGGTGAGCGTATTTACCGTGGTGGCATTGCAGATCGCCAAGTGCCCGCATGTGCGGGTTGCCACAGCCCCAATGGCGCGGGCATTCCGGCCCAGTATCCTCGTTTGAGCGGTCAACAAGCTGACTATTCGGTGGTCCAGTTGACAGCCTTCCGTGACGGCGTGCGAAAGAACAATTCGCAAATGTCCCAGGTGGCCAGCAAGATGAATGACCGCGAAATCCGGGCCGTGGCGGATTACATCGCCGGACTTCGATAAGGCAGCATTCGCGTGGTTCCTGACGGAACCCGTGAGACATCCATTCATCTAGCAAGCGGGTCCATCCAACCGATGGCCCGTTTTTTTTTTGAGCGTTCTCTGCTATGACTGTTTCTACGCACGGTATTGAGTTGGAAGAGGGCTCTCGGGCATGGCGCGCGGCCGTGGAGCTGCTGTCCTCGATGCGGTTTTCCATTTCCCTTTTGACGGTGATTTGCGTTGCTTCCATCATCGGCACCGTCCTTAAGCAGCATGAGCCGTTTGGCAACTATGTGAACCAGTTTGGTCCGTTCTGGGCTGAGGTGTTTCAAAGTGCCAGCTTGTTCAATGTGTACAGTGCCTGGTGGTTTTTGCTGATTCTGGCTTTTCTGGTGGTGAGTACGTCATTGTGTGTCGCACGCAATACCCCGAAAATTTTGGCAGACCTGCGTTCTTACAAAGAAAACATTCGGGAGCAAAGCCTCAAGGCCTTTGGGCACAAAGCGCAAACGCAGATGATGGAATCACCGGAAGCGGCAGCACGTCGTTTGGGTGGTTTACTCGCAGGTGGAGGTTGGAAGGTCAAGCTCCAGCCCCGTGACACCGCGAAAGGTACCGGCTGGATGCTGGCTGCAAAGGCGGGGGCAGCCAACAAACTGGGCTACATCGCTGCCCATAGCGCCATTGTGCTGGTGTGCCTTGGCGGGCTGTTAGACGGTGATTTGGTGGTGCGGGCACAAATGCTGTTTGCAGACAAAACACCATTTAAAGGCGGGGGAATGATCGCGGATGTTCCGCCTGAACATCGCCTGAGCGAACGTAACCCCACGTTCCGGGGCAACTTGATGGTGGCAGAAGGGACGATGTCGAGCACCGCCGTCTTGAGTCAGTCCGATGGCATTCTTTTGCAAGAGTTGCCTTTTGCAGTGGAACTCAAAAAATTCATCGTGGAGTATTACTCCACAGGCATGCCCAAGTTGTTTGCCAGCGACATCGTGATCCATGACAAGGAGACCGGCGAAAAGACATCTGCCCGTGTGGAGGTGAATCACCCAGCAAGTTACAAAGGCATTCACATCTACCAGTCGAGTTTTGACGATGGCGGTTCGTCCCTGAAGTTCAAGGTTCAACCTTTGCGTTCCGGGGGGGCAAGTTTCGATGTGCAGGGTATGGTGGGCGCAAGCAGCCCCATTGCGGGCCAGCCAGATGGTTCGGACGCGCTCACTGTGGAGTACACCGGGCTGCGGGTTATCAACGTGGAAAACCTGTCTGCAAATGGCGACGCAGCCACCGATGTGCGTCGTGTGGACTTGCGTTCGTTGATGGATGCGCAATTGGGATCCGCCAACAAGCACAAAGATGGAAAAGTCTTGCGAAACATTGGGCCCAGCGCAAGCTACAAATTGCGGGACTCGGCGGGGCAGGCGCGGGAGTTCAACAACTACATGCTGCCGGTGGATTTGGGTGACGGCACCTTGGTTTTTTTGTTGGGCATGCGCGAAAGCCCGGCAGAGCCGTTTCGCTATTTGCGGATTCCGGCGGATGCGGATGGCGGGATGGATGAGTTCTTGCGCCTGAGTAGGGCATTGCAAAACACGGATTTGCGCAAAGAAGCAGTGAGGCGCTATGCCGCCAAGGCAATCGATGCCAAGAGTCCTGCGCTGATGGAGCAGCTCACGGCGTCCGCGAATCGTGCATTGGCCCTGTTCGCCGGTACCCCCCATTCGCCGGCGGGCCTACAAGCAGTGTCTGACTTTATTGAAGCGAATGTGCCTGAGGCCGAGCGCAACAAGGCGGGGGAGGTGCTCATTCGCATACTTAACGGTGTGCTCTACGAGTTAGCCCAGCTGAGTCGCGAGAAGGCGGGTTTGAAGCCTATGCCGGCCGACGCAGCGACCCAAACGTTCATGACCCAGGCGGTGCTGGCGCTCAGTGATGTGCCCCTGTATCCCGCACCATTCGTGCTCTCCTTGACCGACTTTACCCACGTGCAGGCCAGTGTGTTTCAGGTGGCCAGGGCACCTGGCAAGACGGTGGTGTACCTTGGCTGTGCACTGCTGATTCTCGGGGTCTTTGCCATGTTGTATGTGCGTGAGCGCCGTTTATGGATATGGTTGGAGCCCGTCGAAGCGGGCTCTGGCATGACCTCGGCCACGATGGCGCTGTCCACCAACAGAAAAACAATGGATGGTGATAGGGAGTTCGATCACCTAAAACGCCGCCTGTTAGCTTGGAAGGAATAAGAGATGAGTGTGTTACCTGTTGATCAGACCGAGGGGCCAGACAGCCCTGCGTCCCTAGCATTGCATACCAGCTATTTCAAGCGCTCGGTATGGGAGTGGTTGTTCGCTGTTGTGGTTGTCGTAGCCGGGCTGTTCACTTTCTTTCGCTACCAGACGTCCATGGACGTCTATGAAAAGTGGATCCTGTTAGGCACCATTCCCACGGCGGTATGGCTGGGCTGGCTCTGGAACCCTTTACAGCGGCTGATGCTGGCAGTGGCCTCACTTTCTTTATTGGCGATCTACGCCTATCAGGGTGACCTGGCTCGTGCGGAGACGGTGTTCTGGCTGAAGTACTTCCTGTCGAGTCAGTCCGCCATTTTGTGGATGAGCATGCTGTTTTTTATGGCGACGCTCTTTTACTGGGTGGGTGTGTTTGCCAAGGCGCGTGCACAGGGCTTGGAGCGTATTGCCTCGGGTTTGCTCTGGGTGGCGGTTACCATGGCGCTTATTGGCACCATGGTCCGGTGGTATGAGAGTTATTTGCTCGGACCCGATATCGGTCACATTCCAGTCAGCAACCTCTACGAAGTATTCGTGATGTTTTGCTGGATGACCTCGGTGTTCTACTTGTACTTCGAGGCGCAGTACAAAACCCGTGCCCTGGGTGCGTTTGTGATGTTGGTCGTGAGCGCCGCAGTCGGATTTTTGCTTTGGTATACGGTGGAACGCCAGGCGCAGGAGATTCAACCCTTGGTACCTGCGCTCAAGAGTTGGTGGATGAAGTTGCACGTTCCTGCCAACTTCATTGGCTACGGCACATTTGCATTGGCAGCGATGGTGGCTTTTGCGTATCTGATCAAGCAACAGGCCACGCAGACCAAGTGGTATCGCTTGGCTCCGCTTTGGCTCTTGGGGATCGTCTTGTGTTTCGAACCCATCGTGTTCCGCAAGTCTTCCGCTGGCGGAATGAGTGACTACTGGGCACTGTATTTTGGAATCTCGGCTTTCATCGTTGCAGGCATATTGCGTGCGCGTCGGGTGATTGCGGCCAAGCTGCCAGACTTTGAGGTGTTGGATGACGTGATGTACAAGGCCATCGCGGTGGGATTCGCATTTTTTACTGTGGCCACGGTACTGGGTGCCTTGTGGGCTGCGGAGGCCTGGGGCGGCTATTGGAGTTGGGACCCCAAAGAGACGTGGGCCCTTATCGTTTGGCTGAACTACGCGGCGTGGTTGCACATGCGGTTGATGAAAGGGCTGCGCGGCACTGTGGCAGCATGGTGGGCTTTGGTGGGGCTTGCCATTACGACATTTGCATTTATTGGGGTAAATATGTTCTTGAGCGGGTTGCATAGCTACGGAACGTTGTAAGAAAACACGGTCTTTTGCGACCACACTGGAAACAAGGAAGTCACCATGCTTATCAAGTCCTCCTCTGACGGGTTTGAACACCCAGTTTCCAGCGACATTACGCCGCAAGTGGTGTACCAAGAGCGGCGCCGTTTACTCCAGCACATGGCGACCGGGCTGGCAGGTGCGAGCATGGCTGCATGGGCGTCTCGCAATGCCGTGGCCCAAGGTGCAGGGTGGGGTGCAAAGCCGGGCAAGCTCGCCGCGTTGAACACCAAGTCCAGTTTGGTGGATGGGGCTACAACGACCGACAAGGTCACGCCCTACAAGGACGCAAGTGCATACAACAACTTTTACGAGTTTGGAACCGACAAGGCGGACCCTGCGGTCAATGCGCACACGCTCAAAACCACGCCTTGGACGGTGGAAGTGGAAGGTCTGGTCAAAAAGCCCGTCAAGTTCGCGATGGAAGACCTGCTCAAACTCAGTCCTATGGAAGACCGCATCTACCGCCTGCGCTGCGTAGAGGGCTGGTCCATGGTGATCCCATGGGTGGGCTATTCACTTGCCGAGTTGATCAAGCGTGTAGAGCCTTTGGGGAGCGCCAAATACTTGGAGTTTGTATCGCTGGCGGACCCCAAAACCATGCCCTTTGTGGGTTCGCGCATTTTGGATTGGCCCTACGTGGAAGGCTTGCGGCTTGACGAAGCGCAGCACCCCTTGACCTTGCTAACCTTTGGCATGTATGGCGAGGTGCTGCCCAACCAAAACGGCGCGCCCGTGCGCTTGGTAGTGCCATGGAAATATGGGTTCAAGAGCGGCAAGAGCATCGTGAAGATTCGGTTCACCGAAAAGCCGCCTGCTACCGCCTGGAACAAGGCGGCAGCCCATGAGTACGGCTTTTATTCCAATGTGAATCCAAATGTAGATCACCCCCGCTGGAGCCAGGCGACAGAGCGTCGCATTGGGGAAGACGGCTTGTTTGCCAAGAAGCGTAAGACGCTGATGTTCAATGGCTACGAGGCCCAAGTGGGGCAGCTATACGCCGGCATGGACCTGAAGAAGTTTTTTTAACGCTACCGGTAGTTCATGAACATCTGGCTGCTACACCGCGCGGCCAAGCCGTGCCTCTTGCTGGCGCTTTGCGCGCCGTTGGCTTACCTTGTGGGGGCCGCGGTGGCGGACCATTTGGGCGCGAATCCCGCTGAGGCACTTATCCGCTCAACGGGCGATTGGACGCTGCGGCTGCTCTGCTTGACACTGTTGATGACGCCCTTACGGGTAGCAACCGGCTTGTCAGGATTGGCCCGGTTTCGCCGCATGGTGGGTGTGTCTACGTTTTGTTATGGCTTTCTCCACTTGGCGGCCTACGGCTGGTTGGACATGGGCCTAGATCTTGTAGACATAGGCACCGACATAGTGAAACGGCCGTTTATCTTGGTCGGCTTTGCAGGGATGGTGTTGCTCACAGCACTCGCTGCTACGTCCTTCAACCGTGTGATCAAGGCGATGGGGGCACAGCGCTGGCAGGCATTGCATCGCAGTGTGTACGCCATTGCAGCGCTGGCCATCCTGCACTTTTTTTGGATGCGGGCCGGCAAAAATGATTTCGCAGAGGTCGCTGTCTATGCCGCCATAGTAGGTGCGTCACTCGGGTGGCGCCTGCTGCGACTCTGGAAAAAAAGCGCTGCTAGCGCCCAGTGATTGCGGGCTAGCAGCGGGGGCGTCGCGCCGCTAGAGGAGCTTTTCGCCGCGAATCTGATCGGCAAAGCTGTCGCGCTGACGTATCAGATGGCTTTGTGTGCCGTCGACCAATATCTCTGCCGCTTTGGGGCGCGAGTTGTAGTTGCTAGACATGCTCATGCAGTAAGCGCCTGCCGACAGGACGGCAAGTTTGTCGCCAGCCTGTACCTGTAGAGCACGGTCGTGGCCAATCCAGTCGCCGCTTTCGCAGACTGGCCCTACGACGTCATAGACCTCGCTGCTCGCGGATGGAGAGGCCGCTTGCTGCACCGGCACAATAGTGTGGAAGGCTTGGTACATGGCAGGCCGCGGCAAATCGTTCATGGCTGCGTCCACGATGCAGAAGTTCTTTTGCTCTCCGGGCTTCATGTAAAGCACTTCGGTGACGCAGACACCCGCGTTGCCCACCAGAGAGCGTCCCGGCTCAATCATGAGCTGTCGCTGGCCGAATCCCCGTGCATCCAACTTGGCCAATAGCTTGTTCCAAAGCGCATCGGCGGCGGGCGGGGTATCGCCGTTGTAGTTGATGCCCAGACCACCCCCGAAGTCGATGTGGTGGATGGGAATGCCAGCCGCTTCAATCGATTCAACCAAGTCCAACATGCGGTCCATAGCGTCAAGGTAGGGGGTGTCCTGCGTGATCTGGGAGCCGATATGGCAGTCGATGCCAACGACTTGCAGGCCGGGGAGTGCCGCCGCCCGTTGGTAGGTCACCAGGGTGCGCTCGTGGGCGATGCCAAACTTGTTGCCCTTGAGTCCGGTGGAGATGTAGGGGTGCGTCTTGGGGTCAACATTGGGGTTGACACGGATGCTGATGGCGGCTCGCGTGCCCGTGCTCAGGGCAACCTCGTTCAACACGTCGATTTCAGCTTCGCTTTCTACGTTGAAACAACCAATGCCTACCCGCAATGCCTGGGCCATCTCAGCGCGTGTCTTTCCTACCCCTGAGAAAATCACCTTGCTAGCGTCTGCGCCTGCCGCCAGAACCCGGGCCAATTCACCCTCAGACACGATGTCGAAGCCGCACCCCGCTGCTGCAAACACCTGCAGAATGGCCAGCGACGAGTTGGCCTTGATGGCATAGCAAATGCGGGCGTTGCGCCCCGCAAAGCCACGTTGGTAGGCAGCAAGCGCGTCCAGCATGGAGGCTTTGGAGTACACAAACAGCGGTGTGCCATGAGAAAGGGACAGTGCATCCAGGGAGCAGCCCTCGACGTGTAGCTGATCGTTCGCGTAATGGATGTGTGGATGGCCTGGGAGAAGGGGGGCGCTCATGGTGTAGGTGCGTTGGCTGAAGCGGGGTTAGCGGGAGGGGGTGTTGTGCTGCTGGCAGGCGACACTGTGGGCGGAGCCTTGGGTAGGTACAGCGGGCCGGTTTGGCCACATGCCCCTAAAACAAGCACACCCAACAGCGCGGGCAAGCCTCTGACTAGAATTCGCGTTCTGTTTAACATGCTGAAATTGTAATGACCGACCCAGAATTCATGAGCCTTGCCGAGTCTTTGTTGTGTGCGGTGGAGCTGTCATGTGACCGCATTAATGAGGAGTCTGACGCTGATGTCGATAACCAGCGGGTTGGAGGGATGGTGACACTGACGTTTCCTAATCGGTCCCAGATCGTAGTGAATTTGCAAAAGCCGCTACATGAGGTTTGGATGGCGGCGAAATCAGGCGGCTTTCACTACAAATGGGATGGCGCGCAATGGCAGGACACTAAAGGACAGGGCGAGTTTTTCGCAGCTTTGAGTGCCAATGCCAGCCAGCAGTCCGGCAGGGCCTTGGCATTCAAAGCGGCTTAGTTTTTAAACAAATCCAGTATTTTTTTCTTCTCGTCGACCGATGTACTACCGTCTTGGCTAGGTTCCAGCTTATCGCCTAAGCCAAGATTGCTCACCCCCGCGCCGTGGGCGAACTCTTCGTAGTACCACTCGTTCCCCTGTTTGATGACACCTTCCGGTGTGGTGGGCTCCGATACGGGAACCCCTTTGAGCGCAGTTTCCATGAAGCTGATCCACACGGGCAGCGCCAAGCCACCGCCTGTTTCGCGGTCACCGAGTTTTCGGGGGTTGTCATACCCGATCCACGTAACTGCGGTCAGCGTGGGCTGAAATCCGGCAAACCAAGCGTCCATGGAGTCATTGGTCGTGCCGGTTTTTCCATAAAGATCGGGCCGCTTCAGCGTGGCTTGGGCGCGGGCGGCGGTACCGGAACGGGTGATTTCCTGCAGGAAGCTGCCCATCATGAACGCGTTGCGCTCATCGATCGCGCGTTCAGTATCGGTGATGGTCGGTGGCCGCGACTCCACCAGCAGTTTCCCGCGTTGTTCACTCACTTTTGTGACCAGCCACGGGTTGACTCGGTAACCGCCATTGGCGAATACGGAGTAAGCAGTGGCCATTTGCAGGGGCGTGACGGTCCCGGCACCCAAAGCCATGGTGAGGTACGCAGGGTGTTTATCTGCCTCGAATCCAAACCGTGTAATCCAATCTTGCGCATAAGGAGCACCGATGGAATGCAGCACGCGTATGGAAATCATATTTTTGGATTTCGCCAAGCCGCGGCGTAGAGTCATCGGGCCTTCAAACGTACCGTCGTAGTTTTTCGGCTCCCAAGGTTGTCCACCGGTGACCCCTGCATCAAAAAACAGGGGTGCGTCATTGACTACCGTGGCCGGGCCAAACCCTTTCTCAAGCGCGGCAGAATAGATAAATGGTTTGAAACTAGATCCGGGCTGTCGCCACGCTTGGGTGACATGATTGAATTTGTTCTTTCCAAAATCAAATCCCCCGACCAATGCCTTAATCGAGCCATCTGCGGGATCTACCGCTACAAAGGCACCTTCAACCTCGGGCAATTGAGTAATCTCCCACGAGCCTTTTGTAGTTTTTGACAGGCGTATCAATGCACCTCGGCGGATTTTTGTAGTGGGTGGAGCCTTGTCAGATAAGCCGGACTGAGCAGGCTTAAGCCCCTCGCCGCTGATCTCAACGACCTCCCCTCCGGGACGTTGAGCGCGTACCCTTTTGGAGTCCGCTTCCAGCACGATTGAGGCTAGTACGTCGCCGTTATCAGGGTGCTCGTCCAAGGCCTCGTCGACAGCATCGTCCAACTCCTGTCCGGGCTTGGCAGGTATTTCTATAAACTTCTCTGGGCCTCGGTACACCTGTCTTCGTTCAAAATCCATAATGCCCTTGCGCAAGGCCCGGTAGGCCGCAATCTGCAATTCCGTTTGGAGAGTAGTATGTACATTGAGACCGCGTGTATAGGTTTCCTCACCATACTGAGAGAAAATGAGTTGCCTGGCCATCTCGGCAACGTATTCTGCATGCATGGGATTTGTATTTGAACCTGCTTTGAACTTCAGATCCTGACGGCGCGCTGTAGCGGCATCCTCTTCACTAATAAATCCATTTTCGAGCATCCGGTCAATGATATACATTTGACGCGACTTGGCCCTTTTCAGATTGTTGAATGGATTGAATAGTGAAGGTGCTTTGGGTAAGCCGGCCAATAACGCCGCTTCAGCTATCGTAATCTCTTTGAGGGGCTTGTTGAAGTATGTTTCTGAGGCGGCTGCAAATCCGTAGGTCCTATTCCCAAGAAAGATTTGATTCATGTATATCTCAAGAATCTGGTCCTTGGTTAGCATGTGCTCCAATTTGAAGGTCAACAAAATTTCGTAAATTTTTCGCGTAAATGTTTTCTCTGAGCTGAGGTAGACATTGCGCGCGACCTGCATGGTGATGGTGGAAGCCCCCTGACTTTTGACTTTTCCCACATTGGCAAGACCGGCGCGAATCACGCCGATGTAATCGACACCGCCATGGTGGTAAAAACGTGCATCCTCCACTGCCAGGATGGCATCTTTCATGGCTTTGGGAATTTCGCTCAGAGGCGTTAGCTTTCTTCTCTCCTCTCCAAACTCGCCAATCAGGTCACCCTCTGCAGAAAAAATGCGCAGCGGCAACTTCGGACGATAGTCAGACAAATCGCTGATATCAGGCAAATTGGGGTAAGCCACAGCCAATGCCACCGCTACCAGCGCCAACACGGAAAACGTTGCGGCCGCCGCAAGACCGATTGCCCAGAGGGCTGCTGTGACGATCCAGTGTCTTGGGGGCGATGACAGGCGGGGTTGGGGTTCTTTGCTATCTGCCATAGTGTGATGCGTAGTGAGCGAGTAGGGCCAACGGCGTGTACCAGTGGTGCGGGTGCAAGCGTCGGAATTGGGCTGGAGGCTGCTCGGAAGCGAGATCGTAGCCGAAACCAATTCCGGTTCTTGCCTCAGCCTTTTGGTTACAAATTGTCAAAAAGGAAAAAAACCTTTGCCGATCAATACTCTTGCTGATAGCATTGAAGTGGATTCTCACCATGCGGTGTGCCTATCGCTTTGTTTCAGGGGATAAATTTGATTTCGTTGGGAACATTATTCAGTAGAAAGCCTGCGCCCATGATGGGATTGGACATAAGCACGTCCAGCGTCAAACTGGTTGAACTGGGGCGCGACAAGGCGGGTCACTGGGTCCTTGAAAGATGCGCCATAGAGCCGCTCGAACGCGGCTGGATTGTTGATGGGCATGTCGAAAAGTTTGACGAGGTAGCCGACACCGTGCGCAAACTCGTCAAAAGAAGTGGTACGAAAACAAAGAACGTCGCCATGGCACTCCCGCCTTCAGCAGTTATTACCAAGAAAATAATATTGCCCGGCGGAATGACAGATATTGAATTAGAGCAGCAAGTAGAAGCTGAGGCCAATCAGTATATTCCTTTCCCTTTGGACGAGGTTAGTCTTGATTTTTGTGTAATCGGGCCGTGCGCCACGTCGGTCGGGGATATTGAGGTACTGATCGCAGCATCCCGTCGAGAAAAGGTACAAGATATTCAAGGTTTGGCAGAAGCAGCTGGACTCACGCCAGTTATTGTAGACGTGGAGTCTTACGCATCCCGACTTGCAGCGAGTCGGCTGGTTCAGGCGCTACCTAACGGCGGCGCTGGATTGATCGTTGCATTGTTCGAAATTGGTGGGGTTACCACCAGCATGCAAGTGATGCGAGACGACGAGGTTCTCTATGACCGCGATCAAGCTTTTGGTGGGGCGCAGTTAACGCAACAAATTGTTCGGCACTATGGATTTACATACGACGAAGCCGAGGCAAAAAAGCGCAATGATGATTTGCCAGATGACTATGAAACAGCAGTTCTTCGTCCATTTATCGAAACAATGGTTCAAGAACTAGGTCGTGCCCTGCAGTTTTTCTTCACGAGCACGCCGCACAACAAGGTTGACTATATTCTACTGGCGGGTGGTTCTGCCGGGCTGCATGGCTTGACCAGTGCAGTAACGCTTCATACTTCATTTCCCTGTAGTCTTCTGGATCCTTTTCAGGGTATGGAAATAGCCGATGCGGTCAAGCTAAAGAAAGTAGCGCGCGAGGCTCCTACGTATCTGACGTCTTGCGGACTGGCATTGCGGAGATTTTCGCAATGGTATTAATTAACTTATTGCCTCACAGAGAAGTTGCGCGAAAAAGGCGCAAGGATCTTTTCAATTTTGCCCTTGCAACCTCTGCTGTTCTTGGGGGATTTATTGCGGGGACTATTTTTCTGTGGTATCAAGCGGCTATTGACATACAACAAAGCAATAACGCTTTTCTAGAGACTGAAATTAAAAAGCTGGAGAGCCAGATTAAAGATATTGCAGGATTAGAGTCGGAAATTGCGGCTTTGCGGGCAAGGCAGCAGGCCGTGGAAGACTTGCAATCGGATCGCAATTTGCCGGTGCACCTGTTAACCGAGTTGGTGGGTCAGTTACCCGATGGAATTTACTTGACAAAAATGGCCCAGCAAGACCAGTTTGTTACGCTGAATGGCGTCGCTCAATCAAATGAACGTGTTTCTGAACTTCTTCGAAATCTTGGGAATAACACGCCATGGTTTTCGAAGCCGGAGTTGGTCGAAATTATTTCGGGCTCACTGAACTTGTCGCCGAAAGATCAACGGCGAATCTATAATTTTTCTGTTCGTGTGAAATTGGTACGAGCGAGCGAGGCGGAGAAGTCTTTGTCGAAGTTGCCTGCCGCCAGCGCGGGCGGAGCCCCACTCACCGCGACTGTCTCAAAGGCAGAAATCGTCAAGAATTAGATGTGGCGTATTTACTGTGAGCATTAATTCATCATTCAACATCCAGTCCTTGCAGGGAAAAATTGCGTCCCAATTTCGTGATTTGGACCCGAAAGATCCCTCTCTGTGGCCTCTCATCCCGCGGCTGGCCTTGCTCGTTGCGACCACTTTTGTCATCGTTGCGTTGCTTTGGTTTACCTGGCTGACGTCTTCTCAAGAGGCTTTGCAACTAGAGCAAAATAAAGAGGCGGCCCTTCGCGAAGACTACAAAGGCAAGCTGACAAAGGCCGTAAACCTAGAAAGTTTGAAGAAACAACGAGAACAGGTCCAGCAATATGTTACGCAGCTTGAAAAGCAGTTGCCAAGTAAGGCGGAGATGGATGCCTTATTGTCGGATATCAATCAGGCAGGACTTGGGCGCAGCTTGCAGTTTGAGTTATTTAGGCCTGGGCAGGTTGCGATCAAGGAGTATTACGCCGAGCTGCCTATTACGATCAAGGTAACCGGACGCTACCATGACATCGGCAGTTTCGCCTCGGATATCGCCAACCTGTCTCGAATTGTCACCTTGAATAATTTATTGTTGGTTCCTCGCCCCGACTCCTTTCTTACCTTGGACGCCACTGCCAAAACATTTAGATACCTTGATCCAGAAGAGGTCTTGGCGCAGCGTCGTGCTCCAGGAGCTAAGAAATGAGGGGCATCATGGTTGTTGTTGGTATAGCCTGTGTGCTCTCGGGCTGCGGATCCAACACGGAAGATGATTTGCGCCAATGGGTTGTGGAAGAGCGCAACCAAACCCGCCCACGTATTAACGTCTTGCCTGCGCCTAAGCAGTTTGTTCCCGAGAGATACCAGAGCAGTGAGTTAGTGGAGCCATTTAATAGTGGCAAGTTGGCGCAAGCGCTTAAGCGTGATTCCAGTCAAGCAATCAAAAATAGTGCGTTGGTCGAACCTGAGCTTCTTCGTAAGAAGGAACATTTGGAATCCTTCCCCTTGGATGCCATGGTTTTTGTTGGAAGTATCAAGAAACAAGGTCAGCACATGGCATTGATCAAGGTGGATAACTTGCTGTATCAAGTGAGATCTGGAAATTACCTAGGTCAGAATTACGGTAAGGTCTTAAGTGTTTCTGAGGAGAAGGTTCAGATCCGCGAAATAGTGCAGGATGTGGTCGGCGAGTGGACAGAACGAACTGCGGCACTTGAGTTGCAAGAGGTTTCAAAATGAATATAAAGTTGCGTGCCAGCAAAGTTCAGATACTAAAGTTATTGGTGCTTGGGTTGGCTGGACTCCTGGGTGCATTCGCTCATGCGCAAGGGATAATCCAATCAGTATCTGGGTCCTTGCAAGGGGGGCGGGAGGTCGTGAAAATCGACTTTTCTGAAGCGCCGTCCGTAGTGCCTGCGGGGTTCGTGGTGCAGTCGCCCGCGCGCATTGCGCTTGACTTTCCCGGAGTGAGTAGTGCCGTGGGGCGCTCTACCGTGGACGTCAGTCAGGGAAATTTGAAGTCCATTAGCGTGGTTCAGGCAGGTGATCGCGCGCGCGTCGTACTGAATCTCAAGCAGCCATCCCCGTACAAGGCGGAGATCTCCGGCAAATCCATATTTGTTTCCTTGGATGATGGTGACTCCGGCGGAGCGACTGCGTCGAATGTTTTCGCTGAAGCGAATAGCAAGGCCATGCTTCCACTCAAGGATATTGATTTCCGTCGCGGTGCCGACGGTGTTGGTCGTGTAATAGTGAGCATGGCCAGTAGTCAAGTCGCGGTGGACATGCGCTCACAGGGGCGCGGTTTGATGGTTGAGTTTATGAAGTCGAGTTTGCCTGAGGGCCTGCGCCGAAAGATGGACGTGGCCGATTTTGGTACACCCGTACGTTTTATCACTTCCACCCAGTTTGGTGATCGCGTGCGTATGGTTATCGATGCCCAAGGCGCGTGGGAACATAGTGCTTATCAGAGCGAAGACCAGTTTGTCGTCGAGGTGAAGGAAATAAAAACAGATCCAAAGAAGTTGACGCCTGGGACTGGATATAGCGGACAAAAGTTGTCGCTGAACTTTCAAAGTATCGAGATTCGTTCGTTGTTGCAAGTGATTGCCGACTTTACTAACTTCAATATCGTGACTTCGGATTCAGTTACTGGTTCGGTCACCCTGCGACTGCAAGAGGTGCCATGGGATCAGGCCTTGGATATCATTTTGCAGGCGAAGGGTTTGGGGATGCGTAAGAGTGGTAATGTTTTGTGGGTTGCACCCAAAGACGAAATCGCCGCAAGGGAAAAATTGGAACTCGAGACCGTCCTTGCCGTACAAAATTTGGAGCCTTTGCGCACCCAGTCATTTCAAATCAATTACGCGAAGGCTGCTGACATTGCCGCTGGCTTGATTGGCTCGGGAGCCGGGGGGGGGGCAGGGCAGGGCGCAACGCCAAGCCGGATTCTGAGTTCTCGCGGGAGTGTCATATTTGAAACTCGCACCAATCAGCTATTTGTAACCGATATATCCAGCAAGTTGGAACAAGTCCAGCAATTGATCGGAAAAATTGATATTGCTGTTCGACAAGTATTGATTGAAGCCCGCATTGTCGAGGCGGCCGATAGTTTTGGAAAATCTCTTGGCGTCAAGCTTGGCGGCGGCGGCAAAGCGGCTGCCGATGGTGACAGGCCTGGAGTATCTGTTGGTTCGAGTTTCGTTGCGGGATCGGCGGCGACTTCGTCGGGCAATTTTGTGAACCTACCGTCCACGGGCGCATTGGGTAATGCGTCACCTGGACAGTTTGCTGTGTCCATTTTCGGAGCGGGAGCAGACCGGTTTTTGAATCTGGAGATTTCTGCGTTGGAGTCCGAGGGCAAAGGTAAGGTGGTTTCCAGCCCCCGGGTAGTTACTGCTGACCAGAACAAAGCCCTGATCGAGCAAGGTACCGAACTGCCCTACCAGGTTGCATCTTCCAGTGGTGCGACGTCGATTGCCTTTCGAAAGGCAAATTTGAAGCTTGAAGTGGTTCCGCAGATCACACCAGAAGGTGACATTATTTTGACGCTGGATGTCACCAAAGACACCGTGGGGCAGTCAACGCCTGCGGGTTTTGCCATTGACACCAAGCACGTACAAACCCAAGTTTTGGTCGAAAACGGAGGCACTGTAGTGATCGGCGGTATTTTTACCGAGAGTTCGAACGATACGGAAACCAAGGTTCCTTTCTTTGGCGATTTGCCTGGGTTGGGCGTGTTGTTTAGAGGCCGCGCCAAGGAAACAGCCAAGCGTGAAATGCTTGTGTTCATCACACCGAAAGTCGTGGCTGACAAGACAGTGGGCCGTTAATCTTTTTTGGCGTAAGGGTTGGGGCACTTTTGACAATCAGTATTGTGGGTCTGCCAGGCTCTGGCAAGACGACCGTCGGTAGGCAACTTGCACGCCGACTAAAAATTCCTTTTGTAGACTCGGACCATGTGATTGAGGGACGCATAGGCTGCCCGATTCGTGAGTTTTTTGAGGCGGAGGGGGAAAGTCGTTTTAGGGACATTGAAGAAGAAGTTTTGGATGTGCTCACGGCTGCGCCGGAATGTGTTTTGTCGACTGGTGGCGGTGCTGTATTGCGGGTGAACAACCGAAAACACTTGCATGCACGGGGCAAGGTGATTTACTTGAGGGCAAGTCCAGATGAGTTGTTTCGACGTTTGCGTCACGACACCTCCAGACCCCTGCTTCAAGTGGCGGACCCGGTATCGCGCCTCCGCGAGATGTATGCCTTGCGCGACCCTTTGTACCGCGAAACCGCGCATTTCGTTATCGATACAGGTCGCCCCACTGTGGCGGGATTGGTCAACATGATTGTCATGCAGCTAGAACTCGCTGGCGCGGTTCCCGCTTCGAATGCTTAGGTGCAGACTTGAGAATGCTATTCTGGCTCTAAACTAGGCGCTATGAACGAATTGGCGCTCCACACCGTAAACATTCCACTGGCCGACCGAAGCTACTCCATCCTAATTGGCACCGATTTGCTGTCGAGTGCACAGGCATTCGAGCAGCTTTCCCACGGGGGCTCGGCGCTTATCGTGACCAACACGACCGTCAGTCCCCTGTACGCCGACACATTAAGCACCACACTTCGTTCGCATTTTGCGAATGTGCGAGTGTTGGTGTTGCCCGACGGCGAGCATACAAAACACTGGCAAACTTTAAACACCCTATTCGACGCCTTGTTGTCGCACAATTTCGACCGAAAGTCGGTTTTGTTCGCCCTTGGCGGAGGCGTCGTGGGGGACATGACAGGGTTTGCCGCAGCCTGCTATATGCGGGGTATTTCTTTCGTGCAGGTGCCAACCACCTTGTTGGCACAGGTGGACTCATCGGTTGGGGGCAAAACCGGCATCAACCATCCCATGGGCAAAAACATGATCGGTGCGTTTCATCAACCCTTGCGCGTTGTGTGCGACTTGGGTACGTTGAAAACCCTGCCTCCCAAGGAGGTCAGTGCGGGACTTGCGGAGGTCATCAAGTACGGCCCTATTGCTGACAGTGATTTTCTCGACTGGATAGAAGGCCACATGCCTGCACTGCGGCTTTGCGATAGCGATGCCTTGGCCTATGCCGTGCGCCGTAGTTGTGAAATCAAGGCGTGGGTGGTGGGGAAGGATGAGCGCGAGTCTGGCTTACGTGCCATTCTGAATTTCGGACATACCTTTGGCCATGCAATTGAGGCTGGTTTGGGCTATGGCAGTTGGTTGCATGGTGAGGCGGTAGGGTGCGGTATGGTCATGGCAGCGCATTTATCGTGTGCTTTGGGGTTGGTGGATCAAGCGTATGTGCAGCGGCTGACCCGCGTCATTTCCTCTGCGGGGCTTCCCGTAATGGGACCGGTTTTAGACGTACATGACAACGCTGGTCGGTATATGCAACTGATGCGCCATGACAAAAAAGCGTCGGACGGCGAGATTCGCTTTGTCGTGATCGACGGGCCGGGGCGTGCCGCAGTACGCGGAGCGCCAGACGACGTTGTGCGTGAGGTAATCGAGCGTTGTTGCGCCTGATGCGCGGTGGGCGTGTTGACACCCACCGTGTCTGCGTTTGCGGGTGCTTGAATCATGTCTGAACTTCAGCCGTTTGCGTGTCGTCCTGAGCAGAGTCGTGGTCGGCGCTTCCCAGAGTCGCCGTCGCCGACCCGAACGCCTTTTCAGCGAGATCGCGATCGCATTGTGCACTCCACGGCTTTTCGGCGATTGGTATACAAGACACAGGTGTTCGTAAACCACGAAGGCGATCTGTTCCGTACGCGCCTTACCCACTCATTGGAAGTCGCGCAACTTGGCCGATCGATTGCGCGCACGCTGGGCTTGAATGAAGATGTCGTGGAAGCAGTAGCGTTGGCCCACGATTTGGGACACACCCCTTTCGGTCATGCAGGTCAAGATGCGTTGCACGCTTGCATGGAGCACCACGGCGGCTTCGAGCACAACTACCAGAGCTTGCGGGTCGTCGATCATCTCGAAGCGCGATATGCAGCGTTCAGCGGACTCAATCTCACATTTGAAACTCGCGAAGGAATTTTGAAGCATTGTTCAAAGTCCAACGCCATGGCTTTGGACGCTCAGGAGGTGGATTGCCCAGAGTCCGCCAAAGGTGTTGCGAGGCGATTCATCGTTGGTGGACAACCCAGTCTGGAGGCCCAACTCTGCAACGTCGCCGATGAGATTGCGTACAACTGCCATGATATTGACGACGGTGTACGTTCCGGGCTGCTCGATATGGAGCAGTTGTTGCAAATTGCATGGTTCCGTGAGTGTGCTCACCACGCACTTGCCCAGCACCCGGTATTGTCAGACCGCAAGCTGCATCGCAAATGGTTGTACGAGACGATTCGGCTCATGCTTAGCGGGATGGTGTACGACGTCATAGACTCCACCCGCAGCAACGTGTCCACAACCAAACCGGGCACGCTTGACGAGGTCCGTGCCGCACCCCGCATAGTGCGATTCAGTCCCGACATGCATGTGCGCAGCAGCGAACTCAAGCGATTTTTGCATCAGCACCTGTACCGACATCCTCAAGTAATGGACACCATGGTGATTGCGAAGCAAATTGTCACGGAGCTATTTGCCGCTTACGTGGACGATCCGTCAGAGATGCACCAAGAGGAGTTGACGACCGATGCGCTATCCCTACACCGCCGAGTGTGTGACTACATCGCGGGCATGACCGATCGCTTTGCGAGTAAAGAGCATGAACGTCTTTCGGGAAGGCGGCTTTTTCATGGATGAATTGAACTGTCGTTCGGTCGACGATGCTTGCGTGCTAACGGCCACACGCCATTGGGTGGAGCGTGCGGTTATTGGGTTGAACCTGTGCCCATTTGCAAAGGCCGTATATGTCAAAAACCTCGTGCATTTCTCTGTGTGCCATGCAAGCTCGCACAGTGACGTGGTGTCGGCTCTGCGCGAACAGATCGTCGCGCTATATGAGTCCGATCCGAACGAACGCGATACCACGCTGTTGGTGCTCCCGTACGGATTTGACAGTTTTCTGGAATTCACATCGGTGGTGGACCGTGCGAACCGATTGGTGCGAAAAATGGGCTTGGATGGCAGTATCCAGATTGCATCGTTTCACCCGGCATATCAGTTTGCGGATGCGCGCGCGGATGACATGGGTAACTACACCAATCGCGCCCCTTACCCCACCTTGCACCTCCTGCGCGAAGAAAGCATCGACAAGGCCGTTGCAGCCTTTCCCGCAGCGAATGAGATTTTTGAGAGAAACATCCGAACCATGGAACGACTCGGCCGAGAAGGGTGGGCCGCACTTCAATTGCATGGCGCTGCGCCCCAGGCATCCGATTCCGATTTGAAATGAACAAACCCCAAAAAACCAATGTCCGAAGGGGTAGCGCTGCGAGTGCCGCAGTAGCTGACCTTGACCTGCGCGAAGGTCAGTCGGTGGAGCTGCTCAAAGAGCTGCATATCCTGACCCGCGAGGGAAAACTGAACCAAGATTCACGCAGGAAGCTTAAGCAGGTTTATCACCTGTACCAGTTCATCGAAAAGTTGATGCAGGACATGGCTTCATCAGCCAATGCCCAGTTCACACTAGCGGACCACGGTGCGGGCAAATCGTATCTTGGGTTTATCGTGTACGACCTTTGGCTGAAGCACCATCCGAACACCCAGTTGTTTGGAATAGAGACACGCGGTGACTTGGTCGACAAGTCACGGACCCTTGCGCTGCGCTTGGGCTTTGACCGGATGCACTTTTTGAATGCGAGTGTTGCAGAGTCCACTAGCGCAAAAGAGCTTCCGCCGCGCGTGGACGTAGTGACCGCCTTGCATGCTTGCGACACAGCCACCGACGATGCCATCGCGTTTGGTTTGGAAAAAAATGCCCGTGCGATGGTGCTTGTGCCCTGTTGTCAGGCGGAGCTTGCTCGGCATTTACAGCACCACAACAAGGCCTTCAAAGGAATGCATGTCCCGTTTGCCGAACTGTGGAAGCGACCTTTACACGCACGAGAAATGGGCAGCCACATTACCAATGTGCTGCGTTGCCTTTATTTGGAAGCCCGGGGCTACGCCGTAACGGTGACGGAGCTTGTGGGATGGGAGCACAGTTTAAAAAACGAGCTCATCATCGCGAAGTACACCGGCCATCACAGTCAACCGGCCAATGTGCACTTGCGTCAAATCCTTGCAGAACTAGGTTTGAACGCGCTGCTTGACACGCGCTTTACATTGCCAGTGGACAATGCCCACCCATGAAACCAGCGGCTGCACTACGGCCGCATTTTGAAATCGTTCTACTCACGGAGAAACACATGCACCATCTCATTAAATCTGCGGGCTTGACCATGCTAGTCGCTCTCTTGGCGGCTTGCGCGAGCAGCAGCCCAGATGTCATTCAGCGCGGCGACACACAAAAAATGGCACAGGTTCAGGACGGTGTTGTCCTGTCCGTTCGCAATGTGGTGGTGGACGGCAACCAGTCGGGCGTGGGCGCTGCGGTCGGCGGTGTCGTCGGCGCAATCGGCGGCTACAGCGGAAGTGGCGTGCAGCGCGAGGCGCAGGTGCTTGGGGTGTTGGCCGGTGTTGCAGGTGCTGCTGCAGGCAATGCGCTGGAGCGTCTTTCAACCCGCGAGGAGGCGGTAGAGATACTGGTGCAGCTCAAGAGCGGTGATCGGCGCGCCATTGTGCAAGCCAAAGGCAGCGAGCAGCTCGCGGCTGGAGATGCTGTCATCATCGTGACCACGGGTGGCAAAGTGCGCGTGACCAAGGCACCCAAGTAACCGGCTACCTCGTGTCGCGATGTACCGGGCGGGACCGCGTGTCTTGCCCTAGCGGCGCGGCATCAATGCCTTAGTTGGTGAGGTAGTTTCTGTGGCTCGACTCCCCCGATTAGCCCTTGCACATCACTTGCATCACGTGGTTCAGCGAGGGGTGCACGGTCAAGTGATTTGTGCCGATGAGCAAGATTACCTCGCACTGCTCGATGCCCTGTACCTCTCGGCACGGCAATACCGCGTAGCGCTCCACGGTTACGTCGTAGTGAGTGACCATTTCCATGTGCTGCTCACGCCCGCCGATGCAATAGGACTTTCTCGCATGATGCAGGCGATGAGTCGAAGTTATGTGCCCTATTTCAATCGCAAGTATTTGCGCCGAGGCACCCTGTGGGGGGGGCGTTTTCGTTCCTCTGTGCTGCAAGCAGACTACGCAATTGATCTTTTGCACTACTTTGACTCGCACCCCCAGCGCACCGGTGACGGGCCCGGGCCGTCGGAATACGCATGGTCGAGTTACGCGCACTACAGCGGGGCAAAACCCAGCGCGCAGCTTTCTACCCTTGCGCAATATTGGGCACTTGGAAATACGCCCTTTGCCCGCGAAGCAGCGTATAGGGCGCAGTCGCACACAGGCATCGATGTGCGTCAAGTACGCCAACTCAGTGACGCGGTCAACCAAGGCTGGGCTCTGGGTGATGCCGGTTTTTTAGACCAACTGCAAAGAGCGAGCATACGGCGTATCACGCCCAAAGCGCCCGGACGTCCCAAGAAAGCCCCCACACGTCCTTAATCGGTGTAGGTGTCGCAGTACGTGTTAGTGCAAAGACTTCAGCGTGCATTTACTGTGTCCCTAATTAATTTAAGGTTCGCAGGTAGGCGACGTTTATTTGACTCTGACCCCTATTAATTATCTTGGCACTTTTGTTGCATTGCAGTATCCTTGTCAACCACTGTTTTTCTCAGGAGTGCGCCATGACCACGGCAGCCGAAATCCAACACCTTAAAGACCACGGTTTGTATTCCAATGCCAACGAGCACGATGCCTGCGGCGTCGGCTTTGTGGCGCACATTCGGGGCGAAAAAAGCCACGACATCGTCAAGAACGCGCTCAAGATTCTTGAAAACCTCGATCACCGGGGGGCGGTGGGTGCAGATCCCCTGATGGGCGACGGTGCCGGTATTCTGATTCAGTTACCCGATGCGCTCTACCGCGAAGAAATGGCCCAACAGGGGGTGACTTTGCCGCCCCAGGGTGAATATGGCGTGGGCATGATCTTTTTGCCTAAAGAGCATGCATCCCGTCTGGCCTGTGAGCAGGAGATGGAACGTGCTATCAAGGCGGAAGGCCAGGTGCTGTTGGGCTGGCGCAATGTTCCGGTCAACCGCGACATGCCCATGTCGCCCACCGTGCGCGAAAAAGAACCTATCCTGCGCCAAGTCTTTATCGGTCGTGGCAACGACGTGATCGTGCAGGACGCGTTGGAGCGCAAGCTCTATGTGATCCGCAAGACCGCGAGCGCGAACATCCAGGCTCTGGGCCTGACTCATTCGAAAGAGTATTACGTGCCCAGCATGTCCAGCCGCACCGTGGTCTACAAGGGCTTGCTCTTGGCCGACCAGGTGGGTGTGTACTTCAAGGACCTGGAAGACGCCCGTTGCGTGTCTGCCTTGGGTTTGGTGCATCAGCGCTTCTCCACCAACACCTTTCCCGAGTGGCCATTGGCTCACCCCTACCGCTATGTGGCCCACAACGGTGAAATCAACACCGTCAAAGGCAACTACAACTGGATGAAGGCCCGCGAAGGCGTGATGTCTTCGCCTGTGTTGGCAGCCGATTTGCAAAAGCTCTACCCCATCAGCTTTGCCGACCAGTCCGACACCGCCACCTTCGACAACTGCCTCGAGTTGTTGACCATGGCCGGCTACCCCATCAGCCAGGCCGTGATGATGATGATTCCCGAGCCGTGGGAGCAGCACACCACCATGGACGAGCGGCGCAAGGCCTTCTACGAGTACCACGCCGCCATGATGGAGCCCTGGGATGGCCCGGCGTCCATCGTGTTTACCGATGGCCGCCAGATCGGCGCCACCCTGGACCGCAATGGCCTGCGCCCCTCCCGCTACTGCATCACCGATGACGACTTGGTCATCATGGGTTCAGAGTCCGGCGTGCTACCCGTGCCCGAGAACAAAATCGTGCGCAAATGGCGCCTGCAGCCCGGCAAGATGTTTCTGATCGACTTGGAGCAAGGCCGCATGATCGACGACGAGGAGCTCAAGGCCAGCCTCGCCAACAGCAAGCCCTACAAGCAGTGGATTGAGAACCTGCGCATCAAGCTGGACGACGTTTCGAGTGGCGGTCAACGCAAGACGTTGGCCAGCGAGAAACCTGCCGCTGCCGCGATAGCATCCGATGCGCCCAGCTTGTTAGACCGTCAGCAAGCTTTCGGATTTACGCAAGAAGACCTGAAGTTTTTGATTGCCCCCATGGCAACAGCCGGGGAAGAGGCTATCGGGTCCATGGGTAACGATAGCCCGCTGGCCGTGCTGTCGGACAAAAACAAGCCGCTTTACAGCTACTTCAAGCAACTGTTCGCGCAGGTGACCAACCCGCCGATCGATCCCATCCGCGAAGCTATCGTGATGTCTTTGGTGTCCTTCATCGGGCCCAAACCGAACTTGTTGGACATCAACCAGGTCAACCCGCCCATGCGTCTGGAGGTGAGCCAACCCATTCTGGACTTCGCCGACATGGACAAGGTGCGGGACATCGAGCACCACACCCAGGGCAAGTTCCGCAGCTACACGCTGGACATTACCTACCCCTTGGCGTGGGGCCACGAAGGCGTAGAGGCCAAGCTGGCGTCTTTGTGTGCAGAGGCGGTGGATGCCATCAAGAGCGGCAAGAACATTCTGGTCATCAGCGACCGCAGCATCAGCTCCACCCAGGTGGCAATTCCTGCGCTGTTGGCACTATCCGCCATTCACCAGCATTTGGTGCGCGAGGGGTTGCGCACCACGGCAGGTTTGGTGGTGGAAACCGGGACCGCTCGCGAAGTGCACCATTTCGCGGTGTTGGCAGGTTACGGTGCGGAGGCGGTGCACCCCTACCTCGCCATGGAAACCTTGCAGGATATCCACAAAGATCTGCCGGGCGACCTGAGTGCAGACAAGGCCATCTACAACTACATCAAGGCCATCGGCAAAGGCTTGTCCAAGATCATGTCCAAGATGGGCGTGTCGACCTACATGTCGTACTGTGGTGCCCAGTTGTTCGAAGCGATTGGCTTGAACACCGAGACCATCGACAAATACTTCACCCGCACCCCCAGCAAGGTAGAGGGTATCGGTGTGTTCGAGATCGCCGAAGAAGCTATCCGCATGCACAAAGTGGCCTTTGGCGACAGCCCTGTGTTGGCTAACGCGCTGGATGCCGGTGGCGAATACGCATGGCGTACCCGTGGCGAAGAGCACATGTGGACCCCGGATGCGATCGCCAAGTTGCAGCACTCCACCCGCGCCAACAACTGGAACACCTACAAAGAGTACGCCCAGATCATCAACGACCAGTCCAAGCGCCACCTGACGTTGCGCGGCCTGTTCGAGTTCAAGGTGGACCCCGCCAAGGCGATTCCGCTGGAAGAAGTCGAGCCCGCCAAAGAAATCGTCAAGCGTTTCGCGACGGGTGCCATGTCTTTGGGCTCCATCTCCACCGAAGCACACGCGACATTGGCGGTGGCCATGAACCGCATCGGCGGCAAGAGCAACACCGGTGAAGGTGGTGAAGACGCGGCGCGCTACCGCAACGAACTCAAGGGTATCCCGATCAAGCAGGGCGACAGCCTCAAGAGCGTGATCGGTGCCGAAAACGTCGAAGTGGACTTGCCGTTGCAGGCCGGCGACTCCCTGCGCAGCCGCATCAAGCAAGTGGCCTCGGGCCGCTTCGGTGTGACTGCAGAGTACCTGTCCAGCGCGGACCAGATTCAAATCAAGATGGCCCAGGGTGCCAAGCCCGGTGAGGGCGGTCAGTTGCCAGGCGGAAAGGTGTCCGACTACATCGGCAAGCTGCGTCACTCGGTGCCTGGCGTGGGCCTGATTTCGCCCCCTCCGCACCACGACATCTACTCCATCGAGGACTTGGCGCAGCTGATCCACGACCTGAAGAACGTGGCACCGCACTCCGGCATCAGCGTCAAACTGGTGTCTGAAATCGGTGTGGGCACCATCGCTGCGGGTGTGGCCAAGTGCAAGGCCGATCACGTGGTAATCGCAGGCCACGACGGGGGTACCGGCGCATCCCCTTGGTCTTCAATCAAGCACGCAGGTTCCCCATGGGAAATCGGGTTGGCAGAAACCCAGCAGACCTTGGTGCTGAACCGCCTGCGCAGCCGCATCCGCGTGCAGGCTGACGGCCAGATGAAGACCGGCCGCGACGTCGCCATCGGTGCCCTGCTGGGTGCGGATGAATTCGGCTTTGCTACCGCGCCGCTGGTGGTGGAGGGCTGCATCATGATGCGCAAATGCCACCTGAATACCTGCCCCGTGGGTGTGGCGACCCAAGACCCCGTGTTGCGCGCCAAGTTCTCCGGCAAGCCTGAGCACGTGGTGAACTACTTCTTCTTCATTGCCGAAGAAGTGCGCCAGATCATGGCCCAGCTGGGCATCCGCAAGTTCGACGACATGATCGGTCGTTCTGACCTGCTGGACACCCGCAAGAGCATCGAGCATTGGAAGGCCCAGGGCTTGGACTTCGCCCGTTTGTTTGCCCAGCCGCAAGTGCCCGCTGACGTGCCACGTTTCCAAACGCTCACCCAGGACCACGGTCTGGAAAAAGCGCTGGACAACGTGCTCATTGCCAAGAGCCGCGCGGCGATCGACAAGGGCGAGCGTGTCAAGTTCATGGAAGTGGCCCGCAACGTCAACCGTTCTGTGGGCGCCATGCTTTCTGGCGCGGTGACCAAGGTGCACCCCGAGGGCTTGCCCGATGACACCATCCGCATCCAGCTCGAAGGCACGGGTGGCCAGTCCTTCGGCGCCTTCTTGGCCAAGGGCATCACCCTGTACCTGATTGGCGACGCCAACGACTACACCGGCAAGGGCCTTTCTGGCGGCCGTGTGGTGGTGCGCCCCAGCATCGACTTCCGTGGTGAAGCTATCCGCAACACCATCGTGGGCAACACGGTGATGTACGGTGCAACCACGGGCGAAGCCTTCTTCAGCGGCGTCGCGGGTGAGCGATTTGCGGTGCGTTTGTCGGGTGCCACCACCGTGGTGGAAGGTACAGGCGACCATGGTTGTGAATACATGACCGGCGGCACGGTGGCCGTGCTGGGCAAAACCGGTCGCAACTTTGCAGCCGGCATGAGCGGCGGTATCGCCTACGTCTACGACGAAGATGGCCAGTTCGCCAAGCGCTGTAACACCGCGATGGTGAGCCTAGAGAAGGTGTTGACTGCCGCTGAGCAGGAAGCCACTCTCGACAAGGGGATCTGGCACCGTGGTGAAACCGACGAGGCGCAACTCAAGAAGCTGCTGGAGGACCACAACCGCTGGACGGGCAGTAAGCGCGCACGTGAACTACTGGACAACTGGGACGTGTCGCGCGCCAAGTTTGTGAAGGTGTTCCCCAACGAGTACAAGCGTGCTCTGGGCGAGATTCATGCACGCAAGTCGGCTGTGGCGAACGCCAAAACGGTACCGGCAGCAGCCAAGAAAGAAGCAGCGGCTGCCAAGTAAGGCGAGCCTGATCTAACGCACAAGGACGTACATCATGGGAAAAGTCACAGGCTTCATGGAGTTTGAGCGCATCGAAGAGGGTTACAAGCCCGTTACCGAGCGTTTGAAAAATTACAAAGAGTTCGTTATCGGTCTGGACGATGCACAGGCCAACAAGCAGGCCGCACGTTGCATGGACTGCGGCACGCCTTTTTGCAACAACGGCTGCCCGGTCAACAACATCATTCCTGACTTCAACGACCTGGTCTTCCGCAAGGACTGGAAGGCTGCGATTGACACGCTGCACAGCACCAACAACTTCCCCGAGTTCACCGGCCGCATCTGCCCCGCCCCTTGCGAGGCAGCGTGTACCTTGAACGTCAACGAAGAAGCCGTAGGCATCAAGTCGATCGAGCACGCCATCATTGACCGCGCCTGGCACGAGGGCTGGGTGAAGCCCCAGCCTGCCAGTGTCAAGAGCGGCAAAAAAGTCGCCGTGGTTGGTTCCGGCCCCGCCGGTATGGCAGCTGCCCAGCAGCTCGCCCGCGCCGGTCACGACGTGACGTTGTTTGAGAAGAACGACCGCATCGGCGGCCTGTTGCGCTACGGCATTCCTGACTTCAAGATGGAAAAGTCCCACATCGACCGCCGCGCCGAGCAGTTGGTCGCCGAAGGCGTGACCATCCGCACTGGCGTGTTGGTGGGTGAAATGCCCAAGGGCTCCAAGGTCACCAACTGGGCCAAGGAAACCATCTCCCCAGAGCAGCTCAAAAAAGACTTTGACGCCGTGTTGCTGACCGGCGGTTCCGAGCAGTCGCGTGATCTCCCCGTGCCCGGCCGCGATCTGGACGGCATCCACTTCGCTATGGAGTTCTTGCCCCAGCAAAACAAAGTCAATGCAGGTGACAAGCTCAAGAACCAGTTACGTGCGGACGGCAAACACGTGATTGTCATTGGCGGTGGTGACACCGGCTCTGACTGTGTGGGCACCTCCAACCGCCACGGTGCGGTCAGCGTGACCCAGTTTGAGGTCATGCCCCAGCCACCGGCGGAAGAAAACCGCCCGCTCACATGGCCTTACTGGCCGTTGAAGCTGCGCACCAGCTCCAGCCACGAAGAAGGCTGCGAGCGTGTGTTCTCCATTTCCACCAAAGAGTTCATTGGCGAAAAAGGCAAGGTCACCGGTCTCAAGACCGTGCAAGTCGAGTTCAAGGATGGCAAGTTGGTGGACGTGCCGGGCACCGAGAAAGTGCTCAAGGCCGACCTGGTGCTGCTGGCTATGGGTTTCGTAAACCCGGTAGCCACAGTGTTGGAGTCTTTTGGCATCGACAAGGACGCCCGTGGTAACGCCAAGGCATCCACCGACATTGCTGGCGGCTACGCCACCAACGTACCCAAGGTGTTTGCTGCAGGTGACATCCGCCGTGGTCAATCGCTGGTGGTGTGGGCTATCCGCGAAGGCCGCCAAGCCGCACGCGCGGTAGACGAGTTCTTGATGGGCTTTTCCGACCTGCCGCGTTGATTAGGGTTTTCCCCTTTATGATTCAAAGGCCGGGCACATCCCGGCCTTGTTGCTTTTATGGCTCACACTCCTACTTCTGCTTTGGTTGAACTGAAAGACGTTTCCTTTGGATACGGGGAGCGACGCATTCTGGATGGCGTGTCACTCACGGTGCCACGTGGAAAAGTGACCGCGCTGATGGGGGCGTCGGGTGGTGGGAAAACAACAGTGCTACGCCTGATCGGCGGTCAGAACCGTGTCCAAGGCGGTCAGGTGCTGTTGCATGGCCCCAATGCGGGCGACGCGCCTCAGGATATCTCCCAATTGAGTGCGACCGCTTTGTATGCAGCGCGCCGCCGCATGGGCATGCTGTTCCAGTTTGGCGCTTTGTTTACCGACTTGAGTGTGTTTGACAACGTGGCCTTTCCCTTGCGGGAGCACACAGGATTGCCGGAAGCCCTGATTCGGGACATTGTGTTGATGAAGCTCAACGCGGTGGGCTTGCGCGGTGCACGCAGCTTGATGCCCTCAGAAGTCTCTGGTGGCATGGCGCGCCGCATAGCGTTGGCGCGAGCCATTGCTCTGGACCCCGAGTTGGTGATGTACGACGAGCCGTTTGCCGGTTTGGACCCGATTTCTTTGGGCACTGCCGCGCGCCTGATTCGTCAACTCAATGACGCCATGGGGCTGACCAGCATCATCGTGTCGCACGACCTAGAAGAAACTTTCCATATTGCGGACCAAGTCATTGTGCTGGCCAATGGCAAAGTTGCGGCACAAGGTACTCCGCAAGAAGTGCGCGATAGTGCGGACCCCTTGGTTCATCAGTTTGTAAATGCGCTACCTGAAGGGCCAGTGCGCTTCCATTACCCCGCCGAGTCGGTAGAAAACGATTTTTCTGTGGGGGGTGTGGCATGAAGTTTTCTTATCTCGCCGATCTGGGCTTCGCGGTACGCAACACCCTCGCCGATTGGGGGGCAGGTGCGCGCTTGATGTGGCGTTTATTGGCGTCCCTGGGCCCGGTGTTGCGCCGCCCGACGCTGCTGCGCGACCAGATTCACTTCATGGGCAACTACTCTCTGGCCATCATCGCCGTGTCAGGTGTGTTTGTCGGTTTTGTGATGGGCTTGCAGTATTACTACGGCTTGCAGCGTTTTGGGGCTGCCGAGTCGGTTGGCATGTTGATCAGTCTGAGTTTGGTGCGAGAGTTTGGTCCGGTGCTCACCGCCTTGTTGTTTGCGGGGCGGGCGGGTACTGCGCTGACGGCGGAGATCGGTCTCATGAAAGCCGGTGAACAACTCAGTGCCATGGAGATGATGGCGGTGGACCCCGTATCCCGCATACTTGCGCCCCGGTTCTGGGGCGCCGTGGTCGCCATGCCGTTGTTGGCTGCGGTTTTTAGCGCAGTCGGGGTGTTGGGCGGTTGGGTTGTCTGCGTGCCCATGATTGGCATTGATGCTGGTGCCTTTTGGAGCCAAATGCAAAGCGGTGTGGATGTATGGGTAGATGTGGGCAATGGGGTGATCAAGAGTGTGGTGTTCGGTTTTGCGGTGAGCTTTATTGCCTTGCTACAAGGTTTCGAGGCGCAGCCAACACCAGAGGGTGTAGCACGTGCGACGACTCGCACCGTGGTTGTCGCTTCGCTCACGGTGTTGGCCTTGGACTTTGTCCTGACCGCCATGATGTTCAGTATTTAGGGGAAGAAAATGCAACGCTCTAAAAATGATGTGTGGGTTGGCTTGTTCGTGTTACTGGGTGCGCTTGCCCTGGTGTTTTTGGCACTTCAGGCGGCCAATCTCCTGTCGTTCACGGTGGATCGGGGCTATCCCGTCACCGCCAAATTTGACAATATAGGTGGACTCAAGCCCAAGGCGGCGGTGAAAAGCAGCGGTGTCGTGGTAGGGCGGGTGGAGTCCATCGGCTTTGACGACAAAACTTTCCAGGCCAAGGTCACGCTGTCGATGAACCATGGATATGTGTTTCCGAAGGACAGCTCGCTCAAGATATTGACCAGCGGTTTGTTGGGTGAGCAGTATGTCGGGATTGAGGCGGGAGCTGACACCGCCAACCTTGCGGCCGGAGACGTGATCAGCACCACCCAAAGTGCGGTAGTGCTTGAAAACTTGATTAGCCAATTTCTTTACAGCAAGGCTGCAGACGGCCCCGCGGACAAACTTTCCAAATGACACTACACACCATGCGCTTGCTGTTGATGTTGGCACTCACCATGGTGCTTCAAGGTTGCGCGACGGTAAGGCATCCTGTTGCGCAAGACCCGCTGGAGTCTGTCAACCGGACGGTTTTTGAATTCAATGATGCGGTGGATCGTGCGGTGTTAAAGCCCGTCGCTACAGCTTACAAGATGGCTCTGCCCAGTTGGACGCGTAGGGGAATCAATAATTTTTTTGCAAATTTGGATGACATCTGGTCGGCGGCGAATCATGCGGTGACTCTTCGGGGGCAGGCGTTTGGCGACAGTGTGGGGCGCGTCATGGTCAATACCACCTTGGGGATGGGGGGCTTCATTGATGTTGCAAGCGACCTCAACATTCAACGGCAACGAGCGTCCTTTAGCACCACACTAGGAAAATGGGGGGTGGGTACTGGCCCCTATGTGGTTCTGCCGCTGCTAGGGCCTTCCACCTTGCGCGGAGTCGCAGCATTGCCGGTGGACCGTAGGGGAAATTTGGTGAATCAGGTGACCGATGAAGGCACACGTACGGGGTTAACGGTGGTGGACTTGGTGGACACCCGCGCCACGCTTCTGGACGCTGAGGGATTGGTCAACGGCGCGGCGCTAGACCGGTATTCATTTATCCGCGATGGCTATTTGCAGCGTGAGCGGTACCAGGTATACGACGGCAATCCACCAGATGAAGAGCCCGAGGAGCCGTGAGGGATTGGGCATGGTATGCGGTTTGTGTGGATGATGGGCATAATTTGCTCCAGTTTGATGGAGATGATCAATGTTGAGTAAACGTGGATTTTTGGGTTGGGTTCAATGGCTTGTGTTGTTGGGGGTGTTGTGTGTGTCTGCGGCCCATGCCGACGATGAGGCTCCTGACGCCTTGATCCGACGATTGTCTGTCGATGTGCTGGACGCCATTAAGACCGACAAGTCGATCCGGTCGGGCGACACCCACAAAATTGTGGCCTTGGTTGATACGCGCATCATGCCTAACGTGAACTTCCAGCGCATGACGGCTTCTGCGGTAGGTCCTGGTTGGCGGCAGGCGACGCCTGAGCAGCAAAAGCGTTTGCAAGACGAATTTAAAATACTGCTGGTCCGCACCTATGCAGGCGCATTGGCGCAAATCAGTGATCAGACAATCTCCATGAAGCCCCTGCGCATGGCGCCTGAGGATAAAGAAGTCATCGTTCGTACCGAAATCAAAGGCAAAGGTGACCCTATCCAGCTGGACTACCGCTTGGAGAAAACCCCCGGTGTGGGCTCGGGTTGGAAGATATACAACTTGAACGTGCTGGGCGTGTGGCTGGTGGAAACTTACCGCAGCCAGTTTGCGCAGCAGATCAATGCCAAAGGTGTTGATGGTTTGATTGATGCCTTGGCCGAACAAAACAAGGCCAACGCCAAGAAAGGCTGATGTGCTAACTCTGCCGGTGACCATGACCCATGAAGTTGCTCCCGCGTGCCTGTCGGAGTTGCGTGACAGCCTGCAACACGAGGCTGCCATTGTGGTAGTGGATGGTGAGCGGTTGCAGCGCTTTGACTCTTCTGCGCTAGCGGTGTTGCTCGAACTAAGGCGCGAGTGCGCCAAGGCGGGCAAGGCGTTCGCAGTACAAAAGCTTCCAGCGCGCTTGCGGGACTTGGCCGCCCTGTACGGGATTGATGCGCTTCTCAAGCCTGCATGAGCGGGGCAGCGTAAAATTGCGGGTTCTTTATGCCCGCTATCTCCTACCAATCCATCTCCAAGTCGTATCCGTCTCCCAAGGGGCCGAAAGGCACCACCTTCAAGGCCGTTGATAACGTCAGTCTCAACATCGAAGAGGGCGAATTTTTTGGACTCCTTGGGCCCAACGGTGCGGGCAAGACCACGCTGATCAGCATGTTGGCCGGCTTGTCACGGCCCACCAGCGGCCGTGTGCATGTGCTGGGTAGTGATGTGCAAACCGACTACGTAGCCGCCCGCCGCAAGCTCGGTGTAGTGCCGCAAGAACTGGTGTTTGACCCATTTTTCAATGTGCGCGAAATGCTGCGTATTCAGTCCGGCTACTTTGGGCTGCGCAACAACGAGGCGTGGGTGGACGCGCTGTTGGAAGGCCTGGGCCTGGCGGACAAAGCCAACGCCAATATGCGCCAACTCTCTGGCGGCATGAAACGCCGTGTGCTGGTGGCGCAAGCCTTGGTGCACAAGCCGCCCGTCATCGTGCTGGACGAACCTACCGCTGGTGTGGATGTTGAGCTGCGGCAGACGCTCTGGCAGTTTGTCGCCAACCTCAACAAACAAGGCAGCACAGTGTTGCTGACCACCCATTACCTAGAAGAAGCAGAGGCCTTGTGCGGGCGCATTGCCATGCTCAAGACGGGGCACATCGTCGCTTTGGACAAAACCAGCGACCTGCTCAAGGCCGCCAGCAGCAATGTGCTGCGTTTCAAGACGGCCGACACCTTGCCCGCGGCGCTGGCTGCGCGTGCCCGCATCACCGGGCGCATCGTCCAACTGCCCGCAAACAACGCCCTTGAAATTGAAAATTACCTCGCCGCCGTGCGGCAAGCCGGTGTCACTGTGGACGATGTAGAAATCCGCAAAGCGGATTTGGAGGACGTGTTCCTCGATGTCATGAGCCAGCAAGGAGCCCAGGCATGAACGGCTGGCAAACCCTGCTCTACAAAGAAACTTTGCGGTTTTGGAAAGTCGCTGCCCAAACCGTTGCCGGGCCGGTGCTCACCGCTATGCTGTACCTGTTGATCTTCGGCCACGCGCTGGAGAACCACGTCAAGGTTTACGACCAAGTGAGTTACACCGCTTTTCTGGTGCCTGGCTTGGCCATGATGAGCCTTTTGCAAAACGCATTTGCCAACAGTTCGTCTTCGCTCATCATGAGCAAGGTGATGGGTAGCTTGGTGTTCCTGCTGCTCACACCACTGTCGTATTTCAACTGGTTTGTGGCCTATGTAGGCGCCGCCGTGATCCGCGGTTTGGTGGTCGCATTGGGCGTGTTTGTGGTGGCTGCGTTTTTCACACCCATGAGCTATGCCGCTCCACTATGGATCGCGGTGTTTGCCCTACTCGGTGCGATCTTGATGGCGGCACTGGGGTTGATCGCAGGCTTGTGGGCAGAAAAGTTTGACCAGCTTGCCGCCTTCCAAAACTTCGTGGTCATGCCCATGACGTTTTTGAGCGGCGTGTTTTATTCCATCCATTCCCTGCCGGCCTTTTGGCAGGGCGTGAGTCATTTCAACCCGTTTTTTTACATGATCGACGGCTTTCGCTTCGGCTTTTTCGGCATCAGCGACGTGTCCCCGTGGACGAGCGTGTCCGTCGTCGGCGGGGCCACTGTGGCGGTGAGCCTGATCGCTCTGCAATTGCTGCGCAGCGGCTACAAAATCCGCAGCTGAGATTCCTATGACCGCAGACCAACTCCAAGCCATCATCACCGCAGGCCTCGCCTGCGACCATTGCGCGCTCGAAGGCGATGGCCGCCACTGGTACGCCACCATCGTGTCGCCTGAATTTGAAGGCAAACGCCTGGTGCAGCGCCAACGGCTGGTCTACGCCACCCTGGGCAACCGCATGCAAACCGACGAGGTGCACGCCTTGTCCATGAAAACCTTCTCGCCCACCGAATGGGCAGCCCAGTCCGCCTGAGGCGCACGCAACCCCGAGAGCCCGCCATGAGCGCAGACATGATCACCCTGGCCCTGTCCAAAGGCCGTATTTTTGAAGAAACCGTGCCGTTGCTCAAAGCTGCTGGTATTGAAGTGCTGGACGACCCCGAGAAGTCCCGCAAATTGATTCTGGAAACCAACCAGCCCAACGTGCGGGTGCTGGTAGTCCGTGCAACCGACGTGCCTACCTATGTGCAGTACGGTGGCGCCGACCTCGGCATTACCGGCAAAGACACATTGCTGGAACACGGCAGCCAAGGCCTGTACCAGCCGCTGGATTTGCAAATTGCCAAGTGCCGCATCAGCGTGGCCGTGCGCGCGGACTTTGACTATGCGTCTGCCGTCAAGCAGGGCTCCCGCCTGAAAGTGGCAACGAAATACGTGGCCATTGCCCGTGACTTCTTTGCCAGCAAGGGCGTGCACGTGGATCTGATCAAGCTCTATGGCAGCATGGAGCTTGCTCCCTTGGTCGGCCTGGCCGACGCGATTGTGGACTTGGTGTCCACCGGCAACACCCTCAAGGCCAACCACCTCGTCGAGGTGGAGCGCATCATGGACATCAGTTCCCGCCTAGTGGTCAACCAAGCTGCGCTCAAGCTCAAACAAGAACCTATCCGCAAAATCATCGACGCGTTTGCAGGCGCCGTAGCCCCATAACCTCGGAATTCCATTTGCTATGACTTTTGTAGCTGCTCCCGCACGTCTATCCACCGCTGATGCCGCATTTGAAGCGCAATTCAAGGCGCGCCTGCATTGGTCTGCGGATACCGATGCGGCTATCGAGCAGCGTGTGGCCGACATCCTGGCTGACGTGCAGCAGCGTGGCGATGCGGCGGTGCTGGAGTACACCGCCCGTTTCGATGGCCTGAACGTCACCGACATGAAGGCGTTGGAGCTGACCCAGGCCGAGCTCAACGCGGCTTTCGACAGTATTCCCGCAGATCAGCGTGCTGCGCTGGAGGCGGCCGCAAAGCGGGTGCGCAGCTACCACGAAGCGCAAAAGAAGGCCTCTGGCGAGAGCTGGAGCTACCGCGACGAAGACGGCACGCTCTTGGGCCAAAAGGTCACGCCCTTGGACCGCGTGGGCATTTATGTGCCCGGCGGCAAAGCGGCTTATCCCAGCAGCGTGTTGATGAACGCCATCCCTGCCCACGTAGCAGGGGTCGGCGAAATCATCATGGTAGTACCTACGCCTAAAGGTGAAAAGAATGCCCTGGTGCTGGCCGCCGCTTATGTGGCCGGCGTGACGCGTGCGTTCACCATCGGCGGCGCGCAAGCGGTGGCCGCATTGGCCTATGGCACCGCCACCATCCCTGCCGTGCACAAAATCACCGGCCCCGGCAACGCCTATGTGGCCGCCGCCAAGCGCCGCGTGTTCGGTACCGTGGGCATCGACATGATTGCCGGCCCCAGCGAGATACTGGTGCTGGCCGACGGCACCACCCCCCCGGACTGGGTGGCCATGGATTTGTTCAGCCAGGCTGAGCATGACGAGCTGGCGCAAAGCATTTTGCTGTGCCCTGACGCGGCCTACATCGAGCAAGTACAACAGAGCATCAACCGCCTACTGCCTGAAATGCCGCGCGCCGAGATCATTGCCAAAAGCCTCACTGGCCGTGGCGCGCTGATTCAGACCCGCAGCATGGAAGAGGCCTGCGAGATTAGCAACCGCATTGCACCCGAGCATTTGGAGGTCTCCAGCAACGACCCGCACCGCTGGGAGCCCTTGCTCAAGCACGCAGGCGCCATTTTCTTGGGGGCCTATACCTCCGAGAGCCTGGGCGACTACTGCGCCGGGCCCAACCACGTGCTGCCTACCAGTGGCACTGCGCGATTTAGCAGCCCGCTGGGCGTATACGACTTTCAGAAGCGCAGCAGCCTCATCGAGGTGAGCGAGCAGGGCGCCCAAACGTTGGGGCAGATTGCCTCTGTGCTGGCGCATGGCGAGGGCCTGCAAGCCCATGCACGTGCGGCGGAAATGCGATTGAAGTAAGAATGGGCGCATCAGGACGACCAATCCATATGCGCACCACACTTCATACTCCCCACGCCTTCTCCACACTGCGGCAAGCGGCTGCGTGTTTTGTTCTGGGCCTTGTCGCAGTTTCGACGACCCAGGCCATGACGATCCGCGAAATGCGGGCTCTGGAGAAGACCGAAAAACAAGGAAGCACCTATACCGACTACTACCTGGTCGGTGTCATGGAAGGCGCGCTCGAGGCCCACACCCAAGCGGTACGCGCAGGTGCCAGCGCCAGCATTTGCCTCAATGGCCGCCGTCTGGAGCCCAGCATGGCCAAGAACCTGTACACCACCGAACTGAAGCGCAACGCCGACCTGTATGAGGCCGACATGCCGGTGCAGTTGGTGGTGGTGAATGCGCTGGGGACGGTATACCCCTGCCTCTGAGGCATTGGATCGATAGATTCGCTATCAATTCGGTAGCTACTCCGGCATATGCGCTGGGCGATAGCGGCTAAAAATGTTGTTCGTATCCCAGCGGTTGAGGCAGATTTTCAGGCCTTGCGGTCCTCGATATGGTTCACCCCGTCACTGACGGGTAGCGTTCCAAGCTCATGTGGATTGACGTCTTCCAAGCATCCCACGTTGTAGGCGTACTGTCCGGGCTGGGACCGGCTCTGGTTGTGCGTGTGAATGCCACATAC
>JARXAM010000093.1 GCA_029865845.1 Rhodoferax sp. | reverse complement strand
CCCTTGGGCATGGCATCGGCAAAGGCACCGACAAACGGGGCCAACACCACATAAAAGAGCGCAAACATCGGCACCAGCGCCGCCTGCTGCCATTCGGGGGCATGGGAGCTTCGCAACAACTGCACGGCCCCCACAAACAGGGCGTTGTCGGCCAGCGAGCTAAAAAACTGCGCTGACATGATGGTGTAGAAGCCGCGTTTCATGGGTGGGGTAGGGGCGTGTGGACGTAGCACGTGCGCCGTATAGGGTGGTGTGTCTCCGAAGGAGAGACGGTTATAGCACGGCAGAGAATGTCAAAATTCCGGCAGTCCTTTGCTCCCAACTCCACCATGCCACGTCCCATTCAAGCCACTATCCACCTCCAAGCCTTGCGAGACAACGTGGCCGTCTGTCGCCGCGCTGCGCCGGATGCGCGTCTTTGGGCGGTCGTCAAAGCCAATGCCTACGGGCACGGAATTGAGCGCGTGTTTGATGGCTTGCGAGGGGCCGATGGCATTGCCTTGCTCGACCTGGACGAGGCCGTGCGGGTGCGCAAGCTAGGCTGGCGTGGGCCCCTGTTGTTGCTGGAGGGCGTGTTTGAGCAGCGCGACTTGGAGCTGTGCTCCCGCCTGGGCCTGTGGCACACGGTGCACTGCCAAGAGCAAATCGACATGCTGGCGACCCACAAAACCAACGAGCCGCACCGGGTCTTCCTCAAGGTCAACTCTGGCATGAACCGTCTGGGGTTCCAGCCCGAGCAGGTGCGCTCGGCCTGGACGCGCCTGAATGCTCTGCCGCAGGTGGACGAAATCTCGCTGATGACGCACTTCAGTGATGCCGACGGCCCCAAGGGCATTGCCGCCCAGATGGCGGTTTTCAGACAGGCCACCGACGACTTGCCGGGGGAACGCACCGTGAGCAACAGCGCCGCCACCCTGCGCCATTCCGGCTCCGGGCTGGTGTCTGACTGGGTGCGTCCCGGCATCGCCACCTACGGCAGCGCGCCCGACTACCCCTTGCACGACGCGGCCCATTGGGGTTTGCAGCCCACCATGACCCTGGCAGCCCGCATCATCGCAACCCGCACTCTGGCACCCGGCGACACAGTCGGTTATGGCTCCCTCTTCACGGCAGACAAGGTGATGCGCATCGGGGTGGTAGCCTGCGGCTACGCCGACGGCTACCCCCGCGTGTGTCCCACGGGCACCCCGGTGTTGGTGGACGGGGTGCGCTGCCGGACCGTGGGCCGCGTCAGCATGGACATGATCACCGTGGATCTGGAGCCGGTGCCCCAGGCCGGCATGGGCTCTGAGGTCACCCTGTGGGGCCGTGCGGGCAACGGTGCGGTGTTGCCAATCGACGAGGTCGCCGCCGCCGCCGGCACGGTGGGCTATGAGCTGATGTGCGCATTGGCCCTTCGGGTGCCAGTGGTCGTGGCAGACTAGCCCCCATGAAATACGTGCCCATTCCTGTTGCCATGTTGGAGGTTGGCCGCCCATTGCCTGTGGACATTTGGAGCGATTCGGGGCAGTTGTTGCTGCGAAAAGGCCAGCCCATCGTGTCGGAACAGCACCGCGACAAGCTGCATGCCTTTAACGCATGCGCTACGCCGGGTGACGCCATGGCCTGGCAGCGCGCCTACGAGCGCATGGTGCATGAACTCTTGCGCGACGGTGTGGACGTGCAAACCATCGCCAAAGCCCCCATGCCCGAGCGCATTCACGAGCGGGACTTTGTCAGGGCCACCACCTCCAGTGCGAGCTGGCTGGACATGCAAGATGTGTTGCGCGGCATTTTGTACCAGGGCGGCCTCGCCATCCAACCGTTGGCCCGCATGGGGGGCATCGCGCGCCACGTGCTCAAGCGCGTGGCGGCCGACCCCAACGATGCACTGTTCCGTCTGTTTCAAATGCTCAGCGACAACAGCTTGGGCTATTGCGCCACCCATGCGTTGTTGTCGGCCACCATTGGCGTGTTGACGGCCCAAAAGTTGGGGCTCGACGTTCACCTACAGCGCAGCCTGTTGGACGCGGCGCTGGCCCAAAACATCGGCATGGCGCGTGACCAGGACAGCTTGTCCCGACAAAGCGTTGCGCCCACGCCCGCCCAGCGGCAAGTGATTGCTGACCACGCACAGATAAGTGCCGACACCTTGCGCCGTCTGGGCCTGGAGGATGAGGACACCCTGGACCTGGTGCGGTGGCACCACCAACCTCTTCATCCAGAGGGCTTGCCACGCAATGTCACTGCACGTCGCATTCTGGCCATGGCCGACGCCTACGTGGCAAAAATTGCGGCTCGCAAAACCCGTGCGCCCCTGCCGCCCATTGCAGCGGCCAAATCCATTTATGCGGAAGGGGCCGGCGAGTCTTCGCCCTTGGGGGCCGCCATGGCCACCGTGACCGGCTTTTACCCGCCGGGAACCTACGTCATGCTGGCCAACGGAGATACCGCTGTCGTGGCCCAGCGCGGCCACCGCGCGAACGCGCCCTGGGTGATCCCGCTGATGGACAAAAACGGCATGCCTGCCATGCAGTACACCTGCCAGGACACGGCAGACGCGGCGTGGGCCATCGCGGCCCCGCTCAATTTCCAGACCGTGCGCATCGCGGTCAATGCCGACCGTGTGCAACGGGCCCGCAGCCGCGTGTTCATGCGTTCTTCCGGGCCCATGCCACCGACTTGATGGCGCTGCTGCCGACCCCTGTCAGCAGCATGCCGCTCAGGCATACAGCCCAGTCCGCCAGTGACAAGGCGGCAAAGCCCGACAGGCCCTGAAGCCAGGGCACATACACCATCGCCAGCAGCGTCGCCAGTGCCGTTCCGCACACGCCCCACAGCACCCGGTTGGGCCGCAGCAGCGCGGCCCACAGTCCCCGCTGGCTACTGCGGTGCACCACGATCAGGGTCAAGTTGACCAGCAGCAAGGTGGCAAATGCCAGGGTGCGGGCATGTTCGGGGTGGTCCTGCGTGTGGAGTCCCCAGGCCATGGCCCCTGCCACAGCCGCCAGGCCCAGCACCCCTTGGGCCAGCGCCTGCCAAAGGGTGTGGTGCGTCAGCAGCGCGGCACGCACATCGCGCGGTGGGCGTTCCATGCTGTGGGACTCGGCGGGCTCGTTTTCAAACACCATGGAGCAGGCCGGGTCGATCACCAGTTCCAAAAACGCGATGTGCAAGGGGTAGAGAGCGGTGGGCCAGCCCAGTAGCACCGGTAGCAGCGCGATGCCGGCAATCGGCACGTGTGCAGCCAGTACATAGGCCATGGACTTGCGCACGTTGTCAAAAATGCGCCGGCCCAGCCCAATGGCCGCAGTGATGGAGGCAAAGTTGTCGTCCAGCAGCACCAGCGCGGCAGACTCGCGCGCCACATCGGTACCGCGCTGGCCCATGGCAATGCCTACATGGGCCGCTTTGAGGGCAGGGGCGTCGTTCACGCCGTCGCCGGTCATGGCCACGATCTGTTCATCGGCCTGCAAGGCCTGCACGATGCGTAGTTTTTGCACCGGTGCCACCCGCGCGCACACCCGCGTGCGGCGCATGCGGGCACGCAGGGCCGTGTCGTCCAGGCGGTCGATCTCGTCGCCCGTGAGCACTTCGCTGGACGCAGCATGTCCCGGCACCGCAGGTGTCACCAAAATGCCGGCATGCCGCGCAATGGCGGTGGCCGTGGCCGGGTGGTCGCCGGTGATCATGACCACCCGAATGCCCGCGCGTCGGCACTGCGCCACGGAGTCAGCAATGCCCACGCGCAGTGGGTCGTCCAGCCCGATCAGGCCCAGCAGAGTGAAGTCAAAATCGTGCTCCTGCCCCGGCAGGGTGACAGTGCCCGCCGTACCCGGTACGCGGCTGGAGGCCACGCCCAGCACCCTCAAGCCTTGCGCTGCCAAGGCGGTGGCATCCGCTTGCGCGCGGGCCAACGCGGCAGGTGGCACAGGTCGAACACGGCTTCGGGGGCACCCTTGGCCGCCACGATATGGGCATCACCGTCGTCGGCCATCCATACATGGGTCATGGCCCGCAGTTGCGGGCTCAGGCCGTATTCACGCACCAGCGTCCAGTCGTGGTGCAGGTGGCCGGTGTCGTGCAGGGTTTGCGCACCCAACCGGTGAAACGCCATCTCCATCGGGTCCAAGGGCGCTTCCACGCTGGCCAGAATGGCGTACTCGGCAAGGCGGTGAAAGGCTTCGGGCAAGGCATGCGGTTCGCCATCTGGGAGGGTCAGGGGCGCGTGGACGTCCGTGCCGCCATAGGCCAACAAGGCGGCCACCCGCATGCGGTTGTCGGTCAGTGTGCCGGTTTTGTCGACGCAGAGCACCGAGGTGGCCCCCAGGGTTTCGATGGCAGCCAAGCGGCGCGTCAGTACGTTTTGTTTGGCAAGCCGCCATGCCCCCAAGGCGGGCAATACGGTGAGGATGACGGTGAACTCTTGTGGCAGCAAGGCCATGGCCAGCGCGATGCCGTTAAGCAGGGCGGCGGTCCAGTTGCCATGCATCAGCCCGCTAGCCAGAAACAACAGCAAGCTGGCAGCAAACGCCATCACCGCCAAGCGTTTGACCAGCACGGTTGTTTGTTGCTTGAGCGGCGAGTCTTCCGGGCCCAAGCCGTCCAAGGCACTGCCGATGCGCCCCATGGCCGACGCCGCGCCGGTGTGCTCCACCCGCGCCAGCCCGTGGCCGCGTACCAGCAGGGTGCCGCCGAAGAGGGCGGCGTCGCCCCCGGTGGCCGCCTTTTCGACTGGCACTGATTCGCCGCTGAGCATGGACTCGTCCGCCATCACATCGCTGCCGCTCAAGAGCGTGGCATCCGCGGCCACCCGGTCGCCCTCGGCCAGCACCAGCACATCGCCGGGCACCACCGTGCTGCCCGGCACGGCTTGGGCTTTGCCGTCGCGCAGCACCTGGGCCTGCGGGCTGGCGAGCTGGCGCAGGGCCTGCATGGCGTGTTCGGTTTTGCCCTCCTGGTAGAGCGTGAGCGCCACCACCATCACCACCAGCCCGAGCAGAATGCCGCCCTCCTGCCAGTCGCCCAGCAGTCCGTAGAGCACGGCAGCACCCAGCAGCAGCAGGAACATGGGCTCGGTCAGCGTCTCGCGGGCGATGGCGGTCCAGCGCCGTGAGCCGGCGCCGGGCAGTGCGTTAGGGCCGTGCGTGGCC
>JARXAM010000055.1 GCA_029865845.1 Rhodoferax sp. | reverse complement strand
TCCATCGTGGCTGGCCTTGAGGGGCCACCACCGTGGCGGCGGCTGGTATTCGATAGTATGGAGACAGGCATGTTTGAACGGATTCGCAATTTTTCTGTTGCAACAAAAGTGGCCCTCGCGCCGGCGATTGCCATTCTGTGCCTGATACTCGTCGGCACCATTGGGTATATGGCCAATGGCAGTTTGAGTGAAACCATTGTTGAATTAGGTGAGAAGCGCGTACCGCGCATTGTGAATAACGCAAAGCTCTCCGAACAAATCACCGGCATTCATGCGCTGGTCAATCAGAGTTTGGCCTGGGAAGGTGCAGGTTATAAAGCCAGCATTATCGAGGCGCTTGATCAACATATTGTGAGTTTGCTCAACCAGTATCGGCTTGATTTGCAGCACCTCCAGCGCAATGCCCAAGACGCCAGTGACAGAAAGCACTTGGGCGCTGCCCTGCCCGAGTTTGAGCGGTATGCAGATAGCGCTCGCGAGGCGTTGGAGGTCAAGACCGGCATGCTCGGCAATGCTGCGTCGTATATGACCACCATTGAAGGCAATTACAAGCAGCTCAAAACCGAGCTGGATGCCCTGGTCACCGAGCATACCAACGCGGCCACGCTGGCAGTGGCGGCCGGGCGTGAACAGGCCAAGCGCAACACGGTATTGATTCTGAGCGGTATCGGCGTGGCACTGTGTGCCACCATCGCAGCGGCATGGCTGATGACGCGCATGCTGGTCACGCCATTAACAACGGCATCGCAGGTCGCAATTGCCGTGGCCAACGGCGACCTTACACAACGGCCACAGGCGCGTTCAAGCGACGCGACGGGTCAGGTGATCGATGCCATCACGGCCGTCACGTCCAACTTGTCGGACATTGTGACAAATATCCGCTCCACAGCCCATGCGATTCACCATGCGGCCAGCGAGATTTCCGCCGGAAACAATGACCTGTCGCGGCGGACTGAAACCCAGGCCAGCAATTTGGAAGAGACCGCCGCCTCCATGCAAGAGCTGAGTGTCGCTGTAGGGAACAACGCCCGCACTGCCAAAGAAGCAACACACAGGGCGCACGCCGCCAGTGGGGCTGCGGCGAAGGGCGGTAACGTCGTCTCGCAAGTCGTTCACACGATGGAAGAAATCACAGCGGCATCGCGGCAGATTGCTGACATTATTGGTGTGATTGACGGCATTGCATTTCAAACCAATATATTGGCGTTGAATGCCGCAGTGGAAGCGGCCCGTGCCGGAGAGCATGGGCGGGGCTTTGCAGTGGTGGCGAGCGAGGTACGCGCGTTGGCAGGTAGGTCATCTGCGGCTGCCAAAGAAATAAAAGTTCTTATCAACGCGAGTGTGGACAAGGTAGATGTGGGCAGGCGCTTGGTAAGTGAAGCAGGTGGGTCGATGCACGACATCGTGGGCCAGGTGAAGTATGTTGCAGAACTCATCGGCAATATCAGTGCCACAGCGGCAGAACAAACCCACGGCATCGAGCAAATCAATCAGGCAATCGCGGAGTTAGACCGGGTCACCCAACAAAATGCGGCGCTGGTAGAAGAAGCGGCCGCAGCGTCCGACAGCATGCGGCAGCAGGCGAAACGCCTCGTTGAAGTCGTTGGCGTCTTCAAACTGCACGACAAGGCCATCACCAACGAGGTCTTGTATGCCGGGCGTGATGGGCGCAGACAACATCCGCCAACCGCACTGTTGGCAGTGGAACACCACGCGGTGCCCAGCGCGTAACACTACGCAATGGGTCTGATAACAGACCGAATAGTTTCCGGCCCGTGCTCGCGGCCAGAACAAACAACGATCGCAATGCAATCGGGCAGATATGCCAGCACGCGAAACATATGCGGCAGGGCCGGGTTTTCTTTTTTGGCCTGATTTTCAGTATTTATATGCCTACAGCATTTCTATCAGGAATATTAAACATGAAACACGTAGAGCGGATTGAGCCTCTTGTCAAACAAGAAACCATGCGTCCCGGACTACTAAGTCGGTCACGGAAGTTGGTGTTTGCCTCGATGTGCGTTGCGGTATTTGCCTCCGCGTGCGGCGGCGGCGATGGGGAATCCACTTCACCCACCGATACCCCCACCCCACCCACTACCAGAACCGAAGGCCCGGCGAGTACCGGTGGCACTACTTCTGCTGGTGACACTCCCAGTACCGGTGGCACTACCTCCGCTGGTGGCACTTCCAGTACCGGTGGCACTACTTCCGCTGGTGGCGCTACACCAGCAAATCCAGCATATAAGCTAATTTACGACATCAATTACGAATCAGGCACCATTCAATCTGGCTATCCAGGTTTGGTGACCACGCACGCAACGGCGGCGGATGCCTCGTATATCGTGAATGAAGCACGCTCCGGAAAACACGCAGTAGCGCACAAGGTAACGCTGGACAACGACGGATACTTTTCAGATGGAAGCTGGCGTAGCGAGACTGCCGATCTTGGCATCAAAGAGCCCAATCTCTTTCAAATTGGAGATCATCATCGCTACGAATTCAGCATCCTTTTAAAGGACTGGGAACCCTGGGTAAGCGGCATGACAGGCTCTGCGGGAGACATTATTTGGCAGGCAAAACAGTCTACCGCTGGCCCGTCGTTCTACGTGATGACCAAGCGCAACAGTATTGCGCTGCGCGATACCATCCGGGGCACGCAATTCGAGGTGCTAAGCGACTTTCGTCCTTACATCAATAAGTGGATTGATATTCGGATAGACGTGCGCTGGGAAGAACGTGCGACCGGCTACTACAAAGTATCCATCAAGTTGCCGGGTGAACAAGACTACAAGCTGATGGTCGACGAAGAAAACATCATTACCTTTGACACCGAAAATACCAGCGCCTACCAAGGTTATATCAAGTGGGGGCTGTATCGACCCGCTTCTTTCATAGCCAACGACGATCCAGCGACGCGCATTATTTATCACGATGATTTGCGCTTGTATGACTTGGCGAGCGCAAAGTAGCGCCCTATAAATGCGCATGCCCGGCGGCGGCGTGATGGTCATCGCGCACGCCGCGCGGAGGCTGGCAGCACCCACTTGATTGCATGAACATATCAAGTTGTTAACTACCCGGAAAAATTGAAACAAAGTGAAACTAGCATATAGACGGCAATGCCCAATGATGCTAGTTATCAACTTACTTTTCTTCGAATAATCGGGCTTAGCCACTGACACGATTGACGCCCTTCAACGCTCTGTTTTGATTAATGAAATAGACGCCTATTCCCCCACCCTCCAAAATCGGTCTCATGCAATGTTTGGCTGGTTTTAAGCGTATTTGCAATGCGTGCTCAGTACCACATTGCAATATAAAAAGGAATATAGTTTTGCGCTCGTTGAACGTCATTTTCAAGCCCTCCGGCTATCTCGCATTATTAATAAATGGGCGATCACCTTACCCCGACACGCCGACGGCAGCGGCGCTTGGCCCAGGTTATCTCTACAGGCAGAACCTATGAAATCTCACACATCACTGGCACCTGCTATAGCGCCAGTAGCCCACCATCGTGCAGACGCTGCCGGGCCGGCCACCATGGCACTGGTCCCGCTCGCTCTTGCCGGGTGCGGCGGTGGTGGTTCCGGCGATGGGGCGAGTTCGCTCTCGTCGGGGCCCACGCTGCCTTCCGGTGCCCACGCCAACCCCAGCGTATTGCGCGAACAACGCGATGAGTTGCTCGCGCTGCCCGCCGCTGAACAGGTGGCCGCTGGTGGGGTGCCGGTGCGCATGCCTGAGCGCTCTGCCATCCGGTTTCTTACGCAGGCATCCTTCGGTGCGCGGCGCGGCGACATCGAGCCCCTGCGAGACCAATGGCGCACGGGCTGGCTCGAAGCCCAGTTCGCCATGCCGGTGTCAAAGACGCATTGGGACAACACCATTCGGTATGGGAATGCCATCTACTTCATCGACAGCGCCTGGGACCAACAGATTTGGGAGATGTATGTTGACAGCCCCGACCAACTACGCCGACGCGCGGGCTACGTGCTCTCGCAAATTTTCGTCGTCAATGTCGCCAACCTGATTTCGGGGGGTGAGCACCGGATACGGTGCATGGCGGCATTCACAGACTGGCTGGAGCGGGGGGCGTTTGGCAACTTCCGCGACCTGTTGCACGACGTGACCCTAAGCCCCGCCATGGGCTATTTCTTAAGCTACCTCGGCAACACCAAGGCCACGTATGACGAGGCGGGCAAGCCCACGCGTGTGCCCGACCAAAACTACGCACGCGAGGTGATGCAGCTCTTTACGATCGGCACCGTTCTGTTGAACATCGACGGGTCTCCCAGGCTCGCCGACGGCGTACCCATTCCGAGCTATGGCCCAGACGACGTGCGGGAGCTTGCCAAGGTGTTCACAGGCTGGACCGTCAAGAGTGCCAGCGTCTCCTTTTACGAGCGCTGGCGCGAGCCGATGATCCATAACGCGGCGGCGCATTCACTGGAACAGAAAAAGTTCCTCGGTGTCACGATTCCTGCAGGTACCGATGGCCCGACCAGCCTCAAGATTGCACTCGACACACTGTTTAACCACCCCAACGTGGGGCCGTTCATTGGTCGCCAGATCATTCAGCGCATGGTGACGAGCAACCCGAGTCCGGCGTATGTGGAACGTGTTGCGCGCATGTTCAATGACGACGGCACGGGCGTGCGGGGCAACATGAAAGCGGTCTTTACCCAGGTGTTGATGGACCCAGAGGCACGGACGCCGCAGGTGATTGACAATCCGCCGCCTCATTGGGGAAAGCTGCGGGAGCCGGTGTTGCGCATGACGCAGCTCTTGCGGCTTTTGGAGGTGCGGCCACTGGATGACAACAAGATTTGGGGCATTGTGTCCACCGCCGATGAAGCCACCAGCCTGGGCCAGAGCCCTGGGCGCGCGCCCACAGTCTTTGGCTTCAATGTGCCCAATTTCAGCCCGCCTGGCACACCGATCTCGGCCAGGCAACTGGTGGCCCCCGAGTTCCAGATTGTGGATGAGGTGTCAGTGGTGGGCGTCGTCAACTTCTTTACCTCCATGTTGACCAACGGGCCCAAAGGCATGGCGATCAACCTCGACCACTTTGCAGCGGTGGCAGATAACCCACAAGAGCTGGTTCGACGCACCAACCTGCTGCTCGCCCATGACACGCTCACACCGGCCACACGCGCCATCATGGTCACAGCACTTGGCAAGCTTCCCGGTGGCCCGGCCAACGCGCTGCTGCGTGCCCGCAGCGCCCTGCTTATGGCGCTGGTGGCGCCCGATTATTTGATTCAAAAATAGGGCCCCGCATGACACATGACGCAACGCGCCGCGCATTCCTGCAACGCACCTCAACGCTGGCAGCCATGGGCGCTGCGGCCCCATGGGCACTCAACATGGCGGCAGTGGCAGACGCCGCCGCGCAGACCACCGGTGACGACTACAAGGCCTTGGTTTTTGTCTTCCTCTATGGCGGCAACGATCACAACAACACCATCGTGCCGATGGACGCGGCCAGCTATGGCGCGTACGCGCGGTATCGCGGCAATATCGCTGTGCCCATGTCGTCTCTCGCCGCCATGGAACTCAAGCCACGCAACCCCTGGCCAGCGGGACGCCAAATGGCCCTCAACCCCCGCCTGGCACCGTTGCTCCCTTTGTTTACCGACGGCAAGTTGGCCTTGTTAATGAGCGTGGGCACGCTGGTGGGGCAGCTAACCCAAGCCGATGCAAAGCGTGGCGTAGGCCTGCCGCCCAAGCTGGGCTCGCACAGTGACCAGGCAGTCACCTGGCATCGCGGGGCCGTGGAATCCGGCGATGGCTACGGTGGACGCATGGCAGACCTTGTGGCTGCCAACACGCCCGAACACCTTGCGCTATCGGTGATCAACGCAAGTCCAAGCACCTTCCTCAGCGCCGATAGCAGAAGGCCGTATCGCATCAACGGGAACGGTGCAGGCACCCTGATTCAGCCTTTCAAGAGCACCGTGACCCTGGATGCCTTGCGCCAGTTGATGACGCAAGACAGCAGCCACTATCTGCAAAAAACGCTGGCCAGCACCGCCACCAATGCCATGAGCTTGGGTGGCAAAGTCAACGCCGCGTTCCACACCGCGACGATCCCTGATATGCCTGAGACGCCTCTTGGCGTACAGCTCGCGTCCATCGCGCGGATGATTGCGGGCCGCAGCAACTTAGGGGTCAAAAGGCAGGTGTTTTTTGCATCCATGAGCGGCTTTGACACGCACTCTGGCATGCCCAACAACCACAGCGCATTACTGGCGGAACTGGCCGAAGGGCTCAGCGCCTTCTATGCCGCGACACAAGACTTGGGCGTGGCAGACAAAGTGACCACCTTCACCGGCTCGGACTTTGGCCGCACCTTGTCCAGCAACGGCGATGGATCGGACCATGGCTGGGGTAGCTACCAGTTTGTGCTGGGTGGGGCGGTGCGTGGGGGCCAGTGGGTGGGCCGGGTGCCGGTCATCGCGGTAGATGGCCCGGACGACCTCGGCGGGGGCACCCTCGTACCCGCCATTGGCGTCGATCAGTACATGGCCACGCTGGCCACCTGGTTTGGGGTGCCTACTGCCAATCTGGCCGACCTCATTCCCCGCATCGGCCGCTACGACCTTGCGGACTTGGGGTTCATGCAAAAGGCTTAAACCACGCGCGGGCCCGCAAGAAGCCCGCAGGCCCACCACAATGCTCCTGACCGCGCATCGAAAACTGTCCCTGTTGCTAGCCGCCTTGCTGTGGGCACCGCCCAGCCATGCGCATGTGAAGTGGTTCTCAAAAATGGTGGACTGCGTGTCGCGCCCGCTGTCGCCCACCGAGGTCATTGCATCCAAATGGTTTTTGTTCGGGCTCATGTCGACAACCATCGTCATCTTCATCACGTCTGCGATTGACAGGGGCGTGCCCTGGAGCATTGCATCCCTACAGCTCAAGCAAAAACAAATCTCAGCCTTCGCAGATCGATGGGCGGGATGGATACTGCGATTGGGAATCTTCGTCTACTTTATCGCCGTACCCATTTACTACTGGAAACACCCCGTCCTCTTGACACCCGAGGTCACGACAAATGCCGTGTGGATTCCGTACTTGCAGGCATTTATTGCGGTTACTGCCCTGTTTCGCAAAACATCCGTGCTCTCAGCAGCGGCAATCACCGGGCTGTTTGCAGCATCGGTGCATGCCGCTGGACTGTTCCACATGCTGGATTACGTTTTCTTTCTGGGAATCATTGCATTCCTGTGTCTGAATGGTTCCTGCAAATCAAAAAAGTATCTGAAGAGTCTGTGCTATCTGCGGCTCACCATGTCACTGAGCCTTATGTGGGCGGGCGCAGAAAAATGGACCTACCCCAGCTGGACAACCCATCTTTTAATGGGCGATTTGTCGTCGGTCTTGATGGGATTTAACCCGGAGTTTATCGCCATGATGGCGGGCTTTGTGGAGTTCACTTTGGCCTTCCTGCTGTTGTTTGGGAGGCTCTCGTCACAAATTGCATCGGCCGTGTTGTTGCTGGTCATGCTGTCGGCAATACCCTTGGTCGGCGTGGTCGATGCCATAGGGCATAGCCTGATCTTGGCCATCTTGGCGGTGCTCAGCGTAACCATGAATACGATTTCCTTCCATCCGGAACGGAGCATCACATCGGGTGTCAACGGCAAGCTTCCTGCCACCTTCGCCTTGCTCGCGCCGGGTGTGGTGGGCTTGTATTTTTTTGTCCATGGGCTTGCTTACATGCACTGGCACCTTGGCGCGGTGGAAGATCAAATATCTTCGCTAGCGCTCACCGTGATGCTGGCAATAGGTGTCGTAGCAGCCAAGCCTTGTTTTTTCGCTCGCCCGATTCGGGCCCCCCACAAACGCACCCGCCACCGTCGCCGCCAGGCGCACCGTGCCCGCCCTATCGCAGCGCGTGCATAAGTTGCGGGCCTGAGGCAAGACGCGGTAGCGGGACCGCCACCATCCACATCGCCGCACCGGCACTACACGCCCAAGGCGTCCAAGCAGACCGCCCCCCCCGCGCGCGGGGCCGCTGCCGCTCCCGCACCCGCGATGCCGGTCACCGCTCTGTGAACACAAGCTGGCCCAGCATGGGTCAAAGTTTTGATTACCCTAAATTTTTGCCTATGCCAATAGGGCTACTCCTTATATCTGCCACTTCCAATTTGTCTAAAAATCAAATCTGGCACTACCAACGGAGACATCAAAATGCTGAAATTGAAGAAGGTGATAGCTGGCACGCTGTTGGGCATCGGGGCGCTGACGGCGCAGGCCCAACAGTCGTTAACCATTCTGTGGGCCCAATGGGACCCCGCCAACTACCTGCAAGAGTTGGTGAAGGGGTACGAGAAGGAGACGGGGGTCAAGGTGGCGGTGGAGACGGTCCCGTGGTCCGACTTCCAAAACAAAGCGTTCCGGGAATTCGCCGCCAAGGGCTCTGCCTATGACATGGTGGTGGGCGACTCGCAGTGGCTGGGGGCTGCATCCACCGCCGGGCACTATGTCGATCTGACCGACTTTTTCCAAAAACACAAAATCGCCGAGTCGATGACGGCTGCCACCGTCAAAGGGTATGCAGAGTATCCAGCCGAGAGCAAGCGCTACTGGGCGATTCCACTGGAAGGCGATGCCAATGGTTTCTCTTACCGCAAAGACTGGTTTGAAGATCCCAAGGAAAAGGCTGCCTTCAAGGCCAAATACGGCCGTGAGTTGGAAGTGCCCAAAACATGGGCGCACCTGCGTGATATTGCCGAGTTTTTCCACCGGCCAGCCGACAAGCGCTATGGCATTTCCATTTACACCGACAACTCGTACGACGCGCTGGTGATGGGTGTGATGAATGTGCTGTTTGCCTATGGTGGTGAGCTTGGCGACGCCAAAACCTACAAGGTAGAGGGCAACATTAACTCCAGCGCGTCGAATGCTGCGCTCAAACTCTACAAAGAGTTGTATTCGTTCACGCCGCCCGATTGGGGCAAAACCTTCTTCCAAGAGGCCAACCAGGCCATTACTGAAGACATGGTGGCCATGAGCATGAACTACTTTGCCTTCTTCCCCGCGCTGGCGAATTCGGCAGTGAACAAAAATGCAGCCAAAACCGGGTATTTCTCGATGCCAGCCGGTCCGGATGGAAAACGCTTTGCGTCCATGGGCGGACAAGGCATTTCGGTGGTCAAGTATTCCAGAAAGCAGGAAGAGTCCAAGAAGTTCCTCGCCTGGTTTGCCCGAGAGGACGTCCAAAAGCGCTGGGCCGATTTGGGCGGCTATACCTGCAACACCAAGGTACTTGCGTCTGCAGAGTTTAAAAAGGCCACACCCTACAACGCAGCGTTTACCGAATCCATGGGCATGGTGAAAGACTTTTGGTCGGTGCCCGAGTATGCCGAACTGCTGACCATGGCCAACAAGCGCTGGCATGCCTATGTAGTGGGCGGCAAAGGCACCGCCGAGGAGGCCAACAACGGGCTT
>JARXAM010000003.1 GCA_029865845.1 Rhodoferax sp. | reverse complement strand
TTTGGCGGGCAGCGGGTGCGCACCGAGAGCGGCGGCTACTTTGTGGAGCCCACCATTTTTGAAGGCGTGCACAACGGCATGCGCATTGCCCGCGAAGAAATCTTCGGGCCGGTGCTGGGGGTCATTCCCTTTGCCACCGAGGCGCAAGCCTTGGCGCTGGCCAATGACAGTGTGTATGGCCTGCAAGCCAGTGTGTGGAGTGGCCAGATTGACCGCGCACACCGGGTGGCGCGCGGCCTCAAAGCCGGCACCGTGCATGTGAACCAGTACGACGAGGACGACATCACTGTGCCGTTCGGGGGCTACAAACAGTCGGGCAACGGGCGCGACAAATCGCTGCACGCCTTTGACAAGTACACCGAACTCAAGACCACCTGGCTGCGTATCGACGCCTAAGCTGCAAAGGACGAAGGCCTATGTTTACCTCTGACCGTGCGGCGTCGGCCGCGCCCGCCGCCCACGCCCCCTCCTACTACGCAGCCAGCGGGTTGCCCCAGCCCCAGCGCCCGCCTTTACGGGGGAGTGTGCAGGCCGATGTGGTGGTGATTGGGGCGGGCTACACCGGCTTGTCCTCGGCATTGCATCTGGCCGAGGCGGGCTTCAAGGTGGTGGTCTTGGAGGCGGCGCAGGTGGGGTGGGGTGCATCGGGGCGCAACGGCGGGCAACTGGTGCACAGCTATTCGCGGGACCTCGATGTCATCGAGGCGCGCTACGGCACTACCACCGCCCAGGCCCTGGGCAGCATGGCCTTTGAGGGCGCCAAGATCATCCGCCAGCGCATCGACACCTACGGCATCGACTGCCACTTCAAGCCCGGTGGCATGTTTGCCGCCATCACCCCCAAGCAGGTCAGGCAGCTCGAGCACCACCAACAACTCTGGGAGCGCTACGGCCACCAGCAACTCAGCCTGCTCGATGCCGCGCAAAGCAAGGCCGCCATCGGCACCGGTCGCTACCTTGCCACCTTGCTCGATCTCAGTGCGGGCCACATGCATCCCTTGCGCTTGGCGCAGGGTGAAGCGGCGGCCTTCGAGTCATTGGGCGGCGTGGTGCACGAGGGCTCGCCCGTGCTGCGCATTGAGCGGGGCGACCCTGCGGTGGTGCACACCGCACAGGGCCAGGTCACAGCCCGTTTCGTGATCGTGGCCTGCAACGCCTACATCGGCGGGTTGGAGCCGCAGTTGGCCTCGCGGTCCATGCCCTGCGGCACGCAGGTGATCGCCACAGAACCCTTGGGCGACCGCTTCTCCGAGATTTTGCCCACCGACTACTGTGTGGAAGACAGCAACTTTTTGCTCGACTATTTCCGGCTCTCGGCCGACCGGCGCTTGCTCTATGGCGGCGGTGTGATTTATGGCGCGCGGGACCCGCAGCACGTGGAGTCCATCATCCGGCCCAAGCTGCTCACCACCTTCCCCCAGCTCAAAGACGTGCGTATCGACTATGGCTGGACGGGCAACTTCCTGCTCACCTTGTCACGCCTGCCCGAAGTAGGGCGCTTGAGCCCCAACATCTACTACTCCCAAGGGTGTTCCGGGCACGGGGTTACGTTCACGCACTTGATAGGTCGAGTGTTGAGCGAGGTGATTCAGGGGCAGGCCAACCGCTTTGATGCCTTTGCCAATTTGCCTCACTACCCCTTCCCCGGCGGACGCTGGTTCCGGGTGCCGCTCACGGCACTGGGGGCCTGGTACTACGACCTGCGGGACAAGCTGCAAATTTAGGCGTTCAAGGCGACGTGGCACAAAATGGCCCCGCCAAAGCGGGGCCATCTTCATCTACTACCTACCCTTGGGTTCAGGTACCAATCACGCCACCATCGTTTTTGGTGATGATCACCGTGGCAGAGCGCGGCATGTTCGTGCCGCCGTCGGGCCAGGTGCTGCCACCGGCACCGTTTTCGCCTGGGTGCTGGATATTGATGAACAAGGTTTTGCTGTCCGGCGTAAACGTCAAACCGGTCACCTCGCATTGCTTCGGACCCACCAAGAAGCGGCGGATTTCCTTGCTCACGGGGTCCGCCGCCAGCATGGAGTTATTGCCCTGGCCGGCGAAGTTACCCGTGTTGGTATGGTTACCGTCGGTTTGAATCCAGAGGCGGCCGAACTTGTCAAAGCCCAGGCCGTCTGGGCTGTTGAAGGTGTTCTCTGCAGTCACGTTGCTGGAGCCTGCTTTGGTCGTTCCGACGTTGGCCGGGACGGTGGGGTTACCAGCAAGAACGAAGATATCCCAATCAAATGTCAGGGCGGCTGCATCGCCGCCAGTTTCGCGCCAGCGAACGATTTGTCCGTAGAGGTTATTGGCGCGTGGGTTGGCTTCATCCGCAACGGTACGGCTTGAGTTGTTGGTGAGCGTGACCCATTCAGGACGGTCCATTTTGGTGGCGCCAACCGCATCACCAGCCAAACGGGCATGAGTCAAAACATCTGCTTGGTTGGCAAATGTGTAGGCGGTGTACGAGCTAGGAATGTTGCTGAGTTTCAGATCCACCCATTCGCCCGTGCCCATGAAGTCCCCCGTGGTCGCGCCGCCCAAGCCGTATGTCGGTGAGGGTGTTGCGGCCGATAGCGCCACGAATCGTGGCTCCGACTTTTCAACGTGTGGCGCCTTCTTGATATTCGGAGTATTTCAGTTCAGCGCAGTCGATTTGATTCATAAATGCTTCACATGAGGCTTTTAAATTGCCTCTTGAACGCGATAGCTTGTGTTTGACGACTATCAAATTCAACTCAACAAAGGAACTCAATTTATGTCATACATCACCGATGAACTCCGTGCGGTATTGCGCCAGCAGAGTAAGACCGTAGAAATCCCAGGGCAAATGATGCACGAGGTGCTGGCAGATGCTAGCGCCCAGCGCAGAACCATTTTGCGTGGTGGCGTCGGTGCAACATTTGCTGCAGCCTTCGGCGGCTCGGCATTGCTCTCAGCGTGCGGCGGAGGCAGCAGCGGATCTGAAGGCACCAGCGTCAGCTACGCCCTGAGCTTCAAGGGCGTTCCTGCGGTTACGGGCAACACGGTCGTGGTTCCCGAAGGCTACACAACCTCCGTATTGTTTTCTGCGGGCGACGCCGTGGTGGCGGGCGCCACAGCTTTCACGGGCACCGCTTTGAACTCGGCCGACATGGAAAAGGTGTCTGGCGGCAACCACGACGGCATGGTCTTTTTCCCCTTACCCGGCGTAGACCCCAATGTGGGTGGCTTGTTGACCATTAATCATGAAGCGCCAGATGCCTACGTGTTTGATCCAACTGGCACTTTTGTTACCAGTACTACTGCCATCGCCGCTCTCAACGATGAGAACCGTAAACGCCTCCTGTCTACGGTCGGCGTGTCCGTGATTGAAGTGATGCAAAGCGGCGGCAAGTGGGAGGTTAAGAAGAATTCCACCTTCAACAAGCGCTACAGCGGCAACACCATCTTTGCCGCCACCGGCCCCGCTGCTGCAGCGGCGGGCGCAGCGATCAAAGGCACGCTCAACAACTGCGCCAGCGGCAGGACACCGTGGGGCACCTACCTCACCTGCGAGGAAACCACCGACAACTACCTTGACCCCTCCCAACCGGTCAACGGCTATGGCTGGGTGGTGGAGATTGACCCGCAAGGTGTTTTCCCCGCCGTTAAGCGCACGGCGCTGGGTCGCTTTGACCATGAAAACACCGCTTACATGCTGGACAGCGACAACACGCTGGCCATTTACATGGGCGATGACTCCACCCCTGGCTGTGTCTACAAATTCGTAGCCGCGAACAAATACAACCCCACCAACCGCGCTGCCAATCAAAACCTGTTGGACACCGGCAAGCTCTATGCCGCCAAGTTCAATGCAGACGGCACGGGCGCTTGGATAGAGCTGACGCAAGGCTTGAACGGCCTGGTGGCAGGCGCCCAAGACTTGGGTAACGTCACACAACTCGTTGAGGGGGTGACACCCACTGCGACAACGGTTGATTTCAACACGCAGTCTGACGTGCTGATCGAAACCAAGGCTGCAGCCCGCGTGGCCGGCGCCACCCTGATGGACCGTCCCGAGTGGGTGACAGTGGGTCCAGATCGCCGCATTTACTGCACATTCACCAACAACGGCAGCCGCAAACGGGTCGATGCCGCCAACCCGCGCGTGAACAACTCGCACGGCCACATCATTCGCTGGACTGAAACTGGCAGCAGTGCCAAAGCCACCACCTTTGCTTGGGAACTGTTTTTGCAAGCTGGCGACGCTCGTCTGACAGCAAGCAACCTCAAGGGAAACATCAACGGTGACAGCTTCTCCAGCCCGGATGGCATCGACGTCGATTCTCAGGGTCGCTTGTGGGTGCAAACCGACGCTTCAACCAGCTCGAGCACCACCAACACCTTTGGCAACAATGCCATGTACTCGGTCGATCCTGTGACAAAAAAGTCCACCCGTTTCCTGACCGGTCCAGACGGCTGCGAGATCACGGGCCTGACCTACACGCCTGACCTCAAGACCTTTTTCGTCAACATCCAGCACCCCACCACTTGGCCTGGTACCGTGGACAAACAGGGCAAGTCTTCGACCATCGTGATCCAACGGACTGACGGCAAGACCATCGGCTCATAAAAATAGCGGTGGTTTGCAAAGCAGCCTTCTTAAGAAGGCTGCTTTTTTTCTTGCTTCGCTGACGGCTGGCGCTCTTTGACGCTGGCGCTCGAATTCACGGGCGTGAGTTGGTCGAGATGCTTGTGGCGTCGAAATCGGTTACGGAGACCGTCGATGTCTTCGGAGATTTCTGAGTTGGTCTCAGCCCTCGTTTGACAAGCCTTCTTTGTGATCTGTTCGCTCTTCAAGCTACCAAGGGACAATGACGCTCCCCTACCGACCGACAGGAATATGCATGCGAGGGCGTCAAGGCGAGTGGGTGTGGGGTGTCGCCACCAGCCGGAACTTGATCTTCACGGCGTCCTGCACCGTCAATGCCCCCATGGCGATGCTCAGGGGCGTGATGCCGAAATCCGATTGGCGGATCTCAAAGCTGCCTTGAACCACCAAGCCGCTGCCCGCCTCCGTGAGCGTGACGGGCAGCCGCACCTCGCGGGTCTGGTCCTTGATGCGCAGGCGGGCCACGACCTCGGGGGTCGCCGCATTTCCGCTGATGTGCGTGGCGCGGATGGTGATCTCTGGAAACTGTTGGCCGTCCAGCAGGGTGGGGCGGAGCATGTTGGCCTTGGTGGCGGCTTTGGCATCCTCACTCACGTTGAGGGGAAAGTCCTCACCCTCTTCGGCCCGTGCGCTGTTGTCATCGACAACCAAGGTGTTCACCGGCACCGCAATCTCAAACCCCGAGTCCTCCAGCGTGGGGGCACGCCATACGTAGCCCCGCAGGTCGGCAGCGCTGATGACATGGTTGTGCCCCAGCCGCGCCATGGTGCCGCCCCGGTACACCAGGATGCGCACGCTGGACTCCGTGGGTGCAATGCGCCAGCGCGCTGTGGTGGCGGGAGGCAGTGGGGCGAGTTGCGTCGGTGGCCGTGCAGCGGACGCATCGACACGGACCGTTGCGGGGCCCGGCACGCGCTCCGGTGGTGCGCTACATGCCCACAGCCCCATGGTGGCCAGCAGCCCCAACAGGCAGTGGGCCTTGCGCATGGCTGTTAGCACTCCACCAGCAACAGAACCTTGAACCTTTTGGGGGGCGGCAGCAAAGGGCATGTGGTGCGTGTTCAATAGGGTGGGGTCAGGCCTGCACGCGTGGCAAGCGGCCCTTGCGCGGGCTGGCGGCGGCGGGCGCTTGGGCCAAGCGGCGCAGCAGCTCGGCAGCGGGCTCGTCATTCGGGTCTTGGGGCACCAGCTCACCGCGAAAGGCTTTGGCCAAAAGCGCGGGGGTGAGGCGGGTGGCAGCGGTCTGGGCCTGCGCCAGGCGGGCTTCGAGCCGGTCGGCAAAAGCGAACAGGGTTTCTACGCGGCGGACGATTTCGGTTTGTTCTTTCAGAGTGGGTACAGGATAGGAAATTGCGTTGAGGATCGTCTGATTCAGAAATACTCTCGTACTGCCTTTGCATAGGTCATCCACTTGCTTAAGTACTTCTGTACAGCCTAAAAAAAGGAATACGAAGTAGTCCGACCTAATGATTTCTTCGTTCAAAACTACGCGGATGATGTTCGTTGAAAAGCGCAACTCTCCTAGTCCAGTAGGTATGACGCATACCTCCCCAACTGTTCCTGAGCGCGAGATGACCACGTCGCCAGGTAAAAGGTCATATGCAGACAGCTCTAATGCCTTTTCAGGCGTGACACGTATCTTCGATCCCAAACGGAACATGCCTCTATCGATGTTCTCGATTCCCACGACATCGATGCCGTGATCGACATGCTCTGACTTGGAGAGTAGGGTTCCGAAAGGACCCGTTTTCAACGGCGAGCGAATCTTGGAGAGAAAGTTTGCCATCTGCATGGCGCAAAACGGCGTGCCAGCGACTGCACCTAAGGCTGACTTTACGTCGTAAGCAATACGCCAATCCTCCGTTAACCGCCCCGAGGTGGCGGCGGCAAGGACGGATTGGCGGAATCGCTTGAGCAGGGGGGCGACGCGGGCCAGGCGGGTGTTTACGGCGTCTACCCGGTTGAGGACGGTGTCGAGTTTGTCGGCGATGCGTTTTTGCTCATTGGCCGGAGCAATGGGCGTTACAAAAGAGCGAACGTCTTTTCCACGAATAGCGGGATACAAGGCACCTTGTACAAGCGAGGACATGGCATCTACAAATGCGCTTGTCCGTACTAAGTATCCGAGCCAACGCGGGTCAAGCCCAGGCGCACGCAGAACATCAAAACCGGTCGAAGCAATTTGGCCGTCTAGCGTTTGATCAACGAGAGCAACTGCATTGAGGTTCGGTCGTGTCGTGGAGACGATGGTGTCACCGGTCTTGATCAGTTTGCGTGCACGTGATGGAGCGTCCTTGCCCAGCATGCGCTGTGGCGAAGTGATTTTTTTCGTTTCACGGTCAACTGACGCTATATCGACATATATGAACTCGGCCTCAGCATCCGGTGTCACTTGTTCAGTGTTAACGCATAACGTGCCAATTGGGGCTTCTGTCCATGAAGATGGAAGCGCGACACTCATTGCACCTCCCCCAACTCCGCCAAGATCGCTTCCAGCTCTGCCACCGCCGCATTCAACTCGTCCACCGCTTCCCGCGCCAGCACGGCGGGTTCGGGCAGGTCGGCGGCGTCCTCAGTGTTGTCGTCCTTCAGCCAGGCAATGTCCAGGCTGTCGCCGCGCTCGCTGGCGATCCACTCGCGGCTGAAGCGGCGAAAGCGGCCTTGCTCGCCCTGGTCTTGGCGCTCAGCTTTGCCGTTGGGGTCGGTGCCGTAGGCAGTGATGAAATCGGCAAAGTGCGCGTCGGTGAGCGGGGTGCGCTTGCCAAACTTGGGCGCGTTGGCGCGCATGTCGTACACCCACACGGCGCTGGTGCTGCCGGTGGCGGCCTGGCTCACCTTCTCGAAAAACAGCACATTGGTTTTGACCCCTTGCGCGTAGAAGATGCCGGTGGGCAGCCTGAGGATGGTGTGCAGGCGGCATTTGTCCATCAGGTCGCGGCGCACGTCGGCGCCCACACCGGCCTCAAACAACACGTTGTCGGGCAGCACCACGGCGGCGCGGCCACCGTCGCGCAGGTGGCGCACGATGTGCTGCAAGAAAGCGAGCTGTTTGTTGCTGGTGGCAAAGGTCAGGTCGTCGCGCGTGGGGCCGCCGCCGCCTTTGGCGGTGCCAAAGGGCGGGTTGCTCAGGCTCAGGTGGCATTTGGGCAGAGCCGCACCGGCCTGGCCCAGGGTGTTGCCCACGTGCACCACGCCTTCGTCGTCGCCTTCCATGCCATGCAGCAGGCAGTTCATCAGCGCCAGGCGGCGGGTGCTGCCCACCAGTTCCATGCCCAAAAAAGCTTGGTTGCGCTGGAAGCTGCGTTGCTTTTCGGTCAGGTTGTAGAGGTCGTCGGTGTGGTCTTTGATGTAGCGGTCGGCCGCTATCAAAAAGCCAGCGGTGCCTGCGGCCGGGTCTTGCACGGTTTCGCCCGGCTGGGGTTGCATGAGCTGCACGATGGCGTCAATCAGCGGGCGGGGCGTGAAGTATTGGCCCGCGCCGCTTTTGGTCTCGCTGGCGTTTTTCTCCAGCAGGCCTTCGTACAGGTCGCCCAGGCCGTCTTGCCGGGCGCTGAACCAGTCGATGCCGTCCAGGCTTTTGACCAATTGCTCCAGGTGGCGCGGCTCTTTGAGGCTGGTTTGCGCATCGGCGTAGATGGCGCTGATGAGCCGGTCCGGGCTTTGGCTGAGCTTGAGCAGGGTTTCGCGGTAGTGGTTGAGCAGGTTCAGGCCGCTGCGGCTGGTGAGCTCGGGCCAGCGCGCGTAGCCGGGCAGCTTGTGGCTTTGCAGGATGCCGCTTTCGGCGTTCTCGTGCTCCATTTTGATGAAGAGCAGCAGCACCAGCTCGGTGACGTAGTTGCTGTAGTTGATGCCGTCGTCGCGCAGCACGTCGCACAGGTTCCAGAGTTTCTGGACGATGTCTTGGGTGGCCATGGTTTTTTTTAGCGCGCGTAGTCTGAGTAGAAAGAGAAACCCCTCACATGACACACCGCGCTTGCGCCGGGGACAGAGGTGGGGGGCATATGGCTGTCAAGTTTGCCACAGCCTGCATTTGGGCCATTTTGAGAGCGACTAACTGGAAGTGGTGACGCACAGCAAGTTAAATTTCATCTGAAAACTCCATAAAAATCAAATGCTTACGACAAGCAGGCAATACGATTAAGTTGAAGTCAAGTCGGTTGAAATCTGCGATTTGTTTCCGTCCAACCTGGATTTTTGTTCCGTCCAAAACAGCATTGAACGTGCGTCCAATCTTGTACTGTCGTTCAATTCAAGCCACATGCGGCCACAAATAAGCCGTGATTTCCCCCAGCACCGGGTCCAATTGGCCGCCCAGCAGTTTGTCGAGCTGTTTGGCGCCGCCGTCTTGCGCAAAGGCCTGGTTGACGAAGGTGTGGTCGATGACCAGTTCGTGGGTGAGTTGCTTGGCCAGGCGGTCCAGCCACTTGCGCTGCACAGGGGTGAACGGGTGGGTGGCGTAGAGCTTTTGCAGGGCCAGTTTGACCCGCTCGTCAAACGATAGCAGGGCTTCGCCCAGCGCCGCTTGGCGGATGTAGCCCATGATGCCGGCGGCAATGTCTTGGTTGCTTTGGCTGCGCCAGGCGGCTTGCAGGCGGGCTTCGCTAAAGCCTTTGCCGTCCAGCAGCAGGCGCACTTCTTTGAGCTGTTCGCGGGTCAGGTCTTTGGGGCGGTTGACCACCACGGCCAGCGCGGCGCTTTGGTTGATGTGCTCGCGCACAAACTGGCCAAAGCTTTCCAAGTAGTCCTGCGGCTTGTGGTAGTCGCCCCAGCTTTGTTCGCGGGCCACAAACTGGTCTGGGTGGTTGGAGAGGATGGGGCGGTAGGCCGTGCCCATGAGCTCGCGCACCTCGGCAAGTTGGGTGAGCAGTTGGGTGTGGTGGCGCAAAAAGTCGGCCGCCGCTTGCGGGCCGTGGTCGCGGCCTAGTTGGTGCAGGTGGCGGTGCAGCTGGGCGGGTGGCACGCCCCATTGCTGCTCCAGCGCGTCCAGCTTGTGTTGCAAGGCGGGGCGTTTGTCGGCCTTGTGCTGGGCACTGCGCAGCACGCGCATGAGCTTTTGCTTGAGCTCGTCCAGCACGTCGTGCGCGTGGCTGCGGGCGGGGGCGCTGCCGGGGGCGGTGTAGGCGGCGGGGTTGTTCAGCTCGTCCAGCAGTTGCTCCATGTCCACCTGCGGGTTTTTCACCAGCGGCTGCATGGTGTTCACGTCTTGCAGGGTGGCGTACAGGTCTACCGGGTCGTAGATCTTGAAGACGGTTTTGCCAATGTCGTCGCAGCGGCGGGTGGCGCGGCCAATCATCTGCTCGTAAAGAATGCGCGACTTGACCCGGCGCATGAAGACCAAGTGGCAGATGGCGGGCACGTCGATGCCGGTGGTGAGTAAATCGACGGTAACGGCGATGCTGGGGAAACGCTCGTTCTTGTAGCGGCGGATGAGCTGGTCTACCTTGTCCGACGCACCGGTGATTTTTTGCACGGCGGCTTGGTTGTACTGCGCGCCATAAATGCCCTCAAACGCCTGGCCCAGCAGGCGTACCACCATGTCGGCATGGGCATCGGTGGCGCAGAAGACCATGGTTTTTTCTTCGCCCAGCGGGTCTAGCTCTTGGGCCAGTTGCTCGCAAATGATGCGGTTGAAGTCTTCGTTGATGACGCGGCGGTTGAAGCTCTCGACCTCAAAGTGCAGTTCGTCGTCCAGTTCGGTGGCTTCGATCTCGCCGGTGCTGAGGTTCAGGCTTTCCACCGTGTCGCCCTTGGCGAAGTGGATGCCGTGCGTGCTGAGCAGGGTCTGGTAGCGGATGGGCGGCTCGTAGTCGATGAGCCAGTCATCGGCCACGGCTTCGCGGTACGAGTAGGTGTAGACCGGTTTGCCAAAAATCTCGCTGGTGTGCTGGGCCGGGGTGGCAGTGAGGCCGATTTTGGCGGCGTCAAAGTAGTCGAGCACCCGGCGGTAGCTGCTGAGGTATTGGGCCGGGTCGCGCAGGGCGAGTTCGCCCTCGGTCATGTCCTGGTCGAGCGTGTAGCCACGGTGGGCTTCGTCCACGATGATGCAGTCGTAGGCATCCAGGGGCGGTGGGTTGTCGCTGCCAAAAATGCGCTTGACCATGGCTTGCACGGTGGCGACTTGCACGCGGGTTTCGGCCTCGGCGGCCATGTCGCCCAGGGCGGCAATGTTGTAGATCTTGGACAGGGGCTGGTCTTGCTCCAGCGGGGCTTCGTTGAAGTTGTCCATGGCCTGGTCACCCAGAGCGGTGCGGTCCACCAGAAACAAAATGCGGCGAAAGCGCTCGGCTTTCAAAAACCGGTACATCAAGCCAATGATGGTGCGGGTTTTGCCAGTGCCTGTGGCCATGGCCAGCAGGCAATGGCGTTGGCCGCTGGCCAATGCGGCTTCTACCGCCGAGATGGCTTTGACCTGGTAGTCGCGCAGGCGCAGGTAGGCAAAGCTTTCTTGGGCCAAGCGGGCCTCGGCGTCTGCCCGTGAGCGGGTGAGTTGGTCCAGCAGGCCACTTGGCGAGTGGAAGCCGGGCAGCACTTTGCGCAGGTTGGCGGTCTGGCGCACGTCGCGGTGCCAAGTGCCGCTGGCCTCGGGGCTTTGTTGGATGAGCGGGCGGCCGTTGCAGGAGTACACAAATGGGAGCTGAAAGCTGCCGCCTTCGCCATCGGGCCAGGGCGCGGCGCGGCCCTCTATGGCCCACGCAGGTTGGTGTTCGGCGGCCAACTGCAGGCCACGCGCATAGCGCTCGGCCTGCGGGATTTTGCCGGCCACGTGGGTGTTGAGCCGCTTGGCCTCTACCGCCGCAATGGGGGTGAGCCCAGCAAACAAGATGTAGTCGGCGCTTTGTTTGCCTTGGGTGGGCCACTCGGCAATGGCTTTGTTTTTGCCTTTTTCGGGGCGGCTGCCTTTGGCGTGGGTGTTGTGCACGGTGTTGGCGTCCCAGCCAGCGTCGATCAGCAACTGGTCGATCAGTAGCCGGGTGGCCGCTTCGTCCATCTGCACGTGCTGGGCGGCTTGGGCGGCTTTGCTGGCAAAGGCGTGGGTGGCGGCCGCTTCGGTTTGCGCGGGGCTTTGGGCAATGCGCTGGTCGAAGTCCGCCTTGAGCTTGGCGTAGTTGTCGCTGGCCTCTTGCGCCAGGGCTTCAAAGATGGCGCGTTCTTCGTGGGCACGCTGCGCCATGGTGCGCTCTTGCGCGGCGGTGGCTTCCATCACTTGAACGATGTCTGCTTGGTTGCTTTGCGCCGCTTGGGCGTCTTGCAGCGCTTGCTGGAGTTGGGCCAGTTGGGTTTGCAGGGCGTACAGCTTTTGGCTGGGGTCGTCCGGCAGCACAAAGGGGCCGGGCTTGAAGTGGGGTTGCTGCCCAAAGGTGCGGTGAAACCAGAGCGCCACTTCGCGGGCCACTTTCAGCGCCTCCAGGCCTTCGCGGTAGCCCAAGTTGGGGTCAGCTTGGTGGGCGGCTTCGTTGCCGCGCTGGCGCAGCAGGTGAAACATTTGGCGCACTTGCGGGTCCAGGCCCAGGCGGGAATCGACGGCCCGCAGCAGCTCGGCGTGGGTGGGCTGCTGAAGGCGCACGCCCAACCGGGCGGCCATTTCTTGGGTGAGTGCCTCGGACAGGATGCGCAGCTTGAGCACGCAGCTCGCGGGGTCAAAAGGGAAGAGTCGTTCGGCCGTAGCGCCCAGATCGGCCAGCAGCGGGGAGTGCTGCGCCAGAAAGTGGAAGTTGCTGCTGTGGTGGACCATGGGCTCCCTGCGGATGGACATGTGCTCGGCGTCTGGGGCGCTGTGGAGCAGTGAGTGGCTGTGGGCTTATTGTGCAGTGAATAGAGGGCGGATGCGGCTGACGCCTGCTATGAATGTAGTAGCTGATGGCGCCCATACGGGCTGTCAAAGGCCCATGCTGTTGAGCGTGACCAAGCCTTTGGGCGTCTTGAGGGTGGCGCTCAGGTTGGCGGGGCCTTCCGCGATGGCCACACCTTCCAGACCGATGGCTGCATAGGCGGCTTGCAGCTTGGCCGCACTCGGGTGGCTGACCGCGATGCTATCCAAGCTCACGCGGCTGCGCGGCAGGCTGTTGCGCGGGTGCAGGCGCAGGGGGTCGGCGTCGTCTGGTTTGCCCCATTGGATGAGTGTGGGCAGGCAGCCCTCAAACAAGCGCAAGCCGTCTTCGCGCACGGTGATCTGCCAGTGCAGCACCCCTTTGCGCGAGCGACGGCTGGCGGGCAGGGCGGGGCCCCGGTCTATGCCCATGTTTTTGAGGGCCGCACGGGCGGCTTGCTGTGCATCAGTGCTCGCCACAAAGTGCACCAAGCGTGGCTCTTGGGCGACAGCGGCGCGCAGCGCCGGGCTGTCCAGGTCGAACCAGCGTTTGGCGTTCGGGTTGGCCGGGCCTTTGGCGCCGGGTTGGATGGCGATGATCTCGAAATACGCCAGCGGGTGCGCTGGCGTGGCGATCTTGAAGAGGGCGTTGTGGGTGCCAAACTGGGGGTGTTCACCACCGCTTTGCGGGGTGATGCCGAGGGTGGCTTCGCACCACTGCACACCCTGTTCCAGGGTGTGGGCGGCAACGACGAGGTGGTCTGTCTGTGTTTTCATCGGCGCACGATACCACCGGTGCGCAGACGCAGTGCCTTAGCGACGAACCCAATGCACCAAGTACTTCAACAGCTTGGCGCGCCCCGCTGTGTAGGGAGGGAAAAACAGGCGAATGCTGGGCACCCATCCACCCTTGAGTACCGCCCGCTCGTGCGAAAACGCTTTGAAGCCATAGATGCCGTGCGAGCTGCCGATGCCAGAGTTGTTGACCCCGCCAAAGGGCAGGTTGCCATGCGCAATGTGAACCACGCAGTGGTTCACGCACGCGCCGCCCGAGCTGGTTTCGGTGAGTACCCGGTCGATGTTGCTTTGCTTGCGGCTCCACACGTAGAGCGCCAGGGGCTTGGGCTCGGCATTGATGGCGGCAATCACCTGCTGCAAGTCGGTGTAGGCAATGATGGGAAGCACCGGCCCGAATATTTCTTCTTGCATCACCCTGGCCTCCATGGGCACCTGGTCCAGCAGGGTGGGGGCGACGTAGTTGCCTGCCGTGTCCACCTGTGCGCCGCACAGCACCCGTGCGCCGCGGGTTGTGGCATCTTCCAACAGACCCTGGATGCGCTGGGTATGGCGCTGGTTGATGATGTGGGTGAAGTCCGGGTTGGTGCGTTGTTGCTGCGCGCTGTCGCCATAGCGCGCGCGGATGGTGGCTTGGCAGGCCGCCACAAAAGCATCTTTTACCGAGGCGTGTACATACAGGTAGTCTGGCGCGATGCAGGTCTGCCCGGCGTTGACGAACTTTCCCCACAACAGCACGCGCGCGGCCTCTTGGATATCCGCAGTTTCATCCACGATCGCAGGCGACTTGCCGCCCAGTTCCAGGGTGACGCTGCTCAGGTTTTTGGCGGCGGCTGCCATTACCACTTTGCCCACGGCGGGGGAGCCGGTAAAGAAAATGTGGTCAAACGGCAGGGCCAGCAAGGCTTGCGAGGTGGCCACGCCACCCTCCACCAAGGCCACCTCCTGGGGCGCGAAGGCCTGGGCCAGGATGCTGGCCAGCATCTGGGCTACGCGTGGTGCCATTTCTGAGGGCTTGAGGATGGCAGTGTTGCCAGCGGCCAGGGCAGATACCAGTGGACTCACCATCATGTAGAGCGGGTAGTTCCAAGGCGCAATGATGAGGCAGCGGCCCCGGGGCTGGTATTGCACGTGGGCGCGGGTGCCCAGGGTGAGTTCGGTGGCGCGGACGCGGGTGGGGCGCATCCAGCGCTTGAGGCATCGGATGTTGTGCCTGATTTCGTCCAGGCTGGGCACGAGTTCGGTGCCGTCCACTTCAAAGCGGGGTTTGTGGAAGTCGGCAAAAAATGCCTCGTGCAGCGCCTCTTGGTGTGCCAGCAGGCTGGTGCGCAGGCGCTCCAGCCGTTCGATCCGCTGCGCTGCGGTGGACTGCCGCCAGGACAGGGCCGTCGCCGCTTGTGCCTCGAAAACGGCCTGTATCGTGGAAAGATCGGTTTCTTGAAATGGCGTATTCATGCGTGCGTTCCAACAAGTTGAGTGGTGAGTGGCGTGTTGCCTTTGGGTGCGCCTGCGCACCTCATGGCAGGCTCGCCGAGCTAGTGATTAGCGCGTGTCGGGCAGGGTTGATTCATCTACGTTGACGCGGCGCGCCCCGTCAAAGCGCTTGGCCCAATAACCGATACCCATGTCTTCCACCCGGACCTCTGCGCCGGGCTTGGGCGCGTGGATGAACTTGCCATTACCCACATAAATTCCCACGTGGCTGAATGCGCGGCGCATGGTGTTAAAGAACACGAGGTCTCCGGGTTGCAGATCTTTTTTGTTGATTTTTTCCGTCGCCGCTGCTTGCTCTGACGCCTTGCGGGGCAGCAACAGGCCAGCGGTTTGTTCGTAAATGGCCCGAACAAACCCGCTGCAATCGAATCCGGTGTCGGCTTGGGTACCGCCGCGCTTGTACGGAACGCCCAAGAATGACATGGACTTCATTACCAACGCGGTGGCGCCATTGCCTACCTGGTTGCCTGCCTCCGTAATCCGGGTGAGCAAACTGGGCTCCACGGATAACGCAGGGGCCGTTGGTGCAGCCACCGGGTCGGTGGGCGGCTCGGCCTGGGCTGACCCTATCGCCAGGGCCAAGGACAGCAGCAGCACATTTCGCATCAGCAGGCTCCAATTTGCAACCGTGGGGGGAATCACTTACGCGGGGAAGGGGGTGAGCGTACCCGCCGCGAGGGCGTTATGCTACCCCCGTTTTCTTCAGAGGGAATTTCCATGTTGATTGAGGTGGATACGAGCCAGTTGGTGCTGGTCGATTACCAGGTGCGTCTGATTCCTGCCATGGTGGAGCCTGACGCCGTGGTAGCCAATGCGGTGCGCTTGGCCAAACTGGCGGCTTTGCTGGCCGTCCCGGCGTATGGCACCGAACAAAACCCGTCGGGTCTGGGGCACACGGTTCCCGATGTGCAGGCCGCGCTGGCGCAAGCGCGGGGCCGGGTCCTGAGCAAAATGCAGTTCAGTGCCGTGGAGGAGGGGCTGGGGGAATGGTTGCGCCCGCCTGCCAAACCGCCGCAGGGCAACGCCCGCAGTTTGCCAAAGCACCTCCAAAAACCGGCTGCGGCCGAGCGCGATGCCATCGTCATCGCTGGTTGTGAGGCCCATATTTGTTTATTGCAGACCGCGCTGGATTTGTTGGAAGACGAGTTTGAGGTGTGGGTCGTGACCGATGCGTGCAGTTCTCGCAGCGAACGTAACCGCGATGCTGCGTTTGACCGTTTGGCCGGCGCGGGGGCGGAACTGGTTACGACGGAGATGGTGGCGTTTGAATGGATACGCTCGGCCGAGCACCCCGTGTTTAAAGACGCGCAAGCTCTCATCAAGTAAGCATCCCGGTGGGGCCACTGCGGGGCATGGCCGCGCCTGCTGGCGGATGGCGTGTGTGCCACGGGCACACGTAGCGCCGGTGGTGCATGCGGTGGGGTGGGGCTGGTGAGTCAGCTTGTTGCAAGTTGGCCTCTCATAATTATGAATTCAGTTTTACCAGCCCGACCGGAGACCCCACCACATGACAGGCTTCGCTGACTTCTACCGCCGCTCTCTGGATGATCGGGAGGCTTTTTGGGCCGAGCAGTCCCGCTGGATCGATTGGCATCGCCCGCCTGTGACGGTGTGCGAGTACAGCAGGCCTCCATTTGCCCGCTGGTTTGTGGGCGGTACAACCAACCTGTGCCACAACGCGGTAGACCGGCACGTAATGACCCGTCCCGATCAGCCCGCCCTGGTGGCTGTGTCCAGTGAAACCAATACCGAAACGGTGTATTCGTTTGCCCAGCTTCATGCGGAAGTGCAGCGCATGGCAGCGGTCATGCTTTCCTTGGGGGTGAAGCAAGGGGATCGTGTCCTTCTCTACATGCCCATGATTGCTGAGGCGGCCTTCGCCATGTTGGCATGCGCCCGCATAGGCGCGGTGCACACGGTGGTTTTTGGCGGTTTTGCTGCGGCAGCCTTGGCCTCGCGTATCGAGGACGCGGCCCCCGTTCTCGTAATCAGCGCCGACGCTGGCTCGCGCGGTGGCAACGTGGTGCCCTATAAACCTCTGTTGGACGAGGCTATCTCCACCTCGGCCCACAAGCCGGCAGCTGTGCTTTTGGTGGACCGCCAGCTTGCCCCCATGCCTTGGGTGGCCGGTCGCGATCTCCGGTGGGGCGACCTGCGCAGCCAGCATCTGGATGCTAAGGTGCCTTGCACATGGCTGGACTCTACCCACCCCAGCTACATCCTCTACACCAGCGGTACCACAGGCAAGCCCAAGGGTGTGCAGCGCGACACGGGCGGTTATGCGGTGGCTCTTGCGGCCAGCATGCAGCACATTTTTTGCGGCAAAGCGGGGGAGACCTTTTTTAGCACCAGCGACATCGGATGGGTGGTCGGGCACAGCTACATCATTTATGGCCCCTTGATCGCGGGCATGGCGACCATTCTTTACGAAGGCTTGCCGACCCGCCCCGATGCAGGCATTTGGTGGAGCCTGGTCGAAAAGTACCAGGTGACGGTGATGTTCAGTGCCCCCACGGCGGTGCGCGTGCTCAAGAAGCAAGACCCCGCCCAGTTGACCCGGTACAACCTGTCCAGCCTGCGCGCGCTTTTTCTTGCGGGCGAGCCGTTGGATGAACCCACTTCGCAATGGATCAGCCAGGGCCTTGGCAAACCCATCATCGACAACTATTGGCAGACGGAAACTGGCTGGCCCATCCTCACCATTGCCAATGGAGTCGAGCAGGCACCCAGCAAGTTGGGAAGTCCGGGCGTAGCCATGTATGGTTACGACGTCAAGTTATTGGACGAGCTCACCGGTGAGGAGCTCACCCAGCCGGGACAAAAAGGGGTGCTGGCGATCGAGGGCCCCTTGCCACCGGGCTGTATGCAAACCGTGTGGCAAGACGATGCCCGATTTGTGGACACCTACTGGCGCAGCATTCCAGGCAGGCAGGTCTACAGCACCTTTGACTGGGCGGTGCGGGATGCTGACGGGTATTTCTTTATTTTGGGGCGCACGGACGATGTGATCAACGTCGCCGGGCATCGGTTGGGCACACGCGAGATTGAAGAGAGTATTTCCGCGCACAGCAATGTGTCCGAAGTGGCGGTGGTCGGGGTGGCAGACGCGCTCAAAGGGCAAGTCGCGGTGGCATTTGTGGTTCTCAAAGATGCAGCGGCGATGCAGGATGCGGCACGCGCTCGGCAGCTCGAGGCCGAGATCATGCAACTGGTGGACCAGACCTTGGGCGCCGTGGGGCGGCCTGCCAAGGTTTTGTGTGTGGCAGGCTTGCCCAAAACCCGCAGCGGAAAACTCCTGCGTCGAGCGATTCAGGCCGTGTGCGAGGGCCGCGATCCAGGAGATTTGTCGACGATGGAAGACCCCGGTGCACTGGAATCCATCCGCGTGTTGATGGCGGGCTAATGCATGTGCGCATGCAATACGCGCATGTACAAGGGCTGCACCACCTACCGCCACCCGTGTTTCGGTGGCACAATCCGCCCTGCAATGAAGGCCCTTCCCATGCCACAGTCGCATCCGCCAATCGGTTCAGCCGTGTCGCGGAAGGTTAATTAACCAGCTTTAACCAGCTAATGTTCCCTGAAGGGGAACGGAGGTCAGCG
>JARXAM010000142.1 GCA_029865845.1 Rhodoferax sp. | reverse complement strand
CGGACACTCGATATCCAACTTGGATTTGCTACGGATCTGGTGTCGTGCATGCAGGATTCCTAGTTAACTCAGCGGATGACTGAGGGGAAAAAATCGTCTTTTCAGAGTATCGAGTTTTTCCTGATCCAGTGAAAGGAGTTTGATGGGCACACGACAAATTTGTCAAAAGGGCGACGTAGTTGCATATTGTTTTTCATGATGTTGAAGATCAATCGGCACATTTGAAAGGCGTGCGGGAACTATGTGAAAGCGCCGCATCGCATACGCACCCGTTGCCGCATGCCGGATGTCCGCAAGGCCAGATGCTGCGCGCTCAATTCGCGGGCTGTGGTATTCCGAGTTCTTGATGTAAGCGCGTAACCATGAACCGTAGGTCTTCTACTTCTGCTTCCAGCTTTGTCAGCCGAGAAGCGAGGTCGGTCTGGGCGGGGGCGTCGGCGGCCGCGGGGTGTTCTGTAGGCATGGTGGGGTCAGTGTGGGGGGCACTTAGGAGCTGTATCCACCGGTGTTCGCGGGCCCCCAAGCTTCGGTCCATTTTTCTCACCAAGGCTCCGCCTTTTTCGGGACTGCGGTCCTGCAGTTCTTCGAGGAACGCTTCGACCGACGACGTATCCGCAAACCGGTACCAGCGCTCTGCATTTGCACGAAGTTCTGCTGCAGTTTGGGGGCCGCGCAGCATCAACAGGCCAAGTAGTACGGTGCTTTGCTCTGGGACGCCGATCCCGCGCTGGGCGTTGTGCGCGTAACGGGTGACCCGTCCACCATCCACCGGGTGCACCAATCCGTTGGCCATGAGTGTTTGGAGGGCGGCATTGACGTCGCCCTCTGTCAGGTCCAACAACGGATAGCGGCTGGTTTTTTGGTTGCATCCCGCCATGAGGGTGTTGAGGGTCATGGGATAGCTGTCAGGTACGGTGCGTGCCTTTTCCATCAGCGTTCCAAGGACCCGTGTTTCAGCAAGCGAGAGGCAGAGTGGGTTCGTCATAATTCGATCCATGAAGAAAAATATTGTGATTCTGATTTCAGGTGGTGGCTCAAATATGGCCGCCTTGGTGCGCGCAGCCCAACGCGATGATTGGGCTGGACGTTTTGGCGCACGGGTGGCGGCGGTGATCAGTAACAAGCAAGAGGCTGTGGGTTTGGATTTTGCCAAGTCCCAAGGGATTGAAACCCATGTGGTGGACCACCGCCTGTACCCAACGCGTGAGGAGTTTGACATACGGTTGGCAGAGGTGATAAGCGCTTACGACGCGCCTGGATCGCCCGTTTTGGTGCTTCTGGCAGGATTTATGCGTATTTTGTCGCAAGCGTTTGTAGAGAAGTTTTCGGGGCGCTTGGTCAATATTCATCCCTCGCTATTGCCGGCGTTTGAGGGCTTGCACACCCATCAAAGAGCACTGGACGCCGGGTGCAAGTTTGCCGGGGCTACCGTACATCTTGTAACTCCACAGTTGGACAAGGGGCCAATCCTAGAGCAGGCCGTAGTGCCTGTTTTGGAAGGTGACACTGCCCAAACCTTAGCCGCCCGAGTGTTAACCCAAGAGCACGTGATTTATGCCAAGGCGGTTACACGATTGCTCCAGGCGCAGACCTAATGCGTTTGGGCCGTTCCCATGGCAAAGGTGCGTTGCTGGCACCGTATTCATGCGCCTAGTCTTCTCGTAAACGACCGGAATCAAACCCCACACGCACTGCACCCCAATGACGCCCACCTATAAAAATAGGCATGGAAAGGTCGTTGATAACCTCCCCGGTATCCCGCATGTAGGTTTGAAACAAGAATGGCTTGGTATTGCTGGCCAGCTTTTTGCCTACGGCGTCATCAAAGATGCGTTTGTGGCGGCAATGGATTAAATCAATGGCGGCGTCGCCTGTGGGCGCATGGGAAAACTGGCTGTTGTGGGCCGGTGCATACCCTTGGTTGTCCACCGCGAGTGCGTAAATGCAACCGTCCAGTTTGTTTAACACTTGGTCATACAGCGTGCGCAGCGCAGACTCAACACGGGCGTCGTAAGTGGTGGTGTATCGCGGCGGGTTGGATTGGTTGATGCGCTGGTAGTTTTGGTCGAACACATTGCTGCCCGAGCGATCAGATTCTTTGGAAAGTATCTCTCGTGTGCCCCTGCAGAGCTCGTCTGTCGCGCGCAGCAACTCATCAAAGATGGTTCCACCAGTGCGAAACTCTGCCAACACGCCCTGCATTTCCTCGGTGTCGTGTCGCAGGTCATCCACACGTTGTGATGAGTCCGCCATGGCGTTGGATACCTCGACTGCAGCTTTGGAGATACCGTCAATCCCGGAATACATGGTTTGGTTCACCTCTGCGAGTTCTCGTAGCGAGCTCACGATGGAATCTACTGTCGCGGTGGTAGCGCGAAAGTCGTGAACGAAAGACTCGAAACTTGAAACAGTCGATGTCGCGCTGACCACGGACATAGAGACGTCGGTCATGATGTTTTTGGTACCTTGGCTCGTGGTTTTGACCAACTGGATCATTTCTTTGCTCTGGGTGCTGATCTCGGTGGTTTCTGCGTTCACTCTGGCGGCGAGTTTGCGCACCTCCTGGGCCACAACCGAAAAGCCTCGACCTGCTTCTCCAGCTCGTGCTGCCTCTATCGCTGCGTTAAGGGCGAGCAGATTGGTTTGCATGGCAATTCCCTGAATGATTTCGCCAATTTTTCCTATCGTATGGGCACCTTGCGAGAGCGTTTCCACCGTCATTGAAAAACTGTGCAGGGTTTCTTCGATGTGCACCAAGCGCTGTCGCATGCTGGTCAGCTCGTGCATGGAGTTCGTTGCCGTTTGCAGGTTTTTACTGGAGTTCTCGGCGATGTCTCGCGCTCCGTTCCCGACAAACTCAGACAAGTCGGTGACTCTCGATGCGTCCCGTGCAAGCTGTTCCGTTTGATCTCGCTGTAGACGCGCCTTCATGGCGCTTGCGTCAATTTGTCGTTTCAGATGCGCCGCAGCAATGGCTGTGCGTATGCTACCGGCACGGGCGCTGACAACCAGTAGGCGAGTGCGTTGCAGAAGTTTTTGGACGGCTCGGCCGAGTGGAGTAAACGAATTGACACGCGCATTCAAATCGGCAGTGCCCCGGTTCAGCGCCTGAATGACTCCGCGTGTGGTCCAGGTCATGAATAATTTGCCCATAGAACACCATTAGATAGATTTAACAATACACAAATACTACACAAAATATGCGTTGACGCACTATCGAGTTAGTAACAACGCAAGATCTACATGAGGGTGTAGCTAGGTTATTGAATTACGAAATACCTCGTGGCCAAAATATAGATAGGGGCAACCTATTAAAGATTCTTGTGCCAAGAGCAGGCTTAGGTATGGAACTGTGCGAACCAAAATCCAATATAAACGAATATGTATATTTTGATAGCACGCTATCGGAAAAAACGAAACGCACTATTTCAACGTAAGCTGTCTCCACGCTGACATCCCTATAAATTGAGGTTTCGGGTAAGTTCTAATTGCATCTGAATAGGGTAATTTGTATGAACCTACACGCGCTGGAAGTTTGCGCATGCCTTGAGGCGATATTGGGCGCTTATTTATGCATTCTTTCGACGCGCTGATACGCGACTCGGCGGCCGTGCCTGTCGTGGGACAATGGAGCCTATGCATCCAAAAGCTTTGCTCGACGCCTGTTCAGAATTGGTCCGGTTAGTCCTTAAATGTGAACATCCGGCTGATGCCGTAGTTTCCAAATTTTTTCGTGAAAATCGTGCGTTAGGGTCTCGGGAGCGCGCGACCCTTGCTGAAACGGCATACACCGTTTTGCGCAAACGACTGGTCTATGAGTACTTCGCCCGATCAGGCAGCGGTCCCAAAGAGCGTCGTATGGCCATCTTGGGGTTTTATGGCCCCGGTGATTTTCTGCGAAGTGCCTTGTCCGATCCGGAGAAACGATGGCTGGATCAATGCCAGGCGGTGGTACCCACAGACTTGATGGAGCACCATCGGCACAACTTGCCAGACTGGCTGGTAGATCCTCTCAAGGCACAGTTGGGGGACGAATTCTGGTCGTTGGTGGAGCACTTGAATGGTGGTGCCGGCTTGGATTTGCGTGTTAACGACATGAAGGTTAAGCGTTCCGACGTGCAGAAAGAGTTGCAGAAATCTGGTGTCGCGTCCGTGCCGACGCCATTTTCCCCGTTGGGCCTTCGTATTTCAGGCAAGCCAAATCTGAGCAAAAACGAGCAGTTTCTGCGTGGTGATTTTGAGATTCAAGACGAAGGATCTCAGCTCATCGCCATGCTCACGGATGCCAAGCGCGGCGAAATGGTGGTGGACTTTTGCGCAGGTGCTGGTGGCAAAACCCTGGCACTTGGTGCAGCCATGCGCAGTACCGGACGCCTCTATGCATTCGATACGTCTGCCCACCGTTTGGAGGCACTCAGGCCCCGGATGGCGCGAAGTGGCCTGTCCAATGTCTATCCCACCGTGATAGCGCACGAGCGTGATGACAGGGTCAAGCGCTTGTCGGGCAAACTGGATCGGGTACTGGTTGACGCACCGTGCAGCGGCATGGGGACATTGCGGCGTAACCCGGACCTCAAATGGCGACAAACCATGGCCGCTGTGGAAGAGATGGCGGTCAAGCAGTCGGCCATTCTGCAAAGTGCAGCCCGCATGGTGAAGTCTGGTGGACGCCTAGTGTACGCGACGTGCAGCCTGCTCACCCAGGAGAACGAGGGCGTCGCAGATGCCTTTTCGGTAGCCAACCCTGATTTCATTCCCCTGCCGGTTGCCACGGTACTCACCGAGCTCAAAGTTCAGAATACACCGAGTCTGTGCGGTGGTGGTGAGCACGGTACGCTATACCTTCGTTTATGGCCCCACGTTCACCAGACGGATGGATTTTTTGCGGCCGTTTGGCAAAAGAAGTGATAATTTTGCACGAAGTTGATGATTTTTGACTTCGCGTTGAATTAACTGGCTAAAAATGACGGGTGCATTTAAAATACGCATCCAGCGCAAGGGCCCGTAATGCCTTTTGCCTCATACAACCAAACCTCGTTGAGAGATTGAGCGAAATATGTTCTTACCTGACTGGGCTGTGCTGAACGCAGCGATCAACTGGCTGGCACACGGAGCTTGGGATATTGCCTGGTGGCAAATGGTGTTGTTTACCCTCGCCATGACCCATGTCACCATGATCAGCGTTACCGTGTTTTTGCACCGTCATCAGGCCCATCGCGCATTGGATTTGCACCCCATTGCGGCCCACTTTTTCCGATTCTGGCTCTGGTTGACCACCGGTCAAGTGACCAAGGAGTGGGCAGCTATCCACCGTAAGCACCACGCCAAGTGCGAGCAAGCCGAAGATCCGCACAGCCCGCACGTCTACGGAATCAAGACCGTCTTGTTGCAAGGTGCGGAGTTGTACCGGGCGGAGTCAAAAAACAAAGACACCATGGCCCGGTATGGCCATGGCACCCCCGATGACTGGATCGAGCGTAATCTCTACACCCGTTACTCGTGGCAGGGCGTTGGTTTGATGATGATTGTTGATTTGTTCCTGTTTGGAGCGGCGGGCTTGGCAGTTTGGGCGGTGCAAATGGCTTGGACGCCGATCACCGCTGCGGGCATCATCAACGGTGCTGCCCACTATTGGGGGTATCGCAATTTTGAGGCGCCAGACGCATCTACCAACATCTCGCCATGGGGCATCATCATTGCTGGCGAAGAGCTGCACAACAATCACCATACCTATCCCACATCCGCCAAGTTGTCAGTGAAGCCGTACGAGTTTGATATTGGTTGGATGTACATCTGCATATTGAGCTCTTTGGGATTGGCCACGGTGAAGAAGACACCGCCGAAGGCTGCGTATGGCGATGTGCGACCTGTTGCGGATGAGAAAACGCTCGAGGCACTGATTGCCAACCGATACGAAATCATGGCTGCCTACGCCAAAGGTGTTCGACAGGCCGCTCGCACCGAGTTAGAGGCACTGAAGGCGCGTAGCGTTGACGCGGGTATGCTGATGGCAGCCAAGCGCTGGATGCATCGCGATGTGGAGAAAGTGCCTGCCGAAGCTGCACCAGATCTTGCCCAAGTGCGTGCTGCATCGCCCGTATTGGACAAAATGTTAACGATGCGCGAAGAGTTGCGGCAAATGTGGCTCAGTACCCATGTTTCGCGCGAACAGTTGATCCACGACTTACAGGCGTGGTGCCACCGTGCGGAAGATAGTGGGATTGCGGCACTGCGGGATTTCTCAATGAAGTTGCGTGCGGCGCGCGTCTAAGATCCTTCCATTCATGATTTTTGAAGCCCGCCCTACGGCGGGTTTTTTTGTTTCTACTTGGGCGTTATGTCAGCCATGAACGGGCGTAAAAAAGCCCGCCGGTAGCGGGCTTTTTGCCAAGGCAAGCACAAATTACTTGAGCTTGATTTCCTTGTAGTCAACGTGCTTGCGAGCGACGGGATCAAATTTCTTGATCAGCATCTTCTCTGGCATCGTTTTCTTGTTCTTGTCGGTCGTGTAAAAGTGACCGGTACCAGCTGTAGATTCCAGCTTGATTTTTTCGCGTCCGCCTTTAGTTGCCATGGTGCCTTACTCCTTAAGCTTGACCACGTGCGCGCAAATCGGCGAGCACAGAATCGATACCGTTTTTGTCGATAAGACGCAGGCCAGCGTTGGAAATACGCAAGCGAACCCAGCGATTTTCAGACTCTACCCAGAAACGGCGGTATTGCAGGTTCGGCAAGAACCGGCGCTTGGTTTTGTTGTTGGCATGGGAAACATTGTTTCCGACCATGGGGCCTTTGCCCGTTACTTCACATACGCGTGCCATGTGGACACTCCGATTGATACGGCCGACACAAAAAGCCCCGGCCTCACCTCGCCATGAAAAAGGGTGGCGGTAACCCCTGCTGATAGCTCAGCAATTCTTGCCAAACCCTTTTATGGAAAAGGCGGCCCCTCACGGGGCGAATCTGGCAAAGCCGCTGATTATAACGGGCCTCTGCTGAGCCCGGCAAGCACGCTATTCTTGTTGTTCCAAAAAGCGTTGCGCGTCAAGCGCGGCCATGCAGCCGGTGCCGGCACTGGTAATGGCTTGGCGGTATACGTGGTCCTGTACATCGCCTGCGGCAAACACGCCGGGAACGCTAGTTTGGGTTGCAAAGCCCTTCAAGCCGCCTTGGGTCACGATATAGCCATCTTCCAGCTCCAATTGACCTTGAAAAATATCGGTATTCGGGGCGTGGCCGATGGCGATGAAGCAGCCCTTGAGCGTCAGGTCTTCGGTAACACCGTCGCGCACGCTTTGGAGGCGCACTCCAGTGACACCTGATGCATCACCAAGTACTTCCGCCAAGGTCATGAAAGTTTTTAGCTCAATCTTGCCCGCGGCAACTTTGTCCATCAGCTTATCCACCAAGATGGGTTCTGCCTTGAATTTGTCGCGCCGGTGTACCAAGTACACCTTGCTGGCGATGTTAGAGAGGTACAACGCCTCTTCGACGGCAGTGTTGCCTCCTCCGACAACACAGCAAACTTCGTTGCGGTAGAAAAATCCGTCGCATGTTGCGCAGCCAGAGACGCCACGGCCCATGAATGCAGTCTCCGAGGGCAGACCGAGGTACTTTGCGGACGCCCCGGTAGCAATGATGAGCGAGTCGCAGGTGTAGGAAGCTGTATCGCCTTTTAGGGTAAAGGGACGCGTGTGAAGGTCAACAGCGTTGATATGGTCGAAAACAATCTCTGTGTCAAAGCGTTCTGCGTGTTGTTGAAACCGCTGCATCAACTCGGGGCCCTGAACGCCATGTACATCTGCGGGCCAGTTATCTACTTCGGTAGTGGTCATGAGTTGACCGCCTTGCGCGATTCCGGTCACAAGAACCGGGTTCAGATTGGCGCGCGCTGCATAGACGGCGGCAGTGTACCCCGCAGGGCCAGATCCCAGGATCAGAACTTTTGCATGTTTGGATGTGGACATAGACAGCTTTCGTGAACGAAGGTTTAATGCGGCCGATAGCGGTTGGCCTGTTTTGAAATAGATGGCACGCTGCGCACGTTACGCTGGGCGAGGCACGATGCAACTTTGGCTGCTATTGTAGGTACCCCGCCAAATCACCACGGGGTGGTTAATATTCCCCATTCGAATCGCAAACCTGCTGCTTGTAGTGATGGCGCTGTAGAAAAAAACACCGGTATCCTTTGCCGTCTGCGTATCGACCGACCCTTGTACCTCATGCCCCTCACCAGCAGTTCTGCCTCCACGCTTCGTCAAGCAAATGCCACTCCGCCGGTCGTCGGTTGGGGGCGCTTCACCAGTGAAGTGACCGTAGTCGCCGGTTTCGTGTTGCTCGGTATGTGGCTGTTGTCGCTATGGAGTTACTCGCTGCAAGATCCTGCGTGGTCGACTTCTGGTGATGGGCTTCCTGTACGCAACTACGTCGGTCGCGTGGGGGCAGTGGTCGCAGATTTAAGTTATTTTGCGTTCGGGTTCTCCGCATGGTGGATGGTGGCGGCAGCCGCACGCGAGTGGTGCTCAATACTCGCAAGGCGTCTTCGTAGCGAGGCGACGTACACCCATCTTCGCCAAGGTGGAGCCGCCGGTTGGAAGTACGGTGCGGGTTTGATCCTGCTCATGTATGCAAGTACCTCTCTGGAATGGGCCAGGTTGTATCGATGGGAGCTTTTGCTGCCGGGCGCCAGCGGTGGCGTTATGGGGCAAGTTCTTGGATCGTGGAGTTTGCGCTGGCTAGGATTTGGTGGTGCGGGGTTGCTGGCGATCGTGGTCGGTTTGGTAGGTTTTTCGTGGGTGTTTCGCTTTTCGTGGCTACGGCTTGCGGAACAACTGGGTGCGTGGATCGATTCCATGCGCGAGACTCGACGTGAAAAATTGGAGATAGCCCAGGATCTGGAGCTAGGCCAAAAGGCCTTGCGTGAACGCCAAGATGTGCATGTGCAAGAACACCGCGCGCCAGCCCCACAACAGCATCCCATTGCACCAGTGATTGTTGAGCCGGTACTGATGGAGCCCGCGCCGAGTGCGCGTGTCGCCAAGGAGCGCCAAAAGCCCTTGTTCAGCGAGCTGCCTGACAGCAAGTTGCCCCAGGTGGCCTTATTAGATGACCCACTGTTGCGGCAAGAGACCGTTGCACCGGAAACCTTGGAGATGACCAGCCGGATGATCGAGAAGAAGTTGAAAGACTTCGGTGTGGAAGTGCGGGTCGTTTTGGCGCAGCCTGGGCCTGTGATTACGCGCTACGAGATAGAGCCTGCAACCGGTGTGAAGGGATCACAGATCGTTGGGCTCGCGAAGGATCTGGCACGCAGTTTGAGTCTGGTTTCTATTCGTGTGGTGGAGACGATTCCGGGGAAAAACTACATGGCACTGGAGTTACCCAACGCCAAGCGTCAAAGCATTCGCCTGTCGGAGATTTTGGGGTCGCAGGCGTACAGCGAAGCCAAATCGATGTTGACCATGGGCTTGGGCAAAGACATTGTCGGTGCGCCCGTCGTGGTCGACCTCGCAAAAATGCCGCACGTATTGGTGGCAGGAACCACGGGCTCGGGCAAATCTGTGGGTATCAACGCGATGATTTTGAGTCTGCTGTACAAAGCAGAAGCGTCCGATGTGCGTTTGTTGATGATTGACCCGAAGATGCTGGAGATGTCTGTGTATGAGGGCATTCCACACTTGTTGGCACCCGTGGTTACGGACATGAAGCAGGCAGCCCATGGGCTCAACTGGTGCGTGGCAGAGATGGAAAAGCGCTACAAGCTCATGAGCAAACTCGGGGTCCGCAACCTTGCCGGATTCAACGGAAAACTTGATGAGGCCAAGGCGAAGGGAGAGTTTTTGTACAACCCCTTCAGCCTTACTCCTGAAGATCCTGAGCCGCTCCAAAGGCTTCCGCACATTGTGGTGGTCATCGACGAGCTGGCTGATTTGATGATGGTGGTTGGCAAGAAAATTGAAGAGCTCATTGCGCGTCTCGCCCAAAAAGCGCGGGCTGCCGGCATACACCTTATTCTTGCCACGCAAAGGCCCAGTGTTGATGTCATAACGGGCCTCATCAAAGCGAATATTCCCACCCGGATTGCGTTTTCAGTAGGTTCCAAGATTGACAGTCGCACGATTTTGGACCAGATGGGCGCAGAGGCCCTGCTCGGCATGGGCGACATGCTGTACATGGCGAGCGGAACAGGCTTTCCGGTTCGGGTGCATGGCGCGTTCGTGAGTGATGACGAGGTGCACCGCGTGGTGAATTACCTGAAAACCCAGGGTGCCCCCGACTACATTGAGGGTGTGTTGGAGGGCGGCACGCCGGAAGGCAATGAGAACGGATTGGGGGACGACGGTGGCGGAGAGAAAGACCCGATGTACGACCAAGCCGTTGAAGTGGTTTTGAAAAACCGCAAAGCCAGCATATCGCTGGTTCAGCGCCATTTGAAAATTGGATACAACCGCGCGGCCCGTCTGGTGGAAGACATGGAGAAGGCCGGACTGGTCAGCGCCATGAGTGGAAGTGGCCAGCGCGACATTCTTGTCCCCGCACGTAACGAATAGAGAAAACATGAGAATTTTTTTTGCAGCAGGGCTGCTTGCCCTCGCGGTTTCGGCTCACGCGACCGGCATGAGTGAGCTAGAGTCGTTCCTGAAAACCACAAAATCCGGGCGTGCGGAGTTTCGCCAGGTGGTGACCTCCCCCGTGAGAGAAGGCGTGGCGGCCCGTACCAAGGTGTCCGCTGGCAGCTTCGAATTTTTGCGCCCTGGGCGATTTAAGTTCACCTACAAAAGGCCATTTGAGCAACTCATAGTGGCGGACGGCCACATGCTTTGGACCTATGATCCCGCGCTGCAACAGGCCACCGCGCGCAAACAGGCCACGGCCCTGGGCTCCAGCCCTGCGGCGCTGATGACTGCCTATGTGGATATGCAGGCACTACAGACCGATTATTCGTTTTTAGAGGCACCCGAGAAAGACGGCCTACAGTGGGTGCAGGCGCTTCCCAAGTCTAAAGACGGCGCGTTGCAAACGGTGCGCATTGGCATGCGCCAGGGGCTATTGGCCGCACTGGAGTTTGCGGACACGTTTGGGCAAGTATCTGTGTTGACGTTTACCGATATGCAGATCAACCCAAGCCTGGCGCCGGCCGATTTCCAGTTCAAGCCACCGGCGGGCGTGGATGTGTTGCAACAATAAGGGCGTGATGCTTTTGGTAAGTACTAGCGCCCATCGTCCATGGGGCGTTGCGGCCTGCCGCATGCCCGTGGCAACACATTGACGGTCATGGTCGATCTATTTGCCTTTGATCCCAAGGTGCCACTGGCTGAGGCGCTTCGCCCTACGCGTTTGGAAGACCTCGTCGGGCAATCCCACTTGCTGGGCGAGGGCAAGCCCCTGCGGCTGGCGTTTCAATCCGGCACGCCCCACTCCATGATATTTTGGGGGCCACCGGGTGTGGGCAAAACCACCATTGCCAGGCTGACCGCCACGGCGTTTGGTTGCTCATTCATTGCGTTGTCGGCGGTGTTTTCCGGGGTCAAAGACATTCGGGCGGCGATGGAGCAGGCGGCGCAAAACCTCGCCTCGGGCCACCACACCATACTGTTTGTGGATGAGATTCACCGCTTCAACAAGTCGCAACAAGACGCATTGCTCCCGTACACAGAAAGCGGGTTGGTCACCTTTATCGGGGCCACCACAGAAAACCCTTCGTTTGAAGTGAACTCCGCCTTGCTGTCACGAGCCCAAGTCTATGTATTGAAGCCTCTGTCAGACCAAGAGTTGACGCAGTTGCTGGATCGCGCATGGAGCAAGGTGCAGGGTGGTTTCACGTTGGATATGGCTGCACGGGGCACCATCGTGTCCTATTCAGATGGCGACGCCAGACGGCTGCTTAATCTACTGGAGCAATGTGCGAAAGCGGCAAAGGCAGCAGGTGTGGCGGAAGTCGATGCAGCCTTTGTACAAAATGCGCTCACACTAAACGCGGCACGTTTTGACAAGGGCGGTGACATCTTTTATGACCAGATTTCGGCGCTCCATAAATCCGTGCGGGGTTCCCATCCCGATGCGGCGTTGTACTGGCTCGCAAAAATGCTCGAAGCCGGGGCGGACCCGCGCTACTTGTCCCGACGCATCATTCGCATGGCTTGGGAAGACATTGGCCTGGCGGACCCACGGGCGATGCAAATCGCAAACGATGCAGCACTTACCTATGAACGCCTTGGAAGCCCAGAGGGTGAGCTCGCACTCGGGCAGGCAGTCATTTATCTCGCCGTCGCTGCAAAAAGCAATGCGGGATACCAAGCCTACAACCAAGCCAGAGCCTATGTAAAAGCCGACAAAAGTCGGGACGTCCCCGTTCATTTGCGCAATGCGCCTACGAAGCTGATGAAGGACTTGGGATATGGGCATGCATATCGATACGCCCATGACGAACCGCATGCCTATGCAGCAGGCGAGTCCTATTTGCCACAGGGCATGCAGGAGCCCGCGTGGTATCGCCCGGTTCCGCGAGGGCTGGAGGCGAAGATCTCAGAAAAGCTAGATACCTTGAGAAAGTGGGACGCTGAAGCACCCCCCCATCGGGACGTTTGATGGCGTGGCGTGGCAACGGTCCGTGCAAGGCAGGAGCTGTTGCAAAATTGGCATAACGCGCGAGGGTAAACCCACCCTCACTGCCCGCGAACCATGGCCCCAGGTCGCTAGAATGTCCGCACAACCGTAGCCTGCCTTGTCAGTGAATCTGACGTGGCAGGTTTATTGCTTTTGACGGGGCCAACATTGCCTTCACGGATGGTTTGGGCCTGTCACACGAAAAACAACGGAGTTCCCTATGGAAATTTTGCTGCAGCAGATCATCAACGGTCTGGTGTTGGGTAGCATGTATGCGCTCATCGCGCTCGGCTACACGATGGTGTACGGCATCATCAACTTGATTAACTTTGCGCATGGCGAGGTCGTGATGGTGGGGGCGCTCACTAGCTGGACCATCATCGGGCTGATGCAGGAGTCTATGCCTGGGACACCCGGGCCTGTCATCCTTCTTATTGCGATGCTCATTGCCTGCGTGGTTGCCGCGGTGTTGAACTTTGTGATCGAGAAGGTCGCCTACAAGCCTTTGCGAAACAGCCCCAAGCTTGCGCCGCTGATCACCGCTATTGGCATGTCTATTCTCTTGCAGACCTTGGCCATGATCATATGGAAACCCAACTACAAGTCGTACCCCACGCTGCTGCCGGGTGATCCGTTTGAGGTCGGTGGTGCCGTGATTACGCCTACCCAAGTCATGATTCTCGGGGTCACAGCCGTTTCACTGGCTTTGCTCATGTGGTTGGTCAACTACACCAAACTTGGCCGCGCAATGCGGGCTACCGCCGAGAATCCGCGCGTTGCCGGCTTGATGGGGGTCAAGCCAGATGTGGTGATTTCTGCCACCTTCATTATTGGTGCGGTGTTGGCGGCAGTTGCCGGTGTGATGTACGCATCCAACTACGGGACTGCGCAACACGCCATGGGCTTCCTGCCCGGCCTCAAGGCCTTTACTGCAGCGGTGTTTGGAGGCATCGGGAACTTGGCCGGCGCTGTGGTGGGCGCTATTTTGCTAGGCCTGATTGAGGCGATTGGTGCCGGGTACATCGGCGCTCTCACAGGTGGCGTTTTGGGTAGCCACTATTCAGACATCTTCGCCTTTATCGTGTTGATCATTGTGCTGACTCTGCGTCCTTCTGGTTTGCTGGGTGAGCGCGTAGCGGACCGTGCCTAAGGAGAACCCGCACATGAACCCCCAAAAACGTCTCGTCACCATGTTGCTGGCCGCCGCCGGCTTACTGGTTTTGCCATTCGTCCTGCAGTTCTACGGCAATGCGTGGGTACGCATTGCAGACATGGCTTTGCTGTTCGTATTGCTGGCCTTGGGCTTGAATATTGTGGTCGGCTATGCAGGCTTGCTGGACCTGGGCTATGTGGCATTTTTCGCCATAGGCGCTTACATGTACGGCCTGATGTCGTCGCCGCATTTAATCGAGACCTTCCCTGCCATCGCAGCGATGTTTCCTGACGGAATGCACACCCCGTTGTGGGTCGTTATCCCGCTGGGTGCCGCGCTCGCCGGTGTTTTTGGCGTCTTGCTGGGAGCCCCCACCCTGCGTTTGCGCGGAGATTACTTGGCCATCGTGACCTTGGGGTTTGGCGAAATCATCCGTGTGTTCATGAACAACCTGGATCACCCGGTCAACATCACCAACGGTCCCAAAGGCATTAACCAAATCGATCCCTTGCACTTCTTCGGCCTTAACTTGGGCAAGAAGCTCATGATCGGTGACTTTGAGATCGCTTCGGTGACCTTGTACTACTACTTGTTCCTGACATTGGTCGTGGTCAGCGTGATCATTTGCCATCGCTTGGAGTTGTCCCGCGTGGGACGTGCCTGGATGGCCATCCGTGAAGACGAGATTGCCGCGAAAGCCATGGGTATCAACACCCGCAACATGAAGTTGTTGGCTTTTGGCATGGGCGCTACCTTCGGTGGCGTGTCGGGTGCCATGTTTGCCTCTTTCCAGGGCTTTATCTCGCCCGAGTCCTTCAGCCTGATGGTGTCCGTGATGATCGTGGCAATGGTCGTTTTAGGTGGGGTTGGGCATTTGCCAGGTGTGATATTGGGGGCTGTCCTGCTGGCGGCCCTGCCTGAAGTCTTGCGCTATGTGGCCGGTCCATTGCAAACCATGACAGATGGCCGCCTAGATGCCTCCATCCTTCGTCAGTTGCTGATTGCATTGGCCATGATCAGTGTGATGTTGCTACGCCCCCGGGGCTTATGGCCATCGCCTGAGCACGGCAAATCCCTGCAAAACGCCAAGAGCTGAACTTTGCAAGATTCCCACTGCATCCGTGTAGTGGGAGCCTTCAACTGAATGGAATACCTATGACAGATACCGTATTGAACGTCTCCGGCGTCTCCAAGCGTTTTGGTGGCCTGCAGGCCTTGAGCGATGTGGGCATCAAGATTGAACGGGGCCAGGTATATGGCCTGATTGGCCCCAATGGCGCTGGTAAGACCACTTTTTTCAACGTGCTGACGGGTTTGTACACGCCCGACAGTGGTCAATTTGAACTCGCCGGCAAGCCCTATCAGCCGACGGCAGTGCATACCGTAGCCAAGGCAGGTATTGCACGTACGTTCCAGAATATCCGTTTGTTTGCGGAAATGACGGCGCTGGAAAACGTGATGGTGGGCCGCCACATCCGTACGCACTCCGGCCTGCTGGGCGCAGTGTTTCGCACCGGTTCCTTCAAGGCAGAAGAAGCGGCCATTGCCCGGCGCTCCCAAGAGCTGTTGGAGTACGTGGGCATCGGCAAGTTTGCCGACTACAAGGCCCGCACCCTGAGCTACGGGGACCAGCGTCGTTTGGAGATTGCCCGCGCGTTGGCGACTGACCCCCAGCTCATCGCTCTTGACGAACCCGCAGCCGGGATGAATGCCACCGAGAAAGTCATGCTGCGGGAGTTGATCGACCGCATTCGCAAAGACAACCGCACCATCTTGCTTATCGAGCACGATGTAAAGCTGGTGATGGGCTTGTGCGACCGTGTCACGGTGCTGGATTACGGCAAACAAATTGCCGAGGGCACGCCGGCGGACGTGCAAAAAAACGAAAAAGTGATTGAAGCGTATTTGGGCACGAGCGGCCACTAAGGATTGACGTATGACTACCCAGACTCTGCTCAAAGTAAAAGGCCTGAAAGTGGCGTATGGCGGCATCCAGGCCGTCAAAGGTGTGGACTTCGAAGTGCGCGAAGGCGAGTTGGTCTCCCTGATCGGCTCCAACGGTGCTGGTAAGACCACTACCATGAAGGCCATCACCGGTACCTTGCCTATTAATGCTGGTGATATCGAATACCTTGGCAAAAGCATCAAAGGCCAAGGCCCTTGGGACTTGGTGAAGCAAGGCTTGGCCATGGTGCCGGAAGGGCGTGGTGTGTTCACCCGCATGACCATCACTGAAAACCTGCAAATGGGTGCCTACATCCGCAGCGACAAGGATGGCATTCTGGCTGACATTGAAAAGATGTTCACCATCTTCCCCCGACTGCGCGAGCGCAAGGACCAGTTGGCGGGCACCATGTCCGGTGGTGAGCAACAAATGCTGGCCATGGGCCGAGCCTTGATGAGTCGGCCCAAGGTACTGTTGTTGGACGAGCCCTCCATGGGTCTATCGCCCATCATGGTGGACAAGATTTTTGAAGTGGTGAAAGACGTATACGCTCAGGGTGTGACCGTGCTGTTGGTGGAGCAAAACGCCAGCAGAGCCCTGTCGATTGCGAACCGCGGCTACGTCATGGAATCGGGCGTTGTAACGATGACGGGCAATGCCGCTGACATGCTGAATGACCCCAAGGTGCGCGCGGCCTACTTGGGGGAGTAACTACCGCAGCCCTCCGCGCACAGGCCACTGGGCGCGACTGCGGCGGTGGCTACTGGGGCTCAGGCAGTCGTTTTGTCTGCCTCGGAGGTAAACGCATCTGCAAAGAACTCCTCGGGCGCAAGACCCGCATGGGCCACGAAATCACGCCGCGCAGATTCCACCACGACAGGGGCACCACAGGCATATACCTGATGGCCTGCAAGATCTGCGAAATCTGCCATCACGGCGCGATGAACGAAACCCGAACGACCTTCCCAGTGGTCGTCTGCCGTTGCGTCGGACACCACAGGCACATACGCGAGTGAAGGCATGCGCGATTGGAGCTCCCGGACCCAGGCGTCCATGTACAGGTCCTGCGGGCGGCGGCCACCCCAATACAAGGTGGCTTTGCGGTTGATTCCTTGTGCGAGCATATGCTCCAGTATGGCCTTGAGCGGCGCGAAGCCGGTACCCGAGGCCAGCAGGATCAAGGGTTTGTCCGAGTCTTCCCGCAGGAAAAACGTACCGTGCGGGCCCTCGACCCGCAAGATGTCTTTTTCCTTCATTGCCCCAAATACGTGGTCAGTGAACTTGCCACCGGGCATGTGCCGGATATGCAACTCCACCACATTTCCTTGAGGCGCATTGGCCATCGAATAGCTGCGGCGAGCGCCATCACGGAGCAAAAACTCAATGTATTGCCCAGCGCGGTATATAAACGTGTCGTTCGCGGGCATTTGCAGTTGCAAGACCATGACGTCGTCGGATACCTTGTGCATCGTTGTCACGCGGGTGGGCATTTTTTTGATGGGCAGGGCGCCTTCTGCGGACACCTGGCGCGATTCCAGCACCACATCAGACGTCGCCCTTGCGCAGCAGGTCAACACCAGGCCTTGCGCTTCTTCTTCCGGGCTCAAAGCCTTGGTTTGATGTGGCCCGTGCACCACACTGCCTGACAGCATGGTGCATTTGCACGAGCCGCATGCCCCGTCTTTGCAGCCATAGGGCAGGCCCACGCCTTGGCGTATGCCTGCCGCCAGCAGGGTCTCGTCGCTTTGCGCGCTGTAGGTGCGCCCGCTGGGCTGCACAGCAACAGAAAAAGTTATGGTGGCGGATGCGGTCTCGCTCATCTTCGGTATCCTAGCTGGCTGCTTTGTGAATAGTCCTCAATTTTGCCTTCAAACCAAACCCCTCTCGGCGCGCTCCCGTCACGATTCCGGCGTCAGCGCATTCTTGTCATTGGCTGCGGTGATGTCGCCATGCGTGTCGTGCGCCAGTCTGGTGCCCATATCCGTTGGTTGGCACTCACGTCCAGCACAGGTCGCGTGCAGGAATTGCGTGAGGCGTGGGTGACGCCCTTGTTGGGCAACCTGGATCGTCCAGCAAGTGTGCGACGCTTGGCAGGTTTAGGGCACCGCTTGCTGTACTTGGCGCCGCCACCGACGGAAGGCTGGACCGACCCACGGGCAAGTGCGTTGACGAACGCCCTGCGTTTGAGGGGCGGGGTGCACGCGGCCGTGTACGGGTCTACTACGGGCGTCTATGGCGACTGCGGTGGTGACTGGGTGACAGAGCGCCGACCGCTAGCACCGCAAACGCAGCGTGCGCAACGCCGCGTGCATGCCGAGGCCGTGCTGCGCACATGGGGAAAGGCGAGCGGCACGCCCGTTGCCGTGCTGCGGATTCCGGGGATATATGCACCGGACCGGGAGGGTGGAACCCCCAAGGTACGCCTCCTCAAAAACACCCCCGTGTTGGCATCGCCAGATGACGTGTACACCAACCACATTCATGCAGATGATTTGGCACGCGCCTGCCTGCGCGCGCTCTGGGCCGCGTGGCCGCAGCGGGTGTACAACGTGAGTGACGACACCCAATTGAAGATGGGCGACTACTTCGATCTGGCAGCGGACTTGTACGGCTTGCCGCGCCCGCCACGCGTGGCACGCAACGTAGCCACTCAGCAACTGCCAGTCACGCTGCTGAGTTTTATGAACGAATCACGCCGAATCAACAACCAGCGCATGAAGAGTGAGCTTCGGGTGCGACTGCGTTACCCGGATGTGACGGCCGGCTTGTTAGGTGCGCCAGACAAGCCGTAGAGCCGCAGCAATAGTTGCCAGATAACCCAGCTGCTCATCAGCGTAATCGGGTAGGCCCAGAGTACATCGCTCAACCAGTGAGCGACGTCTGACATGCGCGCAAATCCAATGGCCAGTCCGCAGCTTGTGCCAACCACTAGCCAAGTCTTGCGCCTGCGCAGGTGGATCAGCATCAGACTGCTGAAGAAGAAACCGCAGGCGACATGTCCGCTGACAAAAGAGCAGTTGTTGTCGCACTGGTTGGTCATTACTGCCGCACGGGTGAACTGCTGTGTCCCGCCAAACTGTTCCACCTGGTACGGACGCGCACGTTGCCACTGGTCTTTGAATAGCCAATTCACTACCGCTCCCGGCCCGGCAATGCCTGCACACACCACAAAGGCAAGAGGCAAACGCCAAGCCAGCCAGCGGCGCCCTGCATAAGAAAGCACCCAAGCAAGGGCGCAGACCAATAGCATCGCCCTGAATGCTGCGGGCACCCAAGCATTGATTGCATCGACCCACCACCACTGACCCGAGCCAACAAAGGGTGTGGACCCGGCAAACAAGGCTGCGGCGCGGAGGTCCAACTCCGGCCACACGGTGGGCACCAGTGCGGCCAAGACAGAGGCCGCCATGAGCTTCCAGAACAGGGTGGGCGTTCGGTTCTGAGCGTTGCAGTGATACATGATGCGAAGAAGAAGACCGAAACGCCAGATTGTGAGGCATGCCCATTCAGGCGCATGAGGCATCAGGTTATTGCGACGGGGGGGATAGACAAAGAAAAAGCCGAATGTCATGGACATTCGGCTTTTGTCTGGTGCCCAGGGCCGGACTCGAACCGGCACGCCTTGCGGCGGGGGATTTTGAGTCCCCTGAGTCTACCAATTTCACCACCTGGGCAGGATCTTTGTGAAGCCAGAATTATGGCACAGTTAGGGCATGAAATATCCAACTATTGAAGACGCTATTGGAAAAACACCGTTGGTGGCATTGCAACGCATTCAGGTGGCCGACAACCGGGCGCGTAACAACGTACTTTTGGGCAAGCTTGAAGGCAACAACCCAGCGGGGTCGGTGAAAGATCGCCCCGCGCTCTCCATGATCCAGCGTGCCCAGGAGCGCGGCGACATCCGGCCCGGCGACACGCTGATCGAGGCTACATCAGGCAACACGGGCATTGCGCTGGCCATGGCTGCTGCGGTCAAGGGCTACCGCATGATTTTGATCATGCCGGAAGACCTTTCTATCGAGCGGGCGCAGACGATGAAGGCCTTTGGCGCTGAGCTCATCCTTACGCCCAAGAGCGGTGGCATGGAATACGCGCGTGACTTGGCAGAGCAGATGCAGCGAGAAGGCAAAGGGCTGGTGCTGGACCAGTTCGCCAACGGCGACAACCCGCGCATTCATTACGAAACGACCGGCCCAGAGATTTGGGAGCAAACAGGCGGGCGCATCACCCATTTTGTGAGCGCGATGGGAACCACCGGAACCATCACAGGCGTCTCCCGCTTCCTGAAAGAGAAGAATCCGGCCATTCGCATCATCGGCGCCCAGCCGGCTGAGGGTTCGCGTATTCCGGGTATCCGCAAGTGGCCGCAGGAATACATGCCAAAGATTTATGACCCGTCCCATGTGGATGAGTTGGTCTTCGTGAGTCAGAGCGATGCAGAGGATATGTGCCGTCGCTTGGCCCGCGAAGAGGGTATTTTTGGCGGCATTTCTGCGGCGGGGGCCTGTTGGGTGGCGCAAGAAATTGCCAAGCGCGAGCGTGATGCGGTGATCGTATTCATCGTATGTGATCGGGGTGATCGTTACCTGTCTACGGGCGTGTTCCCGGCCTAAGTTTCCACCCAGTTCGTCTAGGCCACCTAAAATCAGCCCCCACGCCAGAAAGCAGCTTGTATGAGCTTTGACAAAGAAATTGATACCAGTGGTCTGAATTGCCCGCTCCCCATCCTGAAGGCCAAGAAAGCGCTTGCCGAATTACACAGCGGACAGACGCTTAAAGTGGTGGCCACCGACCCCGGCTCGCTGCGCGACTTCCAAGCTTTCACCAAGCAGACAGGACATCAACTGCTGGACCAGCAGACTGCAGGCACCACCTTTGTCCACGTGCTGCGTCGTCGTTAAAAGAAGCGCCCCGCACACCCGTAAAAAAGCCGGCAAAGAGCCGGCTTTTTTGTTGTCTGCTGGCGTACCGGCAAACCGTGCGTCAGCCCAAGCGGGTGAGTTGCTCCTGTATCTTGGACAGGGTTGCGGCAAAATCAGCCACGCGCTTGCGTTCCTGCTCCAGCACGGCAGCAGGGGCTTTGGCAACAAAAGCTTCGTTATTGAGCTTGGTGCTGGCCTTGGCAATCTGCTCTTCCAGGCGGGCGACTTCTTTGCCCAGGCGTAGCTTTTCAGCTGCCACGTCCACTTCCACAAACAGGCAAACACGGGCCTCACCCACCACTGCTACCGGGGCAGACTGGGCAGCGGCTTGCCAGGCAGCTTCGTTGTCGAACAGTTTGACTTCGTTCAACTTGGCCAATGCCTGCAGCACCGCAGCCGACGATCGCACGAAGCTGTCTTCCGCCTCCGTTTGGGCCACTACATACAAAGGCAGGCGGGTGGCGGGCGACACGTTCATCTCGCCACGCAGGTTACGGCATGCGTCCACCCATTGCTTGAGCTTGGCCACATGGGCCAGCGCTGCTTCATCGATGCGCTCTGGCTGGGCCACGGGGTACGGTGCCACCGCGATGGAGGGGCCGCTACGACCCGCCACGGGCGCCACCTTTTGCCACAGCGCTTCGGTGATGAAGGGGGTGATGGGGTGTGCCATGCGCAGGATGGTCTCCAGCGTGCGGATCAGGGTGCGGCGGGTGGCGCGCTTTTGCGCGTCGTTGCCGGTGTTGATCTGCACCTTAGCGATTTCCAGGTACCAGTCGCAGAACTCATTCCACACGAAGTCGTAAATCGTGTTGGCCACATTGTCCAAGCGGTAGTCGGCAAATCCCTGGGCCACGTCGGCTTCGGTCTTTTGCAGCAGCGAAACGATCCAGCGGTCAGCCTGGCTGAACTCCAGATAGCCATGGCCAACGCCTCTGGGCGCACATTGCTCTTTGGTGTGCTCTAGCAGTCCGCAGTCGTTGCCTTCGCAGTTCATCAGCACAAAGCGGGTGGCGTTCCACAGCTTGTTGCAGAAATTGCGGTAGCCCTCGCAGCGCTTGCTATCGAAGTTGATGCTGCGGCCCAGCGAAGCAAGTGCCGCGAACGTGAAGCGCAGCGCGTCTGCACCGTAGGCGGGAATGCCTTCGGGGAATTCCTTTTCGGTGTTCTTGCGCACAGCAGGCGCGGTCTCGGGCTTGCGCAGGCCAGTGGTGCGCTTGTCCAGCA
>JARXAM010000138.1 GCA_029865845.1 Rhodoferax sp. | reverse complement strand
TCGGCGATATCCGCCAACAGCTTTACCGCATCACGCAAACGCTCGCAGCACTTCACGCTCAGGTCGGTCAAACGCACGATCTCTTCCGTCATCACGCGGACGTCGTACAGCGCCATGGTTTCAGCAGAATCCTGAATCAGGTCCGCCACATCATCCATGGTGTTGATCAGGGAGTGGATTTGCTCGCGGTCGATGGGCGTGATGAAGGTGATGTGGATCGCCTTATTCACTTCGTGGGTCACGCGGTCTGCTGCACGCTCGGCGTCGTCCACTTCCTGGTTGTATTTCGCGCGCAGATCAGCGTCGTTGTAGTTAGCCACCAGCTTGGAAAAAGCCTGGGCGGCCTCCACGATACGATCCGCATGCTGATTGAACATCTCAAAAAAATTGCCTTCACGAGGCAACAACTTTCCAAACAACATGCGGAGCTCCTAACGGTTAAATATGACAGTCTCGTGACTGATTTAAGAATGTCCGCGAGTTTAACCGGCTACAGCCCTACAGGTTTCAGGGAGTTACACCCGCCCCCAGAGCCCCCCAAAGACCCCATAAAAAAAGCCCCGCAACCGGAGTTGCAGGGCCTTTGCAGCGAATGGCGCGGGTGGCGCCAAAGCGACTGATTACTTCACAGTGGCAGCAGACTCGGTGTAGTCGCTGATCTTGTCAAAGTTCAGGTACTGGTACACCTTGTCGCTGGCGGCAGTCAGCACGCCCATGTCGGCCAAGTACTCTTCCTTGGTAGGAATGCGACCCAGCTTGGAAGCGATAGCTGCCAGTTCGGCCGAGCCCAAGTACACATTGCTGTTCTTGCCCAGACGGTTGGGGAAGTTGCGGGTGGACGTAGAGAACACGGTGGCGCCCTCTTTCACCTGCGCCTGATTGCCCATGCACAAGCTGCAGCCCGGCATTTCCATGCGCGCACCGGCACCACCCAGCACACCGTAGTGGCCTTCGTCGCTCAGTTGCTTGGCGTCCATCTTCGTAGGCGGTGCAATCCACAGCTTCACGGGGATGTCGCGCTTGCCTTCCATCAGCTTGGACGCGGCACGGAAGTGGCCGATGTTGGTCATGCAGGAGCCGATGAACACTTCATCGATCTTGGCGCCGGCCACTTCGGCCAATGTCTTCACATCGTCCGGATCGTTGGGGCATGCCACGATAGGTTCGTGGATGTCGGCCAAATCAATGTCGATGACGGCGGCGTAGTCGGCATCGGCATCGCCCTTGAGCAACTCGGGGTTTTTGAGCCAGGCTTCCTGGGCCGCGATACGGCGGGACAGGGTCCGGGCATCGGCGTAGCCATTGGCAATCATCCACTTCATCATGGTGATGTTGCTGTTGACGTACTCGATGATCGGTTCCTTGTTCAGGTGCACGGTGCAACCTGCGGCGGAGCGCTCTGCGGACGCGTCCGACAACTCAAAGGCCTGTTCGACCTTGAGGTCTGGCAACCCTTCAATCTCCAAGATGCGGCCCGAAAAGATGTTCTTCTTGCCCTTCTTCTCAACGGTCAGCAGACCAGCCTTGATGGCGTACAGGGGAATGGCATTCACCAAGTCACGCAGGGTCACGCCAGGCTGCATCGTGCCCTTGAAGCGCACCAACACCGATTCGGGCATGTCCAACGGCATCACGCCGGTAGCGGCGGCAAACGCCACCAAACCAGAGCCTGCAGGGAAGCTGATACCAATAGGGAACCGCGTGTGGCTATCGCCACCGGTGCCCACGGTGTCAGGCAACAACATGCGGTTGAGCCAAGAGTGGATCACCCCGTCACCGGGACGCAAAGACACGCCACCACGGGTGCTGATGAAGTCGGGCAGTTCGTGGTGCATCTTCACGTCCACCGGCTTGGGGTAGGCTGCGGTGTGGCAGAAAGACTGCATGACCAAGTCCGCGCTAAAGCCCAGGCAAGCCAAGTCCTTGAGCTCGTCGCGGGTCATCGGGCCGGTGGTGTCTTGCGAGCCCACGGAGGTCATCTTGGGTTCGCAGTAAGTACCGGGGCGCACGCCCTGGCCTTCGGGCAAACCGCAAGCGCGACCGACCATTTTTTGAGCCAGGCTGAAACCCTTCTTGGTGTCCGCAGGGTTCTGGGGCAAGCGGAACAGTGTGGAAGGCGCCAGGCCCAGTGCTTCACGCGCTTTGGCGGTCAATCCGCGGCCGATGATCAAGGGGATACGGCCACCAGCACGCACTTCGTCAAACAGCACATCGCTCTTGACCTGGAAGGAAGCGATTTCCTTGCCGTCCTTGAAGGCTTTGCCATCGTAGGGGCGCAACTCCACCACATCGCCCATGTTCATCTGGTTCACGTCCAGTTCGATGGGCAGAGCGCCAGCATCCTCCATGGTGTTGTAGAAGATCGGAGCGATCTTGGTGCCCAAGCACACGCCGCCGAAACGCTTGTTGGGAACGTAAGGAATGTCTTCGCCGGTGAACCACAGCACGGAGTTCGTGGCGGACTTGCGGCTGGAACCGGTACCGACCACGTCGCCCACGTAGGCGACCAGGTTGCCACGCGCACGCAGGTCCTCGATGAACTTGACCGGGCCGCGCTTGCCGTCTTCCTCAGGGGTGATGCCATCGCGCTTGTTCTTCAACATGGCCAAAGCGTGCAACGGAATGTCAGGGCGGCTCCAGGCGTCTGGCGCGGGGGACAAATCGTCCGTGTTGGTTTCGCCGGTCACCTTGAAGATGGTGACGGTGATGCTCTTGGGAACCTCGGGGCGGCTGGTGAACCACTCGGCATCGGCCCAGCTTTGCAGCACGGCTTTGGCGAAGGTGTTGCCCTTGTCGGCCTTTTCCTTGACGTCATGGAACTGGTCGAACATCAAGAGGGTCTTCTTCAGGCCTTCCGCCGCTTGCGCAGCGACCGCCGCGTCATCCAGCAAGTCCACCATAGGACTGATGTTGTAACCCCCCAGCATGGTGCCCAGCAACTCGGTGGCGCGGGCACGGGAAATCAGCGCGCACTGTTCCGTGCCATGCGCCACGGCGGCTAAGTAGCTGGCCTTGACCTTGGCAGCATCGTCCACACCTGCGGGTATGCGGTGCGTGATCAGCTCTACAAGGATCGCTTCTTCGCCAGCAGGGGGGGATTTGAGCAACTCGATCAACTCTGCCGTCTGCTTGGCAGATAAAGGCAGGGGTGGAATGCCCAAGGCAGCACGCTCAGCAACATGATCTCGGTAGGCTTGCAACATCTTCACTCTCCTTCAAAAACAATAAAAATTTATTCCAGTGCCCACACCGGGGTGCGAGCGTTCCTAAGTTTCATGCGAAGTCCTCTCGGAACTTCTGGCAGCGGGAGGCCTCCAGCAATTTAGATGCCGATGGGCACGTCCCGCGAAGTCATGGCGACCGCGCACACCCCTACCGCAGGCGCGCACGCCACCCATGCTACCCGCGAGGTGGTATTCAACACGCGCCAGCACCCGCACCGGTGCCTTCGGGCGTGAAATACCCCGATACCTCGGCAGGCAATGCAACGCCCGTGGCGTGTGCGCGCTCCAGCACCTGCCAAAAAAACCGATAGCTCGCCCGGTCATGCAGCACGCCACCCACTGACACCGGCGCCCAGTCTGCGTTTGCTGCACGCAGCACCACATCCGCTGCCTGCTCCACGGCGCCTGCGTCGGGCGCAAACGCCCGCACAATGGGCCGAATCTGGTCGGGATGAATGCTCCACATGCGGGTGTAGCCCAAGGCCTGTGCGGCATAACGTGCCGATCGGTGCAGGGCTTGCACGTCTTTGAACTCTGTCACCACACCGTGGGACGGCACCTTTCCAAACGCGTGGCAGGCACTCGAAATTTCGGTCTTGGCACGTACCACCAAAGGATGGTGAAACTGGTCCAGCGCGTCGGCGTCGATGGGAGGGCGCACCCCCATGGCCGACGCGGGAATCGCGCCCCCATGGCTGGACACAAAATCCATCAAACCAAAACTGAGTGACTCGACCCGGGGGTGGGCTGCAATGTCGAATGCGCGGTGCACGGCGGCCGCGGACTCTATCAGCACATGCACAGGAAGGGCCGCCGCCACCGGCCCCAAGGCGTCGATAGCCCGTACAGCGGCTTCTACGTCGGCAGGAGACTCCACTTTGGGCACCATGATGTAACTCAAGGCATGGGCAGCTTCGCCCACGACGCACGCCACGTCTTGCATAAATGCAGGGTGGGTGACCGCGTGGACGCGCACCCCCACCCGACGGCCCAACCCACGCTGCACGAGCACCGGGGTTTGGTGCGCCGCTTGGGCCAGCGAGGCAATCAACTGGGCTTGCTCTCGCTCGCCGCCAATGGGTGCCCCGTCTTCACAGTCGAGGGTGACGTCGAACACACACGCGCCGAACTCCACAGTCATGTCCGCCTGCATTTGCAGACTTTTCACCATGCGGGCTTCTACGCCGCTGTAATGGTCACACACCGGCAGCACGCCCGCAGCACCCTGCGCACCGAGGAGGATGTCGCGGGGATGCTGCATGGTGGATGCCAGTGCGTGGGCCAAGGTTTACAGCAGGTGCTTCACGCCGTCTTGCTCGCCTTGCAACTCGGCCAAGGTCTTGTTGATGCACTCTTGGGAGAAGGCATCAATTTCCAAACCTTCCACGATCTTGTATTCGCCATTGGCACACGTGACGGGGTAGCCAAACATGACTTCCTTGGGAATGCCATATTCGCCGTTAGAGGGGATACCCATGGTGACCCACTTGCCGTTGGTGCCCAGCGCCCAATCACGCATGTGATCGATGGCTGCGTTGGCGGCAGAGGCAGCGGAAGACAAGCCCCGCGCCGCAATGATGGCGGCACCGCGCTTGCCCACGGTGGGCAAAAAGGTTTCACGGTTCCATGTCTCATCGTTGATCAGGTCTTTCACCGACTGGCCCGCGATGGTGGCGAATCGGTAGTCCGCGTACATGGTGGGCGAATGGTTGCCCCACACGGCCAATTTTTCGATGTCTGCGACCGCCTTGCCGGTCTTGGCAGCCAACTGGCTGGCAGCACGGTTGTGGTCCAGGCGCAGCATGGCAGTGAAGTTCTTGGCTGGCAGATCGGGAGCGGCCTTCATGGCGATGTAGGCATTGGTGTTGGCGGGGTTGCCAACCACCAACACCTTGACATTGCGAGAAGCCACGGCGTTAAGCGCCTTGCCCTGCGTCGTGAAAATGGCGCCATTGATGGCCAAAAGCTCAGCACGCTCCATGCCAGGACCGCGGGGGCGAGAGCCCACCAACAAAGCGTAGTCTGTGTCCTTGAACGCGGACATGGGATCGGAGTGGGCTTCGATACCGGCCAACAAGGGGAACGCACAGTCTTCCAACTCCATGATCACGCCCTTCAGCGCGTTCTGGGCCTTCTCATCGGGGATTTCCAACAATTGCAAGATCACGGGCTGGTCTTTGCCCAACATTTCGCCCGAGGCGATACGAAAAAGAAGGGCATAACCGATTTGGCCAGCAGCGCCGGTGACAGCGACGCGGACGGGTTTCTTGCTCATGATAGAACTCCAAGAAGTGTTGAGAAATCAGGGGCTTGGCAGCATCTAAAACACGCGGTTTTGCGCTGCAAGATGCATGCGAGTTTACCCTCGAATGAACAGCGCGGTCAATTTGTCTTGTGTCTTATATAAGATATGATTGCCATCTGTTTTGAAGTTCGCGCCCCCGCCGACAAACCCGTTGCATCCATGTCTGTCTCTTCCCCACCTTCCGGCGGCAACGCCAATACCGATGCCAGCGAATCGGGCATGCCGGCGGGCGCAACAGGTACTGCTGCCTTTAGTCCGCTTTATCAGCAGATCAAAGCGCTCATGCTGCAGAGTTTGCAATCCGGCGAATGGAAGCCCAGCCACGCCATCCCCAGCGAGCAAGATCTCGCCGCACGGTACAAGGTAAGCCAAGGAACGGTACGCAAAGCCATTGACGAACTGGCTGCAGAGAACCTTGTAGTCCGCCGCCAGGGCAAAGGCACCTTTGTGGCGACCCATGCAGAGCGCCACATTCAGTACCGATTTTTGCGGCTGGTGCCCAACAGCGATAGCCCTGCTGAGGAGCAACCTGCACAGCGTCGGATCATCGATTGCAAGCGATCTCGGGCCAGTGCAGAGATAGCCAAGACCTTGTGTTTGCGCGCGGGAGATGCTGTTTTTCAAGTCCGGCGTGTACTGTCTTTTGCCGGCAGTCCGACCATATTGGAGGACTTATGGCTGCCCGCCACGCCATTCAAGGGTCTGACGGCCGACCGCCTTAACAGTTATGACGGCGCGATGTATGCGCTTTTCGAAACCGAATTTGGCGTGCGCATGGTACGCGCGGAAGAAAAAATAAAGGCCGTTCTGCCGGACGCCGAGCAATCGAACTTGCTTCAAATAGACGGCCACACCCCCCTGCTGAGCGTTGAGCGCACCGCCTTCACATACAACGATCTGCCCATGGAGCTGCGCCGGGGTCTTTATCTGACTGACAAACACTTCTACCGGAATACGCTAAATTGAGGCCACCGCCCCGCAAGTCCATTGTCAGATTGATGCGGTGCAATAGAATTTTGGTTCACAGTTGTACGAACTACAAACACCTTCCCCCTAAGAAAGCCCATCCATGACTGAGCTCACCCCCACCGCCAAACGCGCGCGGCCTGAATTTCGAAACATCAACGCGCTCACCGATTTGCCCACTTACCGCCTTCCACCTGCTGGCTGGGTCTCTATCTTGCACCGTATCAGCGGGGCGATCATGTTCATCCTGATGCCTTTCATCATCTGGATGTTCGATACCTCAGTCTCCTCGGAGATTTCCTTTGCCAAGTTCACCAGCGCTTTCAGCATTGGCGTGGGCTTTGTCCCCGGCTGGTTCGTGAAGTTGGTGGCGCTGGCCATCATTTGGGCCTATTTGCACCACTTCATCGCCGGCATGCGCCACCTGTGGATGGATATCAACCATGCCGTGAGCAAAGAGTTCGGTCGCAGCTCTGCGATCGTCACCTTGGGTCTGGGCTCTGCTCTCACCTTGGTGCTGGCACTCAAGCTCTTCGGCGTTTACTAACAACGAGAAAAGGAAAACCACATGGCAGTGAATTACGGATCCAAGCGCGTCGTCGTTGGCGCGCATTACGGCCTGCGTGACTGGCTGGCGCAGCGCGTCACAGCAGTCCTGATGGCTTTGTTCACTATTGCGTTATTGGCGCAAGTGATTTTTTTCAAAGGCCCCATCGGCTACGACAAGTGGGCCGGTATCTTCGCCCAGCAGTGGATGAAGTTCCTCACCTTCGCAGTCATCATCGCCATGCTGTACCACGTTTGGGTGGGCGTGCGCGATATCTGGATGGATTACGTCAAACCCGTCTCCATCCGCTTGTCTCTACAAGTGTTCTCGATTGTTTGGCTGGTCGGCTGTGCCGGCTGGGCTATCCAGGTTTTGTGGCGTCTCTGATCCCCTCCCCAACAGGCACTCATTCATGTCTTACTCCGTCTCTAAACGCAAATTCGACGTCGTGATCGTCGGTGCCGGTGGCTCCGGCATGCGGGCCTCCCTGCAACTGGCACGTGCAGGCCTTAACGTGGCTGTTCTGTCCAAAGTGTTTCCCACCCGCTCGCACACCGTCGCGGCGCAGGGGGGTATCGGCGCATCGCTCGGCAACATGAACGACGACAACTGGCATTACCACTTCTATGACACTGTCAAGGGTTCCGACTGGCTTGGCGACCAAGACGCCATCGAGTTCATGTGCCGTGAAGCCCCCAAGGTTGTGTACGACCTGGAGCACATGGGCATGCCTTTCGACCGCAACCCTGACGGCACCATCTACCAGCGTCCCTTTGGCGGCCACACCGCCAACTACGGCGAAAAAGCGGTCGAACGCGCTTGCGCTGCCGCTGACCGTACCGGTCACGCCATGTTGCACACGCTGTACCAGCAGAACGTGGCAGCCAAGACCAGCTTCTTCGTGGAGTGGATGGCACTGGACCTGATCCGCGACGCTGAAGGCGACGTAGTCGGCGTCACAGCCTTGGAAATGGAAACCGGCGACATCCACATTCTGGAAGCCAAGACCACCCTGTTGGCCACTGGAGGCGCAGGCCGCATTTTTGCCGCTTCCACCAACGCCTTCATCAACACCGGTGACGGTTTGGGCATGGCCGCGCGTGCCGGCATTCCTTTGGAAGACATGGAGTTCTGGCAATTCCACCCCACCGGCGTGGCCGGTGCTGGCGTGTTGTTGACCGAAGGTTGCCGTGGCGAAGGGGCCATTTTGCTGAACAGCAACGGTGAACGCTTCATGGAGCGTTATGCGCCCACTCTGAAAGACTTGGCTCCACGTGACTTCGTGTCCCGCTCCATGGACCAGGAAATCAAGGAAGGCCGTGGCTGCGGCCCGAACAAAGACTATGTGCTCTTGAAGCTGGACCACCTGGGTGCAGAAACCATTCACAAGCGCCTGCCATCGGTGTTTGAGATCGGCGTGAACTTTGCCAACGTGGACATCACCAAAGAGCCCATCCCCGTGGTGCCTACCATCCACTACCAGATGGGTGGCATCCCCACCAACATCAATGGCCAGGTGGTGGTGCAAAACGGTGACGTGCACAACCAGGTCGTCAACGGTTTGTACGCGGTGGGCGAATGCTCCTGCGTTTCGGTGCATGGCGCCAACCGCCTGGGCACCAACTCGCTGTTGGACTTGCTGGTGTTTGGTCGTGCCGCTGGCAACCACATCGTCAACTTCATCAAGGGCAGCAAAGAGCACAAGCCGCTGCCCAAAGACGCCGCAGACCGCACCTTGGCGCGCGTTTCCCGCCTGGACAATGCCGGCAGCGGTGAGTACGCCCAGGACGTGGCTAACGACCTGCGCGCTTCCATGCAGCAACACGCCGGCGTGTTCCGTACCCAGAAGAGCATGGACGAAGGCGTGGTCAAGATCGCCGAGCTGCGCGAACGCGTCAAAGCCCTCAACCTCAAGGACAAGTCCAAGGTATTCAACACAGCTCGCATCGAAGCACTGGAAGTTGAAAACCTGATCGAAGCGGCCGAAGCCACCATCGTGTCGGCAGCTGCTCGCCACGAAAGCCGCGGCGCCCACACCGTGGACGACTACGGCGACACCCCTGAGCATCCGAACGGCCGTAACGACCAAGACTGGCACAAACACACCCTGTGGTACAGCGAAGGCAACCGCCTGAGCTACAAGCCCGTGCAGATGAAGCCTTTGACGGTGGACTCCGTGCCACTCAAAGTCCGTACTTTCTAAGCGTAGACCCTTCGCGAGAACCTGAACATGACCAAACGTACTTTCTCCATCTACCGCTACGATCCAGACAAGGATGCCAAGCCCTACATGCAAGACATCGAGGTAGAACTCGACGGTTCTGAACGCATGCTGCTGGACGCCTTGATGAAGCTCAAGGCCATCGACCCGTCAATCTCCTTTCGCCGCTCCTGCCGCGAAGGGGTGTGCGGATCGGACGCGATGAACATCAATGGCAAAAACGGCTTGGCCTGCTTGACCAACATGCGCACGCTGCCGGGCAAGATTGTGCTCAAGCCACTACCCGGCCTGCCTGTGATCCGCGATCTGATCGTGGACATGACCCAGTTCTTCAAGCAGTACAACTCGATCAAGCCCTACTTGATCAACGACACTGTGCCGCCAGAGAAAGAGCGTCTGCAGTCACCCGAAGAGCGTGAAGAGCTCAACGGCCTGTATGAGTGCATCTTGTGCGCGAGCTGCTCGACCAGCTGCCCCAGCTTCTGGTGGAACCCCGATAAGTTCGTGGGCCCTGCCGGCTTGCTGCAGGCCTACCGCTTCATTGCGGACAGCCGTGACCAAGCCACCGGCGAACGCTTGGACAACTTGGAAGATCCTTACCGCCTGTTCCGTTGCCACACCATCATGAACTGCGTCGATGTCTGCCCCAAGGGACTGAACCCGACAAAGGCCATCGGCAAGATCAAGGAAATGATGGTCCTGCGCGCCGTTTGATACAGACCAAGGAAACAGCGCGTGACTGAAGCATTGATCGATGAACGGGGTTTGAGCAAGCTGCAATGGCGTTGCCGGCGTGGCCTGCTCGAGAACGATTTGTTCATCGAGCGTTTCTTTCGCCGCTATAGCGACACGCTAACCGTGCGCCATGCCCAAGCGCTATCGGCGCTCATGGACTTGAGCGACAACGACCTGTTGGATGTTCATTTGGCACGGAAATCGCTGCTGGACGTCGATGCAGCATTGGACCGTGCAGATGTGCATGAAGTTTTAAAAATGTTGAGAGAACCTCTCTGAAAGGTGAAAGATGAAACTCGCTGACAACAAAGCCACCCTGTCATTTAGCGACGGAAGTCCCAGCGTGGACATGCCGGTTTATCAAGGAAATATCGGGCCGGACGTCATTGACATCCGCAAGCTGTATGCACAAACCGGCATGTTCACGTACGACCCCGGTTTCCTCTCAACAGCATCCTGCCAATCCAGCATTACCTATATCGATGGCGACAAGGGTGAGCTCCTCTATCGTGGCTACCCCATTGAACAGCTCGCCACACAATGCAATTACCTAGACACCTGCCATCTGCTGCTAAAGGGCGAGTTGCCCAATACAGCGGAACGGGACAAGTTCCATAAACTCGTTATCAACCACACGATGGTGAACGAGCAAATGCAGTTTTTCCTGCGCGGCTTCCGTCGCGATGCGCACCCGATGGCCGTGTTGACCGGCTTGGTAGGGGCCTTGTCTGCGTTCTACCACGACAGCACCGACATCAATAACCCCGAGCACCGCGAGATCGCAGCCATTCGGCTGATTGCGAAAATGCCGACCTTGGTCGCAATGGCCTACAAGTACGGTATTGGCCAGCCCTATATGTACCCGCAAAACGACCTGAGTTACTCGGGCAACTTCCTGCGCATGATGTTCGGCACTCCGTGCGAGGAGTACAAAGTCAATCCGGTGATCGAACGTGCGATTGACCGCATTTTCATCTTGCACGCAGACCATGAGCAAAACGCATCCACGTCCACCGTCCGCTTGTGTGGCTCGTCGGGCACCAATCCGTTTGCGGCCATTGCAGCGGGTGTCGCTTGCCTTTGGGGCCCTGCCCACGGCGGTGCCAACGAGGCATGCCTGAACATGCTGGAGGATATTCAGCGGCAAGGTGGCGTGTCCAAGGTGGGACAATTCATGGAGCAAGTCAAGGACAAGAACTCCGGCGTCAAGCTCATGGGCTTCGGTCACCGCGTGTACAAGAACTACGACCCCCGTGCCAAGCTCATGCAAGAGACTTGCAATGAAGTTTTGGCCGCCCTGGGCCTTGAAAATGATCCGCTGTTC
>JARXAM010000019.1 GCA_029865845.1 Rhodoferax sp. | reverse complement strand
ACCACCACAGACTGCTGGAGCCCATCGGCTACATTCCCCCTGCCGAGGCTGAAGAAAACTACTATCGGCAATTAGCCAGTCAGGCCGTAATACCGGTCTGACTTAACCCAACGGGCCTCCATGAAACCCGGGGCGATTCACGGTGACAAGAGGAGAATCTGCATCTGTGACTGCCGTGGAACTCAAACTTATGTTTATCGTAGGTGCGGTCGTCGATGGGGTGACGTTGTATGTCAGGAGGCAGTTAATCCCACAAGTATTGGGATTGGCATCACCTCCGCCACCGCAGGCGGCGAGCACGACGCCCGCAAGGGCGACACATAGATGAATCCGCAGTGAATGAATCATTTTTTTCTCCTGGCGAACAAGGCTTCGCCTATATCAAATAAAGTATTACGTCGCTTCCATGAAGCTCATCGGCAAAACACCAAGGCAGGTATTGAATCCCGAAATCTTCACCCATGTCCAATGTGAGTAAGTATTGCTATGTCGGCGTGCGACAAATAGAGAAAACGGCGTCAGGCCAGATATGTCGATAACTTCACAAGATGCCACGGCATCAGCCAAATAATTGATCCCGTTTGCCTCTGGGATCAAAGAAATGGCTTGCTGCACAACAATAGCGCTGGTCTGATTGCATCCAATCGATGCAACGTGATGGGTGGGGGATTGGATGCCAATCGTGACGCCGCCCCCATTACTCAATGAGTCGCACAAACATCGATATTGCCGTTTGATCTGATGAATAAAAATAGTGTTTGCCACCGCAGAATAATAAAAATTCAAATAGGACGTGGGCCGCGATGCAAACTGAATCGACCCCTTAGTCTTCACATCATCACTAACCAAAACTGTAGTGATTCCGGCATGTGTAGCTGCAGAGCCTCTGACAATCAAAGTGATTGATATTCCATGCAGAATTAGCGCAAATAAATCACCTATCCGGCTCACAACAAAAACGAGATCCCCAATCCGCTCAACCATGAGCCACCAACGGAAAATGGAAAAGAAATCGTACGTGTGGAGGCCCAAGCACACTGTGATTACTCCCCTTGTACGTGATAGTTATATCTCTGCCTATATGTAGTTGCTAGTCTGGAGAGACTCAAAGAAATGTTGAGGACTATTTACGCAATCGGAACGGCTACCTGCATGTTTGTGAAGCTCTTTGTGAGGCAGCCATCCAATCCCCACCAGTTGGTGCGCTCACTCAGCACGCGCAAGCCGGTGCCGGTGCTTAGGCCGCGTGGGGTGGATTCCCCAACAAAACGTCGGTCTTAGTCTGAGCACGCGGCGCACGGGCACGTTGGGTATGCCAGATCTGACGGACGGCGTCGCGCCGTGGTCGGAGCTGGTGGTCAAGTTCTTCACGAAATTTGTGGCAAGCACGCTGGCGCTGCCGATGTAGACGAAACGACGGTTTAGCGCCCTGTGCGACTGAGCACAGCAGCCACCACAGCGGCCACTTCGGTGGCCGTTTTCAATGCCGCACCGCGGTGTGCGGCCCCCAAACCCAGGGCGGCGTCTTGCATGGCGTGCAAGCGCGTCGCGTCGTGGGCGGTTGCCACCGCCTGGTCCACAGCGTCGGCGATGTCTGCGCAGCGCAGTGCAGCGCCCGCCTCGGCGGCCAAGGTAGCCGCCTCGGCAAAGTTGAACAGGTGCGGCCCCATGAACACGGGCACGCCGCAAGCGGCGGCTTCGATCAGGTTTTGCCCGCCCAGCGGCGCAAAGCTGCCCCCCAACAGGGCCACATGCGCCATGCCGTAATACAGCGCCATTTCGCCCAGCGAATCGCCCACCCACACGTCTGCCACGGGCGGCGCTTCGCCCCATTGGCTGCGCAAGCCCACCGAGTAGCCAGCCTCGGCGCATCGCTGTGCCACCTCCGCAAAGCGCTGCGGGTGGCGCGGCACCACCAGCAACTGAAACGGCAGGGGTGGGGTAGGTGATGCGAGGGGCCGCTGTTGGGCCAACACGTCGAGCAGCATCTGCTCCTCGCCTTCCCGTGCGCTGGCAAACAGCAGCACCGGGCGACCCGCCGCTGCCCGCCAGGCACGCCCTTGGGCCAGCAAGGCGGCGTCAGGCGTGGCGTCAAACTTGAAGTTGCCCAGCACCCCCTGCACGGGCGCACCGAGTGCACGCAGGCGCTGCGCATCGGCCTGGCTTTGGGCCCACACCGCGTGCAAGCCGCGATACGCCGCCGCAGACAGCCCGCGTAGGCGCCGTGATGCGCGATAGGTTTTCTCGCTCATGCGGGCGTTGACCAGGCACAGCGGCACGCCCCGCTGCGCGCAACCGGCCACCAGATTGGGCCAAACTTCGGTCTCCATCAGCAGGCCCACATCAGGCTTAAAGTGCGCCAGAAAACGGCCCACCGCTGTGGGCGTATCCCACGGTTGCCAGACCTGCACATCGCCGGCTTGCAGCAGCGCTGCACCTGCCTCGCGTCCGGTGGCGGTTCCATGGGTGAGCACCAGGCGCATGCCGGGCATGCGTTCGCGCAGGCGGGCCAACAACGCGGCGGCTGCGCGGGTTTCGCCCAACGAGACAGCGTGCAACCAGACCACAGGGGCCCTGCCCGCACCGGGTGCAGGCCAGGGGGCAAGGTCATAAACACCAAATCGCTGCTCTACCCATGCGCCATACAGTGGCTCGGCCTGTGCGCGACGGGCCAGTTTGCGCCGCACCCAAGGCTGCGCGGCATAGGTGAGCGCTGTATAGAGGGTACGCATCAGGTGGGTACGCATGGGTAGCGGACTCAACGGCACAGCACCGGTGTGCCCAATGCTTCCCATGCGGACCACACGGCGTCTACCTCGGGCCACGGCTCGGCGTACACGCTGCATTGGCGCGCAGGCTTGCCACGCGCGTCCAGCGCGGGCGGGCCGGTGCGCCAAGCCGTATCGAAGTTGTAGATTTGCACATGCGGCACATCCAGCGCGACGGCGATGTGGCTCACGCCGCTGTCCACCCCCACCACACCGGCGCAGCGGGCCAGTGTGTCGGTCAACACGTCCAACCCTAGGGCGGGCAATACCCAGGCATTGTCCAACGCGGCCGCAATGGCCTGGCTGTTGGCCAGCTCGCGGGCACCGGCATGGGGCAGGGCTACACAAAAGCCGGTGGCGTTCAATCGGCGGCCCAACGCAATCCAATGGTCCAGCGGCCACTCTTTGTCGGCCCGCGAGGTGCCATGCACCAGCGCTACCACCGGCGTGCGGGGCACAAAGGGGTTATCGGTATGACTCCAATGCTTGGGCCGTGGCGGGCTCACGCCTTGCGACTGGCCGACCAGGCCGAAGCGCAGCGCATCTGCCGGGGTGTAGCCCAGCGCCGCTGCGCACAGCAAGCGCCCGCGTTGCACCGCGTGCACATGCGGCGCCAACGGAATGGCAGTGTCCGCCACCCAGCGCGTGGGCGCCTCGTAGCCGGAGCCCTCGGTCTGGTTAGCCATGGCGTAGCGGCGCCCCTCTGGCGTGGTGCGGGCCAGCCAGGCCACCAGCGCAGATTTGCTCAGGCCTTGCAAGTCGATCACGGCGTCATAGGTGTCGTGCTGCACATCGGCCTTGAAGCTGCGCCAGGCCGCACGGGTGGCCGCAGAAAACGGCTGTTTGCGCCAGGCGCGCAGGTCACACGGAATAACGCGCGCTACGCCTTCACAGCGTGTCACCAACGGAGCAAAGCCACGCTCCACCACCCAGTCGATCTGGGCATGGGGGTAGGCCGCGCGCAGGTCTTGCACCGCGGGCATGGCGTGGACCACATCGCCCAGGGACGAGAGCTTGACGATCAAAATCTTCTGCGGCGTAGTCAATGCGAAGTCTCCAAGAGGGTGGCATCGGGCTGGCTGCGGTGTACCCATTCCATGAGTAAAGCCTGAATGCGTGCCAGCGCTTGCGGGGTGTGGCCCTCACACCGCATGACCAGCACTGGGGTGGTGTTAGAGGCGCGCAGCAGACCAAAGCCGTCGGGCCAATCCACCCGCAGGCCGTCCACCGTGTTGAGGTGGGCGGGCGCATCCAATGTTAGTTGCGCAAGTATCTGCAGCACTAGCGCGTGGGGGTCTGCATTGCCGCAGGCAATATGCAGCTCGGGGGTGATGTGGCTGTCGGGCAGCGCGTGCAACACGGCATTGGCATCGGCACTGCGGCTCAAGAGTTCCAGCAGGCGGCAGGCAGCGTAGGTGCCGTCATCAAAGCCAAACCAGCGGTCGCCAAAAAACAGGTGCCCGCTGATCTCGCCACCCAGCGGGGCGTTCAAGGCCCGCATGGTGGCTTTGATGAGTGAGTGGCCGGTGCGCCCCATCACCGGCACGCCGCCAGCCGCAGTAATCGCGGGGGCCAGGCCTTGGCTGCACTTCACGTCAAACACCACGGCCCCACCGGGGTGGCGCGCCAACACCTCCGGGGCCAGCAACATGAGTAGCCGGTCGGTGTGGATGGTGCGTCCATCGCGGGTGACAAGCGCCACGCGGTCGCCATCTCCGTCCAAGGCAAGGCCCAGCTCGGCATCGCCTGCGCGCAAGGCACGCACCAGGTCCTGCAAGTTTTCCGGGCGACTGGGGTCGGGGTGGTGGTTGGGGAATTGGCCGTCCACCGCACTGTGCAGTTCCTGCACCTCGCAGCCGATGGCACGTAGAACGCCGGGGGCACTGGCCCCGGCCACCCCGTTGCCGCTGTCTATAACCACCCGCATGGGCCGGGCCAGGCCAATGTCTTGCACGATGCGTGCTCGGTAGGCAGGCAGCACCTCCACGCGCTGCACCATGGGCGCGGTCGCGGGCTGCGTGGCATCCACAGCGCCTTGCAGCAGTGCCTCCATGCGCATGCGCAAGCCCTGCACGGCGTCGCCATACAAGGCCTGACGGTGCAGCACCAACTTGAATCCGTTGTCATCTTTGGGGTTGTGGCTGCCGGTGACCTGGATGCCGTGCGGGCACAAAGTGTGGGTGGCGAAATACAGCTGTGGGGTGGTGGCAAGGCCCATGTCCATCACCTGCACACCTGCCGCCAACAGGCCCTGTATGAGCGCCTCCGCCAAGGCGGGGCTACTCAGCCGCCCGTCGCGCCCCACCACCACCGCGCAGCCCCCCTGCTCACGCACCAGCGCACCAAAGGCACGACCCAGCAGGTGTGCGACCTCGGTGGACAGCGCAACGGGCACGGTGCCGCGTATGTCGTAGGCTTTGAATATTCGGGGAGACAGGTGCATGCAGCGCAGGGTCCAGGGAGGCCAATGCCGCCGTAAATCGGGTGGGCTGCATTGTAGGGGGCAGGCACATGTCCGAAAACGGCTACTGCGGCGCGCTGCGCTGCGTATCATCCTCTGCATGTCTAGCGTCCTGCCCCCCCGCTCCCCCGCACGCGTGCCACTACCGGACGACAGCGCACGTTACCGGGCCCTGCAAGCGCGGGATGCACGGTTTGACGGGTGCTTTTTCACCGGTGTGACCAGCACGGGCATTTACTGCCGCCCCGTCTGCCGGGTACGCACCCCCAAGGCCGAAAACTGCCGTTTTTTCGAACGCGCCGCCCAAGCCGAGGCAGCAGGCTTTCGCCCTTGCCTGCGCTGTCGACCCGAGCTGGCCCCCGCGCAGACCTCCTTGCCGCACTGGAGCACCCAGGATGCCAGCGCCCTGCTGGCGGTGCAAGCGGCAGACTGCATGGACCACGCAGTGCACGGGCAGGACACGCCAACAGTCGCTGCCGTAGCGGCCCGGCTAGGCATCAGCGACCGGCATTTGCGCCGCATCTTTGAGGCGCACTGGGGCATAGCGCCGCTGCGCTACCTGCAAACGCGCCGCCTGCTGACGGCCAAACAGCTACTGACCGACACACGCCTGCCCGTGGCCCACGTGGCCGCCCTGAGCGGGTTTGCAAGCCTGCGCCGATTCCAAGCCGCCTTTGTGCAGCACTACCAACTGCAACCCACGGCGCTGCGCAAGTCGCCCAGCGTGCGGCCAGCCGCCAATGACACGTCCCCTGCCAGCAACGCGGGACACGATGTAGCGCCCGACACGGTGGCGTTCCGTTTTCAGGCCGCGTACCGACCGCCGTATGCGGTGCACCGACTACTGGACTACTTTGCGCAACGCGCCATCACCGGTGTGGAATGGATAGACCCGGCCCGCACCCTGATGCGGCGCACCGTCCACCTGCAGCACCACGGCAACCCGTTGCGCGGGTGGGTACAGGCGCAATGGGTGGCAGACCATCACCGGGTGCAGCTGCACATCAGCGCGTCTCTGGCCCCAGCGCTGCCTGCTGTGCTGCAGCGCATGCGCGCCTGGCTGGACCTGGATGCCGACCCCGCTGCGTTGGAGCCGCTGCTATGCCCCGACTTCCCTGGCACCGAGGGCATGCGGGTGCCGGGCACGATGGACGGACTGGAGCTGGCCGTACGTGCGGTCCTGGGCCAGCAGGTCACCGTCAAAGCAGCCCGCACATTGACCGGGCGGCTGGTAGCCCATTGCGGCACGCCCCTGCCCCATGCGCCCGAGGGTTTGCAGCGTTGCTTCCCTGATGCGGGCACGCTGGCCGCGCTGTCGCCCGACACCCTGGGTAGTCTGGGCATCGTCAAGCAACGGCAGCAGGCCATCTTGTCGCTGGCGCAGGCTGTGCAATCGGGATGCTTGGTGTTGCAACCAGGTGTAGACGTGACTGCCACCCTGGCGCAGTTACAAGCCTTGCCCGGCATTGGCGCATGGACCGCCCACTACATTGCCTTGCGGGCCCTGCGCTGGCCCGATGCGTTTCCCTCAGGGGACGTCGCCTTACAAGCAGCATTGGGCGTGCGGCAGGCCCGCAACCCGGCCTCTGCTGCACTGGCCCTCGCACAACGCTGGCAACCGTGGCGGGGCTACGCCGCCGTACGGGCATGGCAAAAAGGCAGCGCCGCACCAACCCAAAGTCCACGCCCCCTCCTCCCATGCCGCTAACACTACCTGCCACCGCACGCCTGTCCCACTGGGGCAGCCCCTTGGGCCCCATGGTGCTTGCTGGCCACGATGCCGGTCTGCTTGGCATTTGGTTCGAGCAGCAAAAGCACTACCCGGCGCTTGACGGGCTGCCTATCGACAGCCACCCCACCACGCGTGAGGCGCAAGCCCAGTTGGCCGCGTACTTTGCGGGCGAGCGCACCCACTTCGCGCTAACGCTAGACCTGTCCACCGGGACGGCCTTTCAACAATCGGTGTGGCAGGCCCTGATGGCGATTCCCTGCGGCCTTACCATCAGCTATGCTGCCTTGAGCCAGCAAATCGGCAAGCCTTCCGCTGTGCGCGCGGTGGCTGCCGCGGTGGGGCGCAACCCTGTGAGCATCGTGCTGCCTTGCCACCGCGTGGTGGGCAGCAACGGCAGCCTGACCGGCTACGCCGGGGGCCTAGAGCGCAAAGCAGCATTACTGAACCTCGAACAAAGAAAGCCCTGAGTGAGCCCTGCAACACCCTCGCGCCCCACCCCCGCAGCCCACGGCTGGATGTTTGATTTCGTGCTGCTGGCCGCCATCTGGGGGGCCTCGTTCTTGTTCATGCGCACCAGCAGCAAAGCGTTTGGCGCCTTGCCCACGGCCGGGTTGCGCGTAGGAATTGCCAGCCTGTTTTTGCTGCCGCTGCTCACCCTGCGTGGCCAGTGGCCCGCGCTGCGCCGCCACTGGAAGCTGTGCTTTGCCGTGGGGGTGCTGAACTCCGCCATTCCGTTTGCCTGCCTGTCGTGGGCGCTGCTGTCGATCTCTACCGGTGTGTCGGCCTTGCTCAATGCCACCGTGCCGCTGTTCGGTGCGGCCATTGCCTGGTGGTGGCTGGGCGACCGGTTGCAGGGCTCACGCGTGCTCGGGCTAGTGGTCGGCTTTGTGGGTGTCGCCATGCTGGCACTGAATCGCGACGCCGCTGCTGCTTCGGGGGCGGATTCAAGCGCGCTGGCCGTGCTCGCCTGCCTGACGGCCTGCCTGTTCTACGGCATTGCAGCGAGCTTTACCCGCCGCTTTTTGCCCGGCGTGCCCTCGCTGGCGCTGGCCACGGGAAGCCAACTTGGTGCCTCCGTCGCCTTGCTGCCCTTGGCATGGTGGACCTGGCCCTCCAGCCCTGCGCCGCTGCACGCATGGGGCGCAGTCACGGCGCTGGGCGTGGTGTGCACCGGGCTGGCCTATGTGATCTTCTTTCGACTGATTGAGCGCACCGGGCCATCGCGCGCCTTGTCGGTCACCTACGCCATCCCGGTGTTTGCCATTGGGTATGGCGTGCTGCTGCTAGGGGAGTCGGTCACGCTGTGGATGGGCCTGTGCGGCGCGGTCATCATGGTGGGCACCGCGCTCTCGACTGGGTTGTTGTCCTGGGGCAAGGCCCCCTCGCCACGGGGTGACTAAAGCAGTCCGGCCGTCACATTCACGCTCAAGGCCAGACGCCACGCCCATGCCAGATATGCAGTGGCACCACATGTCCAGGCGATAAGGCCGTGCAACCCCGGCAACGCTGGCCACCAGAAAGCGATGCGGTGGGCAGGACGCAACCGCACGATGAGCTGGGTTTTGCACACACGCAATGCTTAGGCGCAGGCACGTAAAGTCGCCCAAGCCCTTGCGGCGGAGCACCTTACGGCCCCATCACACTCAGGTCTTGAAGACAGCGACGGTGTTCAACAGTGCTTTGGACTGCTGATTCAGATTTGCCGTAGTTGTAGACAATTGTTCTACCAGCGCCGCGTTTTGGTGGGTCACTTCATCTAACTGCGTAACCGCCTCGCCAACGTCTGACAAACCGCTGATTTGCGCTGCGCTGACCTTGCTGATTTTTTCGACACTCGCGTTGACCTGCTGAATGGCGGCCACGACTTTGCGCATGGTCTCGCCCGCCTTGGCAACGTCGGTGGAGCCGCGCTCCACGCGCTCCACGCTGGTGGTGATCAAGTCCTTGATTTCATGCGCTGCATCCGCGCTGCGCTTGGCGAGGTTTCGCACTTCCCCCGCCACCACTGCAAAACCTCGGCCCTGGTCGCCCGCACGTGCTGCCTCTACCGCTGCATTGAGCGCCAAGATGTTGGTCTGGAAGGCGATGTTGTCGATCAAGGTAGTGATGTCGCTGATGCGCTTGGATGCGTCGTTGATCCCGTGCATGGTGTGCACTACTTGGTCCACCATTTCTCCGCCTTGCTGGGCAACGGTGGAGGCCTGAAGTGCCAAGTCGGTTGCGCTGCGCGTGTTGTCGGCGTTCTCTTGCACCGTCTGCCCGAGCTTGCGCACGGTGTCAGTCGCCGTGGCCAGGAAATTGGCTTGCCCCTGGGTGCGCTGAGCCAAATCGGCCACTTCGCTGGAGATTTCATTTGAATACGCACCCAGACTATTCGCTTCGAGCTTGATCACTTGTGCGATGTTGCTCAGCTGAACGGTGGTGGACCCCAAGGCTGCCAGCAGCGTGTTTTGGTCGGCGTTTGCACCTCGCACGTCGGCACTCAAATCGCCCTCGGCGATGCGATGGGCAATACGCAATACCGTCGCCGTCGGCGCACCTAACTGACTGCGCAACCGTGCAAACAATACCATCGCCAGGCTTGCCGCAAAAAGGGCACCCAGCACCACCGACAGCAGCAACCAAAATGCATGTCGCTGGCCCTGACTGGAGGCTTCGATCTCAGACTCGGGCAGGTAGTAGCGCAGCTCCCACGGGGCATCACCATGGACCGCCAGAGAGACCTTGAAGGTGTTGCGCTCCGGAACCCCTTTTTCTAACCACTGTGGTAGCTCAGGAACGCGGCGATCCTGAATGTGGATGTCGTACTTGGCGTTGCTCAGCACAAAGCGACTGGGCTCCGGCATGGCCCATCCCGCCTGCTTTTGCTCCGCAACATCAGCCTCTGTCACGGGAACGAAAGGCCGGTCCAGCAGCAGTGCCTCCAGCGTATTGGCGCGCAAGATGGCAGAGATCACGCCGCGCAGCTCGCCGGTAGTGGCGTAGAACGGAACGGAATACAAAAAACCATATGTCTCTCGCTCGTTCCCGGTCTTGATGGACGGGTATTGATCGTTATCGCAGGTACGCATCAAGGGCGACAAATAGGCCGGCACCTCATCCATCGTTTTGAAAGTAAACCTCGGATGCGCCGCCCTGATGGCTGCAATTTGCTTGGGAAAGTAGGCATACTCCGCCTGCTCCGACTCCTCAGGGCGATCCGCGTTCGGAGTTTCATCCTTTTCTTCCGCCGTCTCCGCGTTGTCCATCACGGGCGCGTCGTACATGAAAAACGGAATTTCGCCTGCTGCGGAATTGAGCCCTTCGATGACCGCATACACCTCGGAGACATGGACACGCGTCGCCAGGTTGTTGTAGATCTGCTGGACGGTTTGGTGGCCCTCTTCGGTGAACCGCCCCTCCTGCACCACGTCTTGTGCATCGTCTTTTCTATTTCCACCCTGTATGCGCCGAACGCTGGGCAGCAGGCTGATGGTCCGGGCATCGTCATACACCGCACCCATGGCGTGTTCAATGGCAGTGCGTTTGTGGTCCAGCACCGTCTGGACCTGATTTTCAATGAACCGCGACTCTATCTGCCGCACTTGCGACTGGTTCCAAGCCACCAGCGCCCCAACGGCAACGAAGCCCAGTACCAGCACGACCAGCAGTTCTTTGCTGAAAGAAGCGCGGATCTGTCGAAAATTAAATTTCATGATTTAGTTATTTTATACATTAAAACTATTTTTACAACTTTTTTTTATTTGAAACCTACCCGCGTAGCGTTATCTACGGCCAGCGCGACGAACAGCAGGGGCATCGGTGCACCGAAGAGATGGATACACCCGGTGATTTTTGTTGCACTGCGCGTGTCGTGACACTCCAATGAAGCTCTTTCAACAAGCCAAATGGCCAAATAGGTAAAAATGGAAACATTGGACAAAGTGGAAGCAGCCAAGATCGGCTTGCTCGCACCACAGGAAGTAGCACGCGGATATCCAGACATCGCAACCGAAATCCGAAGGCGATGGCTCTTGGAGGAGCGGCACGGATTGCTCAAATTTGAGGAGGGTGCAAAGGAGCAGCTATTTCCAACCCCTCCGCCGATGTAAATCGACTTCGTTCTAGGTGCTGTATCGGGCCGCGATATTGGAGCATGAGGCTCACGATATTGGAGCAAGGGCAAAAACGGGTTGATTCTGGGTTGTCCACAGGCTGGCCACCTCCCTAAAAATGGGCTAAAAAACTCCTTTTTTGTGCCTGATTGTTCCGGGCTCGGGCTTTTCACCTTCAAAACCGATCCTCCAAAACGCTCAAGGAGCCACGATTTTGAACGGACTGAGGCACAGGGTGCGGTCGGGGCATCCGGCGTGATCCAGTCCCCTGGAGCAAAAAAGCCTGTCTGGCATGCATCAGACACCTGGCTTGAAGTTGCAGATGATTAGTTCACCCTTGGGGGCGCGGCCACTGCCTGATGCCCCGACCGAGTAGCGGATGCTGACCCGCTGGATGTGGTGGCCTTTGAAGGCCGCCCGCATCTCCGGGATGTCGTTCACACTGACCACCGCCTTGCCCTTCATGCTGCCCATCAGCTCGGCCATCTGGTCATATTGCTCCAGGCCGAAGTCCACGCCATAGCCTGTAGTGCTCCAGTAGGGTGGATCCATGTAGAACAGGCTGTGCGGCCGGTCGTAGCGCTGCACGCAGGCCGACCACTCCAAGCGCTCAATAAACACTTGGTGCAACCGGAGGTGGACGGCGCTGAGTTGCTCTTCCAGACGCAGCAAATTTAGCGAGGCCTTGGACGTGGTGGCGGTGCCAAAAGTCCGGCCCTCCACCTTGCCTCCAAAGCTCAGAGACTGCAAGTAGAAGAAGCGCACTGCGCGCTGAATGTCGGTTAGCGTCTCCACGGGCGTGATCTGCAGCCACTTGTAAATCTCTCGACTGGCCAGCGCCCATTTGAAGTGTCTTATGAACTCCTCTAGATGGTGCTGCACCACGCGGTAAAGAGTGACCAGGTCACCATTTACGTCGTTGAGCACTTCTACCTTCACCGGTTCTTTCAGAAAGAACAACGCAGCGGCACCAGCAAATGGCTCCACGTAGCAGCTATGGTCGGGAAACAGCGGCAGGATGCGGGGCGCCAGACGCCGCTTGCCGCCCACCCACCGCACCATAGGCGCGGCTTGCACTTGGCAGAGGTCATCCGTGTTTTTAATGAGCGTTTTAGCGCCCCCTTTTGTGGTCATCAATTGGTTCTCTTTTTGATGACGCTCGAAGGCGTTCTGGTGTGGGGCTCGGGCCACTGCGATCAGCGGCGCTGGCTCTCAAAACATTCAGCGTGCCGCACTTTGGGCACTTGATCTCTAACCTGGTGTATTGGGCTTGGGCAAGCTTTCTCTGGCACTGCCCGCAACGAATGGTTTCCATGTCGGCATCTCTCGGATAATGACCCGGCCTGTACAGGTGACAGGGTCATCGGTCGATGCCGTGCTTGCTCACGGCGGAGGCGGGGGCTTGTAGTGTTGGCGCATTACAGGCCCTCGCCCTGTCTTATTTAGGTATCGGCGTGCAATGCTTGTCGTGAGGGTCAAAGTAGTCCAGCAGGTTGTGGCAAACCCACTGAGCGTGCGTCTTTTGCCTGCAGTCATCCTGCAAGCCGATGTAGCGGGATAACCGATCAGTCACCAGCTCCAATGGCCGCTTTGGTAACTCTAAGAACCAAACTGTCGCCAGCGTCCAGTTGGCGATCAGGTCCACCAAGTAGCCAACGATCAGGGCTGGCGATGCCAGCACCAGGGCGGGCCGGGTCAGGCGCTTGCTCAAATAGGCCCGGTAGAAGCCCATGACCAGGACGTAAAGTAGCCAAAAGCCATACAGGTACGCCAGCACCCAGCCAACGCCCAAAAGGGCTACCAGGTGGGCGCTCATTGCGGCCACTCCAGCGCGGGCAGATCGGCCTCGATGTCCGCAATGCCAGACGGCATTGGGCGCTTGCCCGCCTGCACTTTGTCCAAAACGGTGTAAGCCGCAGCCCAGGTGGCATCGCGCAAATCTACGCAGGCCTGCCCCTCGACCCTGAACTTGGCTACCGTGCTGGTGGCGTAGGTGCAGGCGCTGAGGATGTTGTCGTAGTTCCTGGTGCGGGCGAATTCGTCAAGACGCTGCTGGATGTCTGCAGTGAAGGCAGCCGCAATTTCAGCCTGTGTGGGCGGTGGCGGGTTTTGCAGCACCGGGTAACCGTTGCCATCTGCCGTGATGACCTTGCCCTCCGACTGACCAGCCAGCAGCGAGGCGTGGTCCTGCACTGAGACTTCAACCGCATCTGAGGGGATAGCGCTGCCGTGGATTTCGGCGTCGTAAAAACCGCAGGTGGATCGTGAAAAATACATGTGAAATCCTTTAGTTAATGTCCAATAGAGAACCACCGAACGTTCGTCGCTATACCTGCGCCGGAAAGGTTCGAGGCGCTAATACCCAATGTCGTGCTATTTATGGCAGACGGAGAAGTAACTTGGGCCGATGACGCACCGCTTGTGACAGCCGTCCGATGTGCAGTCGGGTACGCGACTGGAAGCGTTACAGTGGCATTGCCTGCGGCATCAGTTAATGCGATTCCCCACTGCATGATCAGTCCACTCGGGAGCTTCTGATAGCCGGAGCTGGACAGAGATGCGCCAAATCCCGACGATTTAGCGTTGGCAGTAGTTCCTGATACAACAAACCACCCATAGCCATCTGTTCTCAAGTCCAACGTGTCACCTGGTTGGATGACGATGGCTGAACCACTGTTGCCAGCAACTCCGTTCCAGATAGAGTTTGTACCGGCAGAAAGGATAACTGCCTGAGCGTTGAAATTCATAAACGCAAAGCCGAAACCAACATGCCCTGGAACTAGAGCAGGCAAATTAAGGTTAAATGATGTTGATCCGGCTAAAACAATAATCGACCCAAATTGCGTTGCATTTAGAGACCCTGCCGCACTAACATTTGTTAATGTTTGATACCTTGCGGCGTTTTGCGCGACAAATGCTGTCGTAGCCGCTTTTGTAGAGTTGTCAAATTGCGGCGCTGTCGTAAACACACCGGCAGACCTCAGCGCCGTCAGTAGCTGATTAAAGGCAGCAGGATTCAACGGGATCCCTGCGGCCTCGACAACGTTGGCCAGCTCCTCCTGTAAGTGGTTGAACCAATCAGCTTCACCGTCTGTCGCCTTGACGGCAGCAACCAAATTGCCATCGCGCCAACCGTGCTTGCCAACACCAAATAGGTCTGTGGCCTTGGTACTTGTGGATATTCGTTTCATGCTTTCTCCGATTAACTTTGGTACGCAAAAATGACGTCGGTGTGCGCGGGACGTCTCTCTTTGAATGCACACTCAATCACTGATGCCGAATAGGACTGCAAAGAACTGTCGCAAGGGCTGTTGCAGTTAAAAATCTGAATGTTCTGTGCCCCGTGAGGGATGTTGACTTGCCAGACAAAACAGTCGGCATCGCTGCGAAGAGCGTCATTGCAGGTGCTGTTGCAGGTGAAGCGCTTGAACTCGGTGATCGTGACGTTGGGCTCCCCCAGTAACGATCCGAGTTCAATAAAGTACGCCCGTGACTGCCCACCTTGCTCAAGCAAGCGCTGGTATGCGGCACGCTGCCGATCAATCAATTGCTGACCCGCAGGAGTGCATTTGTCAGGCAAGTTCAAAAACTCTTCCCAACGTGGCAGCATGCTGGTGGCGTTGCGTGGGTCAGCTTGGTAGAGCATGTCTTCCAGCCATAGCTGCGCTGCTAAAAGCATTGCGGCGATCGATAAAAGCACTTTCGTAAAGACGCTGTCCGGATGGCGCGTAAATGCCCGGCCAGGCGGCAACAAGGCTTGCAAGCTGGCAAGCCAAACAGCAAGATTCACAACCATGTGATGGCACCCAACATCGGAAGCTGGCCCACCGCATGCACTTGGTTTGCGCTCGGCGAAACCAACACGTGATCCGTCTCCCCCTCGGCAATGGATATTGCTTCGCGTTGGTGAGTAATCAGCATAGTGCCGCCGGGCACAGCCTCGCGCCGATACAGGTCTGCCAACTCGGCCGTCACCTTCGCTCTAGTGACAACTGTGTCAGGCATCAACTGGATAGCGAAGTTCTGTAGCACTGCAGCAGGCGCGACGACCATCAAGTTCGCTGTGACTGGCCTCAAAAAATCGAGCTTTTGCTGCACAGCAGTCACCTCAGCCGCATCAGGTATTGGAGACGCATCGTCATCGCGCACAAAACGCACGACGACTGAGCCAGCACCTTGCTCCTTTGGATAAACCCAGGCCCGTGTGACTCCAGGCACTTGCAATGCCCACGCCACGTAATCGTCCACATTGCCCCCCTGTGGTGGTTTGCGAATACGTGACAAGATCCGCTCACGCCAATGTTCAGGCTCTTCAACATCTGCCCCACCACTCAGTTCGGTGGCCACCGTAGCCAGTGCATTTACGTTGGAGACAGTGCTGGTCAGTGTGAGTTGCGTGCCCACGACTGCGTTGCTGAGCTGGCCTGCCAAAGCTGCTGTGACAGGCACCAGAGCCACGCCCGCCGCGATAGTGCCAACGCTGTCGGTGGTGTACTGCACCTCGTCTGATCGCTGAATCACGCTGCCCGCAGGAATCGTCACGCCGTTCACGCCCGTGAATTGAACTATTCCCTTAGCCGCCGCAGCAGCAATCCGCGGAATGTTCCAACGCGTACCGTGCTTGGGTAGCTCATCCTGGTCGCACGTGTCAGGCCAAACCTGCTTATTGAGCCTTTCAGCGTACTTGTAAAGGGCGCTTAAAGCACCAGCAATAACGCGATTCAGCACACCCAAAACACCAATGCGCAGGCGCACCAACACACCAGGCAAGCGGCTTTCAAACTCGGTGGCACCCTGGTCGATGAGTTGCTTGAGGGTGGGGCGCTCCATCACAACACCTCATCCGTGAAGCGCACAACCTGACGCGCCTGGTCAAACTCAAAGCGAAAGCGGCGAGACCTGCCGTTCACAGTGAGGTGTAAAAGCGCGGCCAGTACGCCGGGACGCATGGCGAACGCGGTAACACTGAGGCCAGAGACGATACCGTCCTCTCGCAACCAGGCCAGCGCCTCTTCGCAATACTGCTCGGCCTGCTTGATCACGTTGATCAGTTGCTTCGACCGCTCCAGCAACCATAACCGTGAGCCGGTCAGATGCTGGTCATCACTGAGGGAGTCTGCCCACCAACCGCGCCTGTCTTCACCTGCGCCAACCTCGTAATCCTGCACCAGGCGGTCGCAGAATAATGACACCAGCATGGCGCTCACCAGCGTGTCTTCATTGGCAAGATCAGCCCCGTTCAGCGCCAGATCAAATTCGGTGGTGGTCGGGTTGTAGATGAGCGCTAGGTCCATTGCAGCATGGTGGCTGCATGCCCCTTTAGAGTCTCTTAAACCAATTTACAGCGACTGGTTCGGCGTGCTGGTAGGTTGCCCTGCGGTTGCGCTGGTGTGCGTATGGCCAGTATGAGAGGTGCGCATCTGGCTCATGGTGCGAGCCCCTGCAGTGTCGCAACGGTCCTTGATGTCTTGGGTCACTTCCAGATTGCTTTCAATCCGCACCTTGGGCGTGTTCTTGATCGTGATCGGCTGACCACCACCATTGAGCTCCATGCCATCGCGCCCCATCAGAACAGATTTTCCGAGGTCATCATAAATGGCAACCTCGCCCGACTTCAGGCCTTTGATGCGATAGCGGCGGTCATCCACATTGATGACGATCATATGGGCCTGGCTCCCGCCCACAGCCAATGCCACGCCTTCTGCTCCCGCAAACGGTACGCTGCTAAAACCGTAGTTCTGCAACCGCTCCACATCATCAGGGTCGTTATCGGCCGTGGTGCTAACCTGTACCGCCTGCAGCCCCACCTCATCATTGACTAGGCGAATCACTGCCCGCGCCACCATGCCACGCAGGCGGGAGATCAGGCGGTCACTCATGGGGCACCTCGCTTGTCGCGCGGATTGGGTGGCGTGGTCTCCCAGCTTGGTGTGAAGCCGTCGCCGCGCTTTTTCTTTTCCTTCTGCGTCTTATCGTTGAGCTTGGCGTTGAGCGCGCTCTTGCCGATGCCGTTGGCTAGCGCAAAGGCTTCTGGGCGGGCAAACGTCATTTCGCACAGCTTTCCCTGCTCGGTGTTCTTGTAGGCGCACGTCACGATCAGCATCTCCTGGTCCAGGTGCATGCGGGGGCTGACGATATGCACCAGGGTGTTGGGGCGCCACAGTGCCCCCTCCTGCCCATCCTTGCCCATGCGCCAACCCACCACGGTACAGCCGCCGCGCTTGCCCCGGCCCATGCGCACCTGCACCTCCCAGGTGGCGCGCTCCTGCATCGTCTTGGTGCCAGCGCCTTGCTCCGCCATCACGATAAGCGGCCTGTAACGGTTGATTTCCGCGTCTTTTGCCGTGGCTCTAGGGTGGGCCACGGTCACGCCATTTTCAAAATCGTCCCCAGCCATCTGGCCCTTGAGAATGATCTCGCTGTGCCGTTCCTTCCAGGAGTGCTTGGAGTTGAACATACGCATATTCACACCTTCTTCCAAACGCACCGTGCTGGCCTTGGAGCTGGCCGTCGTGATGAGCAGGTTGCCTTCGGGCGTGCTGGTGATCAACACCCCGCGTATCCGGCAAGCTCGGTCAATGGCATCAAAGGCCTTCTCACCTTCCTCCAGTGCAAAGCGCTTGAAGGCCTCCCCCGTGCTAGTGCCTGGTGTGATCTCCACTTTGATGCCAAATGGCCTGGCTATATCAGTCAGGATTTGTTCCAGCTTGGCATTGCGCCACTGGCCCGACCTGCGCACCGCCGAGCAGTCCACTAGGTCGCCGGTCTTGTCCCGGCCGGAGATACGCACCGAAGAGGCGGTGTCGGTATCATCGGTCTCTAGGTCATCGATGTAGCCGCTGATAACCAGGTCATCACCAATCCACAGTTTGCAGGGCAGGCCCTCGCGCAGCAGCACGGGCGGCGTCTGGCCGTAGGGGTAGACGGACGCGAGCTGCAACACAAAGCCGCCCGCAATCTGTTCAATGCCAGTCTGGACCTCCTCGCGCGTCCAGCCCTCATAAATTTCCCCATCCACCTCCAAACGGCATACGTTCTGGTCGCTCATTGCAAAATCTCCAGGGCACGTGCAGGCATGAAGGCCGGGTTGCGCACATCGTTGCGGTCCACCAGCTCATCGGCGCGATTGGCATCCTGGTAAATGCGGTGTGCCAGCACCAGGGCAGGCAGCACGGCCGCTGGCGTGTAGGTGGACCGCTGCAGCAGATACTCGCTGCGCAGGGCCATATCCCGCACCATCGCCGCACGCACGTCGCTCAGTGCTGCTACCACCTCGGCTGGTGGGTCGTAATCTTCCAGCTCTACGTCCAAATGGTGCAGCAGCGCATCGCGCAGCGCAGTGGCTTGGTCACCGGTTTGCACCACATCGGTGTTGGAGATGGCCACCGCCAATATGCGGGCCCTGTTGGTGAGCGCCAGGCGCCGATGCAGTGCCGCGCACTCCGCTTCGTTGACCAAGACGCGTGCGCGGGTGCTCGTGCTCGTGCTCGTACTGTTGGTGGCTGACGTGGCAGAGGTGCGGCGGTTGCCTTCAAACAAGGTCTGCAGCTCAGTGAATGCCAGCAATGGCCGGTTCACGTTCTGCACTGTTGTGGCCAGCAAGCTGCGCAAGCTTTGCGACAGCAGCACCGGCGTGCGAATCAGGCTGGCTATGTTGCTACTCAGCAGCGTGGTCTGCCGCACTATATCGGCCAAGCCCTCCACGCTGCTCACCAGGCGCGCAGTGGCAAGCAACCCGGCCACACTCTTGTTCATGGAGGCAATCGCCTCGCTGGCCAGCACGCTGGGCCCCGCCACCGAGTACGCTTCGGCAAAGTGGGCCTCACTGGCTTCATCTGCAGCATTCGTCGCGGCTTCCAGCAGCGACACAGTGGACGTGCGCGCCGCCGGAAACACGGTCTTGCCGTCCACCACAAAGGTCGCGGTGATCCGGGTCATGCCGCCTTTGTCGGCTTCCTCTTTCAGGGAGGCATCGCCATCCAAGGCCACATTGAGCACGCCAAAACGCGGGTGGATCAGCTCGCCAGAGCCTTTTGCTTCAAAGGCCTCCACCAGCTTGTCGCGCTGGGCAAAGTGGTCTTGGCCAAGTACATAGGCATCCACCACCACACGGCGCGCCTTGCGGCCCAAGTCATCCACTGAAGGGTCGTCCCTTTGCGGAAACTCATTGACCACATTACGACGCCCCACACGCAACTCTGAGACCACGGTGTGAAAGAACACACCCCTAAAGCTTGCGCCAACCAGCACCCGGCCATCCGGCAGGGTGATGCTGCCCATGTTTTCACGCCAACCCATTACTGCCCCGCACCCATGTTGGTTTGGCCCAAAGCGGTCAGCCGCGTCCCTGCAAACGGCTTGGTCTCCGTGGTCACGGCCAGTCCAGGTGCTCCGGTAACGCGGATCGTCATCTCCCCACCCACCCTGGTGTTCTTTAAGGCCTCATTAACGGCCAGCGAGCGTTGGGCTTCTTCATTGCCAAAGAGAGCCAGCACCTTGGCCACGGCAGCGCCAATCGCCTCGCCACCCCGGTTGCCCTCCAGGCCCAGCTTGTAAATGCCAGTGCCCACGCCGTAGCCCGCAGCACCTGCCAGGCCCACCCCGCCCGCAACAGTCGCCAAGCCGCCTGCACCGGCACCGGCCAGTACGCCCAAAGGGGCATTTCCCATTAGCGCTGCGACGCCAAGCATCCCGCGCAGCTTGGCGGCCATCCCCACGGCAGCCGCCCCAGTTGCAGCTCCACCTAGGGCGTCCAAGGCACCGCCGCCACCGCTGCTCATCTCGGCCCAGTTGGTCACATACACCGGCGTCACGCCAGCGGCGGACTGGAGTGCTTTACCCTCGGCCACCCCCGCAGCCAGGCCACCCGCGCGGCCTGCCACCTTGCCCAAAATGCCTGGCAGAAAGCGAGCTGCGGCATACGTGCCCGCAGCGACCACGGCGGCTCCCCCCATGATCTGACCACCGGACAGCCCGAGACCACCTTGTTCCTTGCTGTTGAGCAGGTGTTTGATGGCATTGGCAACCGCGTCGTTCACAGGGCGTGCGAACTCTTCTGCAGCTTGGCGTAATGTGTTCTTCAGGCGGGAGGCCTGATCCGCTGCATTGGCAACGGCGATAGGTAGGTCGCGTTCCAACGTGCCGCCCGCGTTTTTAATTTGCGCTTCAAAGCTCCGCATGTCCTGGAGACTGTTGCTGCCCAAGAGCGACTGCACACCGCGTTGGGTGTCCAAGTCAGCCTTGCCAAAGGCCTTGCTCACGTACTGGAAGCGCTGGGCATCCGTGGTCAACTTCGCATAGCCCTTGCGCATGTCTTCCAAGATGGCCACCGGATCGCGGCGTGCGCCCCCTTTGTCGAAGAATTGGACACCCGTTGCGGACTCTGCATCCTTGGCATAGTTGGCATTGGTGAACAGGCGCAGGGTGGAATCGGCCAGAGTTGCCAGACGCTCTGGCTGGCGCTCGATCTGCGAGAGGCCTTCAATGAAGGCCAGCGTCTTCTCAAAGCCCATACCCGCCGACTGCGCGCGCTGGGCCACACGCGGGAATATGCTGGACAAGTTCTCCAACTCCGCATTGCCCAACCGGCCCGCTACCGTCATCTGATCCAGCATCCGGGTGGCGGTGCCTGCCTGGGCCAGGTCAAAGCCATAGTTGGCTGCACCCACGGTCAGGGACCCGCTCAGTGCTTCCTCACTGGCACCGGTCACAGCGCGGCCAAGGCTCACGGCCTTGGTGGCTTCGATGGCTTCCTTGTACTTCAGCCCAGCCTGGATCAGGTTGTTGTAACCGGCCACCGTATCGTCAATCGCGCCCCCGTTCTTCTTGATCAGATCGAACATGGTGCGGTAGGCTTCGTTTTGCTCCGCAGCAGTCATGCCCGCTGTTAGCCGCACCTGAGTGAGCTTCTTTTCCAGCTCGGCTGCGTTTTTCTGGACTTGCACCAGGCCAACCCCGAGGCCCAGCGATCCGAGTTGCCCCTGGGTGGTCTGCATGAAGCTCTTGAGCCGCTGAAACTCTGCCCGCATGGCACCGGTAAATGACCGAGTGGCCGCTTGCGCCTGCTGGGTGGCTCGCAGGTAGCCACCGGCGTTGCCATCAATGCGGACTCCAACGACATAGGTGGTGCTCATGGTTTGTCTGGCTTTAACAAGTTGGACAACTCGGTCACGTAGAACTCAAACTCTGCAGGGTGAAGGTTCAGGATCTCCTCCCGGCTCCAGTGAAACTTCAGCGCGAGCAGCATCACCTGGCTAAGCAGCTCCCGCCGCTTAGCGACTAGCCTTCCCCCAGGCGGTCTGCCTCCTGCATGGCAGCCGTGACTTCTGCAAAGCGACCGGGGCTCAAGGCGTTGAAGTGACTCGCCACAAAGGGGCCTGTGAACTCACCGGCACGCACCACTTGCAGGCAGGCCATTTGCACGTTGAAGCTGTTGGGCTGGAAAGCCGATGCAGATTGCTCGGCCTCGCACACATCTTTCATGGTGGCGGGGCGCACCTCGATTTCGGTGGCTTCTTTGCCGCCCACTTTCCAGGGCTTCTTCAGGGCTTTGATCAGGTTGGCAGTCATATCAATCCTCCAAGCACTCAGTGCCGCTGAACTCAAGGCTCAACTCGCCTTTTTCCAGCTTAGGCGGCTCCGAACACCAAGCCTCTGGCAAGGTGTAGACACGGCCGGTGTCAGTCTCAAATGTCAGCTTCCCGACAAAGTCCTGCAGGTCTTTGACTTTGGTCTCTGCCGTGTGGCTCACCTTGAATGAGACCTTGGGGGCTGTAGTTTTGGAGGTGTATCCATCCACCCCAGAGTCACTGTTCACGGGCTCTCTGGTGGTTCCACCAAAGTCCAGGCTTGCGCCTTCCTTGCTGCGAACGCGTTGACCCCCCAGCACCATAAAAATTCGACCTGTAATTTGCGCCATGTGTAAACCCCTTTAAAGAATGAATTGCACTGCCGCTGCAAAGGTGTTGAACTGGTTGACGCAGTTCGGCGGAATAATGGCGTTCACGCGGTTGCGGTCGGTCATGCTGCGCACCACATTCAGCTTGCGCTTGAAGTCTTCAAAGCCCTCCAGAATGCCCACCTGCTCCAGCTTGCGGGCCGTGGCAATCAGCGTTCCTTTGATCATCAAAGGCGTGGCAATGGCTTGGCCTTCTGCAAAGTTGGTACCGTCGTCGGCCAACTTGTGGCGTGGGTAGTCCAGGGCCACTGCCACTTGGAAGCTGTAGCGCATGAAGTCCACCGTCCACTTGGTGTTGAGCATCAGGAAGCTCGCATCCTCAATACCCTGAGGGTTCGTCTGGTAGGTCGTAATAACCTGCTCGATGTACACCGTGCCGTCATCGCCCACGGTGAATGTACTGATGCCGTCCTTCAGCAGCAGCTCACGTTCTTGGCGTAAAAAGCGGTCGGCTTCCTGGGGCGCCAGCAAGCCGGGCACGGGTAGCGACTTGAAGGGGCGCGCAGGGTCAATCGCACCGTTAAATTCCACCACCGCAGCCATGCGTGCAGCCCAGTTGTAAGCACCCTGTGGCGGCTTCTTCACGCCATACACCGTTTCGTGCACGTTGTTGCGGCCTGCACCAAATGTCGTCAAACCCGATTGAGTGCCTGCATAGCCTGTGAACAGGTGGCCAGTGCGCATATCCATGCCGCCAAAGCGGCTGGTCAGCTCAGTTTTCACCTTGTCCAGGTTGGTGATGTCGGTGTAGGGCATCACAATCGTGTAGTACTTTTCGGTGCTGATCGCCGCCAATGCGGTGGCCACATCAGGGTTGCCAGTGCCGGTCACACCGGTGGCGACCACTGCGCTTACGCCAGCGGGCAACGCTTCGTCTCTCTGGTAGTTCACCCGCACATCGATGTCGTTACCAAACACGCCCTTGTGGCGCGCTGTGAAAGTCACCACGCCTGCTGCGGCCGCAGCCGTTACCGGGGCATCCAAGTAGGCGTTGACTGCCGTCACCACGGCGGCCGCAATATTGGTAGCAGTGTCGGCCGAGGCAACGCCCACGGGGATCAACTCCCCATTGATGCGCAGGTACAGCGTGCCACCGGCAGTCGCCGGTCCTGTCAGGGTGAGCGTCTTGGTGGCCTGCACACCGCCAGCCAGGTCATCCAGGGCAATGGCCCACATATCGGACTCTTTGTTGGCCTCGCGTGCGCCGCGCAGCATCTCATGCAGCACAGAGCCGCGCCCGAAAAAGGCTGCCGCTTCGCCGGGGTTGTTGATGCGCTGCAAGGTGTTCGCCGCAGCGGTGCCGGTAGCCAGCTTGTTGCCGATGAACAGCATGCGCCGTGGCTGCGCCACCAGGCTGCCGCCTAGGGCTTTGCTGTTATCGACTTCCAGGTACACACCACCCGTGCGGATTTCTAACGGAATGGTGTTAAAGGTGATGTTGTCAGGCATGAGTGCTCCAATAAAAGGGCGTTAAGAGACGCTTAGGCAGACTTGGCGCTACGGGGCTTGGTGGCTTCCACCTCGGCCACAGGCTGTGCGGCTGGCGTAGCGGTCGGTTCATCGGCAATCACCACATCTCCATCGTTCAGTCGGCGCTGCCAGTAGCTGTCCAAGTTCACGGACTCGCCTTGTTCGGCCAAGTGGCCATTGACAGGCTTGCGCACCTTGAGGGCTGGCTGGCCTTCTGGTTGAGGGGCGGGCTTGATAAAAATACGTTCGGTCATGGGGTACTAGCTCCTGGTAAATCAATGTCCATCGCAGCGACGACATTGCCGCCGCTGTTCTTGAAGTCGCCGTGCATGCGCAGGAAGTCATCGAGCTGGGCGAAGGCGTCATCGTCTAACGACGTTGGCATCGCAATGGCCGTGCTGACGAACTTCACTTCCACGGCCGATATGCCCGCCTTCTCAAACAGCTCATCGTCCGCCATCTCGGCACTGGTGGCGTTCCAGGAGCAGTTACCCAGGCGCTTGTCGTTAATGGCTACCAGCGCCATCAGCATCAGGTGGTCGCAACCCAGATCAATGCCGTCGCCCTTGCGCGCGGCATCCTGGCCAGCGGCATTGCGCACGACACCCGCCACGGTGAACTCCATCGTTGCGGCGTCATCGCGGAAGGTGATCCGCCCAGGCACTACATACAAAGCCGGGGCATCGGCCACGTACTTCTTGAGCAGTGCATCGCCAAACAACTTGGGTAGCGAGTCGATGGCGCGCAGTCGGTCCTTGATGCCGGGTTGTCCCTTAAGGGCCTGCAATAGGGCGTTTTCATGGAGGGCGAGCATCAGGCACCATCCTTTCCGGCCGACCAGCCTTGGGACGGGTTGCGGGCAGCGTTGTAAAGAACTTCCACAGCGAGTTGCTCCATCTCGCGTGCGTCGGTCGCATTGACACCCACAAACGCGCGCGCGGGGATGGTGACCTTCTTCACCGTTACAAAGGCACCACCGGGCAAGCGAAAGCGCAAAGCACCCCCGGCCTTGGCCTTGATCTCGCCACCTTCGTTGTGGATGGCTGCGTAGATCACGTTGCTTCCCCAGGACGTGCCACGGTCGTCCGCGTTGTGTGTGATGCTGCGCAGCAGGCGGGCCTTCTGGATCAAAGTGCGGCCGGGGCCGAACTGCTGGGCGCGGCTGCTGGGCTTCCAGCGCTTGCCCTCGGGGTCGATCTGATTCTTGAACCGCAAGCGGGTGCTGCTTTCACCGTATTGACCGATGGCATCCCAGATCGGGCGGGGGCGGTAGCCAAGGCGAACCATGCGCGCAAACGCATCGGCTACGCCGTTAAGGCCTTCAAGGTGCGCGTCGACCTCAATACCAATGCTCACAGAAAGCCTCCGCTGGTAGGCCGCTTCCACACCGCCGCGCTGCTCACCAGTTCGGCTGCGGCGCTGCTGGCAGGCTGCTGGCCGCTGATGGACTCCACGCCCAAGCTCACGGTGCCTTTGGCTACTTCCCCCAGCCATTTGATGTTGGAGGCGTGACGGTCTTTAACAAGGTCCGTGACCTGGTCGTCATACAGATAGAAGCGGGCCAACTCACACGCCACGCGCGCCAGTACGGCGGGCACGGTGGACAGAGGCAGCACATAGCGGCTGCTCAGATAGCTGTTGATCGTCTCGTCCGCATCCTGTAGCGCCCGCTCAAGCACGCCCTTCGCCACACTTGCCCGCTGCACTTCGGCTTGGGTGTAAGCGCCCAGAGCGGTTCCTGCAGTGATGGCGATTAGCAGCTCTGCGCTCACCAGGCGTGGCACACCCCGGTCTACGCGCTGAGCAATTTCAGCAGCGTCAAAGCGGGTCAGCAGGTCGGCGGAGGTGGCGTAGGTCATGGGTTTAAATTTGTTTTCTGGGATGCCATGCACGCAAGGCATTCAAGAAAAACCAGGGATTGCAACACCTGTCCTCTCTTATCCATCCCTGGAAAGTTGGGAGAGTGAGTCATTCGTGGGGCTCCCCGTACAACTGGATGACAAGCTGCACGGATCGCTGCCCTCTCAGGGTGGTATTCCTATGCGGATGCTTCAGCAGGCACTTCCATCTCGGTTTCACGGACCACCAGGTAGGGGTCTTCCTTCAATTCCTTGATCTGCGCTTCGGTCAGATCGGTCAAGGGAATATCCCGTGCCTCATAGGTAAATGGGGTGGTGATGCCCGCACTGAAAAAGCGCTCGCGCTTGGCGGCGACGGACAGCGCTTTGACCTTCTTGGCCTTCTCGTTTGCCATCGTGTTTTCTCCTGTTTAAAAACGGTTTACAAATAGGGGCTGACCACTACGCGGGTGGTGCCACGGTTCACGTTGGTCGCACCGTTGGCAAGGGTTTCCGCTTGCACCAGCTTCAGGGCCGCCACTTCATTGGTGGCACCCACCAGTAAAATTTTTGGCGTCAGGCCCAGCTTGCGCTGGTTGTCGCCGGTCATGCTCTTCATTGCAGCGCGAGCGGCCTCATAATTCGCGTCGGTAAGCGTCTGTTTGGAGGCATATGCCAACTGCCAGAGTCCATAACCCACGTTGCCACGCCAGTCCACGCCATAGCGAAATTCATTGGCCATGAAGACGCGCTCGTCTGTTTCGTCCTGCATCGACACGAACTTGGGCTTCTTGCGGGTCTGCACGATGAAAGGCATCACGCCACGGGTGTCATCAATCAAGAACCAGGGTGCAGCCGCGCCGCCAGCCGTGTTGCTCACCAGGGTGACCGAACCGTCTTCGTTGTAAGTGGGGTGATTGGCACTGAAGAAGGGCTGACCGTCGTAACACAGGTTGGTGAAGCCGTTGACCACCAAGTTGTCCAGCAGCTCTTGAGGGTGGCGCTTCGCTTCAAGGGCCAAACCGGTGGCCATTGGGCTATAGATACCTACGACGTCATCTTCAATGTGAGTGCGGCTCACGGTCAGCGTGCGTTCCCACGGCTTGTTCTTGATCGTGAAGTCGTAGGTGCGGATGTTGGCGAGCTGCCGGTCACCAATCCATTCACGCAAGCCGGGAATCATCCCCATCCAGCCATATTGCTCTTGCGCTGTCGAGGACGGCACCGGCATTGAGTACTGTTCATAAGTGGTTTCCACCTTGGAAAAGGCGTTGTTGTATTGCGTTTGAAGGCCTGTGAAGAAGGCCATCAAGGTGGCGCGGTTGATGATCATTCCGCCAAACACCAAGCCCGACAGTGCATCCGCCTTTAAGTCCAAATGGCTGTTCAAGCCAGCCATCAACGAATCAGTCGGGTGACCCATCACGGCGGCAACGGCCGCACATACAGCCAGTGCAAAAGCGAGGCACAGCCCCACGTTCTTAAAGAGTTTGTTCATTGATTTCTCCGAGGTTCAAAAAGGATTAACGAGCGCCGCCGACTTCTACCCACACGCCGCCCGAATCGACGTCGCGGATGATTCCGGCCTGGCTGCGGGTGTTGGTGCCGTTGGTCTTGGCAACCGTCTGGTCGTCCACGATGAAGCAAGCGGCATCCACATCAGCCAAGGTGATCAGGTCACCTGCAGTGCTGTTGGCGTAGCGGAAGGTGCCGGACATGGTGGTAACGCGTTGCGCGCCGTCAGGGCCGCTGGTGTTATCTACCATTTCGTCTGCACGACCCACACACGTCAAGGTAGTGCTGACTTGGCCTTTCACCGCAAAGCCTGTGGAATCAATACAAACGAGGCTGCCAGCAAAAATGCGGTTAGCGCCTTTCACTAGGAAGTTGCGCAGCAAGTTTTCGCGGCGCGGGGTGTCACGGTCGGCGGTAAGTGCGGGCATGGGTGTTTCTCCTGGAGTAAACGGGTTTAGGCGGCAATGCCCGCAGCAGCCTGCTCAGCATCGGCTTTAAGGGTGACGAGGTAGTCAGCCTCGCTCAGGCCCAGATGACGGCACATGGCGCGGTCTTCTGCGCTGAGCGTGGCAATCGTCAGGTCGCCGGGCACACGAGCGCCGGGTACTTGCGATTGCATTTGGCCGCTGAGTGCGGGGTTGGCGGGCGTCTTTTCAATCAGGTTGCGCAGCATGGCCATGTCCGCTTTACCGACGTCACGCCACACAGCCTCCACAACCGGCGTGCACTTGCCCTGGGCGCGTGCGGCTGAGATCAACTCATCCACCTCACGGATGGCATGCGTGGCAGACAAGTGGGCCACCTGGGCGTTGAGCTGGTTAAAGCTATCCAGGCTCACCCACTTGGTGGGGTCTGGGGTCGTGGACTTGAGGGCCGCGATTTCCACGGTCAAGGTACCCACTTGGGCGGCTTGCGCTTTGAGCGCGGTGACGGCCGCAACGGCCTGTTCTTTGGTGGTCTCTTCAGACACATTCAGGCCGAGTGACGCCAGCAGCGCCTTCAAAACTTCATTCATGGTGGTGGACTCCGGGGTTGAGAAAGGGATGCGTGCGTTTAGCTGCGCCAAGGCTTCTTGGGCGACGGGGTTGAGTTCGAGTGCGGGGATGTTGGTAAGCGAGGCGTTGATCAAGCCAAACACTTCGCCGCTTACCTTGTTGTAGGCAATGACAGGGCTGATGTACTTGTATTCCTTGTCATCGATCATTTGACGTGCCTTGGCGGTCCACTGCACGTCTTTGGCAAACAGACCCTCACCGCTACGCCATTCAAAGGTTGATGCCCAGCCAGATGCGGGTGCGGGCTGCCCGTTCTTCTCGGACAGCATGGCCTGGTGTTCGTAGTCCAGGTTGAAGTGCACCGTGGCGTGGCGCGCATTCAGGCGTGCAGCCAAAGCCTGGCCTTGTGCGTCGGAGAGCTTCCAGGTCAAGCCATTGCCTGGGCGGCCATCCCGCCCAGTGAACTCGCCAGCAGGCAGCAAATGAACGTCGGCCGAGGCACCAAGCGTCAAGGCAAGAGTGAGAAGTGCGATTGCTGTTTTCTTCATGAGGTGCCCATCGTCTCGCGATGGACCCCCACGGGGCTACTAAACTGCTTTAGTGCGTTGCACGAGGTTTGTACTTGTGCAGTGGCCGGGCTGGGCGCTAGAATCCGCCTGCCGCCGAATCGTTTCGGACGTCATGGGAAGGAGCAGATGCTTTCACCGGCTATGCAGCACACACCCGCGGCGGCTTTTATTCTCCCCTCGGATCACCTTTTAACAAGCGCTTGTAGAGTGTCTTGACCGCTACACGTGGTCGCTTTTTGTTGGTCCGCACCTCAAGCACCACACTGGCCTGCACTGCGGGCTGGTGTAAATGAATCGGCAGCGCCCAGCGCAGCATGACCGATGGTAAGGGCGCAGCCTTACCTTGCACATTGTTGGGTAAGACATCGTCAAACTGCTTTGCTATCTCGCTGATCAGCGCAAAGTCTTCTGCCGTTACCGCCGCTTGCGCAGGCTTGCGCGCAGCCTCTACCAACGGATCTCCGTGGTTCTTTAGCACGTGCTTCACTGCCTCGCCGGTAAACACCAACTGATAGGCACTTACATCCACCCCTTGTCGGCGCCGATCCAATATTGACCACCTGTGCCGATTGAATTTTGACCAGGGGCTATTGCCAGCAATTTGAATGCTGGCTGTGGATAACTATAAATCTAAAGTCGTTATTCAGGTCTCCTTGTCGTTGGGTGGATTGAT
>JARXAM010000112.1 GCA_029865845.1 Rhodoferax sp. | reverse complement strand
GGGCGCTGGAAGTCAAGGCAGACGCGCAACTGGGGGCACATCAAAGAGGTGTGGCTGAACCCGCCAAGGGAGCATGTGAGATCGCCAGAAAAAGTGGCGATGGCCGTTTAGAAGAGCGGACAACTTTGTTGACAAACACCGCGCCAGGCAATGACCTGATCCAAGACCCGTATGACGCGCTCGGATGGCAAGGAGAAATCAATCTCGATGGCCAGCGCTTCGCGGTTGAAATCGTCAATGACATTGAGCAGGCGAATGCTCCTGCCGTCGTCGAGCTGGTCGTGCATGAAATCCATGGACCAAACCATGTTGATGGCCTGGGGTACATGCAGCGCTTCAGGCTTCTGGCGCACCATGCGTTTGCGTGGTTTGATACGTAGGTTGAGCTCCAGCTCCCGGTAGACCCTGTACACCCGCTTGTGGTTCCATGGAAACCCCTTGATGTTGCGCAGGTACAGAAAGCACAGGCCAAAACCCCAATTGCGGTTGTTGTCGGTCAAACGCAGTAGCCAATCGGCAATGCGCCTGTTTTCTTCATCGGTCTTGGCAACGTAGCGAAAGCACGATGGGCTCACTGTGAATATCTGACAGGCTAGCCGGATGGTGACGCCTCGTTGGGCTACGACTTCTTTGGCCATCTCACGCCTGCGAGATGGCCGGGCTACTTTTTTGCCAGGTACTCGGCAGCAATTTCGGCCTTGAGTTTTTCTTCGACGTACATCTTCTTGAGGCGCCGGTTCTCCTCTTCGAGCTCTTTCATCCTAGCGATCAGCGACGTATCCATGCCGCCGAACTTGGCGCGCCACTTGTAAAAGGTCGCCGTGCTGATGCCGATCTCACGGCACAGTTCAGGTACGCCCAGACCCGCTTCCACGCGCTTGAGGGCCTGCATGATCTGGCTGTCTGAAAACTTGGACTTCTTCATGTAGAAATTCTCTCCGAGAAATTTCTACTTCTGGCTCCGATGGTTCTACGGGAGGATTACCCTGGCAGAAGAGACCATTCTCTCAAGCTTCAACTGGTCCGAAATTCACCGGGCAGGTCAAAGTAGAAGTTTTCATTCACTATTGGCTCGGTTTGTTTGAAGAGTTGTGCAGGACTGTAGACTTCCAAATATTGCTAAGAAAAACAACAGCACTTCATAAAAAATATCATAGGAAACTTCTACAGTAAGAAATGAAAGTAGAAAAAATGGGGTCATGAGAATTGAGTATTTATTCCAGAATATGGTTCCGTTTTCTTGCTTTAATGCCTTTTTCGTGTTGATAAAAAAGGAAAAAAACAAAAATGCCGTGGCTGGAATCCCAAGACCTAATGTCAAATCTATCCAGCCGCTGTGCGTTGCCACCATATGATTTTTATCTTTGGTATAGAAATCAGACCACTTTTCTTGGGCTAAGTAAGTGAAAGAATAAGACATTAGGCCGTAACCCCAAGGATGATCTCCAATTATCTGGAGCGCAGCGGTTAGCCATGCAACTCGAAGGTAGGTGCTTTGGTTAACTAACTGATCATTTTCATTTCGAGGTAACGGATCCCGCAACCAGTCTTTCCAGTAGGTTTGTTCAGAGATTGCAACTCCGGTTTTTATATCGGCATACGCTGTATGCCATGCCGTGTTTTTTTGTATATGTATGCCGCCAATAATCATTAAGGGTACCGATGCAATCAGGATCGCTGATTTGATTTTTGGTGCGTAATATCTACTCTTTAAAGTAAGTGCTAGAGTTCCAATGAGTAATGAAAGTGATACTAGAAATCCGTTTTTAGTGTTGGATAGTTGGAATGAGAATAGTGATAGTCCCATGACGAGTGCAGGAAATACTATATTTTTCTTCCAGTCTGGAGTTTTTAGAGCCAGGAGTAGATTGGTAAGCCCGCCGACAAACGCAATTCCTATGAATATCACAATTTGGGGCTTTCCCCCAAATGGAATCATATAAAAGTCATGTGGAACAGGTTCTTTGCTGATTGCAAGTTCATAAAGATACCGTACAAGGTAAATTGCAAGTGATGTGTAAATAGATGCGTTGAATATTGAAGTCGAGTCAATATGTATTTTTTTATCTTTTCGAAGGAGTTGCGTGGAGAGTATTATGCCGATACACGCGCCCATGATCGTCGATATTGCAGATCGTAACCAGAAGCCTGTCAACTCCTTCCACTGCATTTCTTTCTGATTAGAAAGAAAAAAGTAGTGTGCTACGACCCAGAAGAAAAAAAGAATCAGAGGAAAATTTGCGGTTACAGCAGCTCTCAGAGCCACTCTGTCTCTGGAAAAAAAATATATTGATGAGAGTCCACCCGTCAACAGCAGTAGGTTCCGAAGGGCTATAGTTCCCGGTAGTGGCCATATGAAGAGTAGGCCCGCGCCCGAAATAAGAACTATGCCTGCGATAAATTCTTTATTCTTTGTAAAAATACTCTTCATTTCCTGTTTAGGTGAGTGCGTCAGTAATGACATTTTTCAAAAATGCTTTGAGGGGCTCAATGCTAGGCCGCTGGAATAGCAATGGTTCATCAGACTTTTGCTGAAGGAGTGCTTCGTTGCCTAAGATTTGAGCTAAATCCCTAAAATTGTCTTTCATCATTGGCGCAAGATTAATCATTGCATTTGGGTTGAAGTCGATGGATACGCATTCGTCAACCCAGGCTAGCGGCAGACTATCTGCATAAAAAGCTTCTACTATTTTCTCTGTGTAATAACCTGGGTAGAGACTGTTTTCTGGACAAAGGTTGTAGGCGTAACCTTTTAATACTTCACGCTTTGTAAAGGTGCTGTCAGAATGATGTAACACCGACGCATCAAAAACTGGGCCGAATCCGTCCACTTCAATGTGTTCGCGCAACTTTCGTATCAATGTTGCTCGTGGTTCTCTCTGATGACTGGCGAATATTGCAGCTTTGCGGGCTTTCTGGAGAAACGCAGTTCCCAACGGCTGAATTAAGCGTTCAGGTGTTAACAAGCATCCAAATCTTGGGTTTGTGTTACCGATAACCCCTTCCCCGGACCAGTCTAACATCTCCATCCAATACGGATAGCGATAATGCGAGGAATCACTGACTGCCAAGTCAAAGCTTAATGCGTAGTCGCAAGGAATGTGGTTATGGCGCACATTCTCGGCAGTTTGAAATAGCGTTAGTGGTCGCTCGGTAGAGCGTAATCGCCGAACCCAAGATTGAAGAACGGGGCGTAACGGTCTTGGCGCCCAGCGGAATGCATTATTTGCATTGAAGAAGGGGCCGAATATGACGAGATCCGCATTGACAGTTCGGATCCATTCAATCTTGTATCCCAAACTACTTATGATTATGGGTATGAGCGAGTTTTGATAGTCTTCTGCAACCCCCAGTAGGGCTATACGTATCGTTTTGCGTGTAGACATGGTCCTGAAAAACAAAGTTTATATTAAACTCGTTCTTTGTTTTCCCTGTAAAATAACTCGTAGGGATACTGTAATTCGTCTGCAACTTGCTTTTTTACACGTTTGTCGAACATGCCACGGTAGCCACCCAAGAGGACTTCCTTGTATTTGACATTCTTGATATAGTCCCGATTAAATTTTGCTGCAGTACGAATGCCCTTGGTGTATCCGTCATCCGCAATGTCGGAGTTAATGTTGTCGATATTTGGCAGCGTTATCGATGGTATTTCTTTGCCGAATTTTTCGTGGTAGCGCCAGAAGAAATCTCCATCCTCCTCTCCAAGTCCCAAAAGCCGCTCATCGAAGAAGCCGACATCGATCAGTTCACGTTTTTCTATTACATAGTGAGAAAAACTTCCATTAATCTTGAATGTTCCGGGCTGCCTGTGGAGCGCTTGTTCAAATGCAGCAAAGAAATCACCTTCATTCTCTGACGGAATGCGTAAGTCATCATTAAGAACTAAAACCCTGTCATAGCTCGCTGTCAAAATTCCCCGATTCCACATTTTTGCAAGCGATTGAAAATTTGGAAAAACAATCGGAAAACAGTTGTATTGGGTTGCTAAAAACGCGAGTAAGGCACTACGGTATCCATCGTTAAAGTTCGCTCTAGCGGAGCCGTTGGCGGTGATGATAATCTCGACTTCAGGGCGTTCGCGTTTGATACTTTGTATTAAAGGAATGAGAAACTCGTTAAATCGCTTGTCAAAGGTCGTAATTACGATCGAATAAGTCATTTGGGGTCTCGCTGGTGTTTTGGCGATGTGCGTCGCGCTAGATGCGTCCTAGTAAGCGCCTGATTTTTCTGTTCAAACGGGACATCCATGTCCCCCCCTCTTCTGGCCAATCCATGTCACGCTCCCAAGCGGATTGGTAGATCACCCCGCAATAGAGGTTTTTTAGGTGCTCATTGGTGATTCCACGGCGGCTATCGTGATCGAATTGCCACGCATAGTGGTAAACCTTGAATAGCGATTGGCAGGGATGAAGGGGAATGGCCTTGTAGGCCAGTAGCGCTTCTCCATACCAACGTGACTCGATCGGTGCTTGCGAGATGGCATCTGCAAAGTGCATGGACCGCGGTTGCAGGTAATGTATGTGAAGCGATTCCCACACGTTCCTGTGCCAGACGAGCGGAAAAGGTCCAAAACTGTAACGTCGACCGGGGCGTCCAAACAGCTCTTGTACTTGTGTTGCCTCACGTGCAAAGTTCTCCACAATTCGTGCACGTCCATGCCGCACGGCGTCTTCCAGCAGGTCGTGTGCTTCATCCAGAACACTGTAGGGATACCCGTCAGGCGCTAGGAAGTCATGCGTAGTGAAAGAACGTATGAAGATTGCGTCGGAATCCAAGCAGACATAACTGTCCGACAGCCCGAGTCGCCAGAACTCGGACTTGATGACTTGCTGGGCCATGCTTCCATGCATTCGGCCAACCTGGGCCAGATTGATCTTTGGAGATGCCTGCAGAATGCTTTCATCGGTGATCAGTTGCGCAGAGCTACCCACCAAGTGTTCGCGAAACAAAGCCATATCTGCCTGCGGAACCGACACGTAAATCGGAATCCCGTCCACGTTGTACCGTTGCACCGATTGCGCGAGTCGGGCGACGCGTTTGACGTCGGTGCTGTAGCTCTTACAGTAAAGGACCAGTGGCCTCATGCGCGTTTGTCCTCGTAAGCCGTGGCCACTTTCATGAAGAGCTGCAATGGGTTGGTCGCCCGCGCAATCATGATGCGCTGAAGATTAAACAGGTCGTCGCCCGCCTGTGCGCGACCTCTGCGGGTACTGGTCGCGCTGGCGTAGCCTGCAGAGCGGACCATATCGGCATGGTGTGCTTCAAACCACCCGTAGGGGTAGCAAAAATGGCGCACCTCTGCATTCAGCATGCGCTCCAAGTCTTCCTTGGATTGCACTATCTGCTGGAGTGACTCCTCATCCGAAAGTACCTTCAAATTTGCATGGGTCTGCGTGTGGGAACCCACGTCCATTCCCGCGTTGTGCCAAGCGAGCCAGTCGCTGCGTCCCATCAAGGGTTTTGGTGCCACCTTGCCAGCATCCCATACATTGGTACCGCCCAGCATGCTGCTCACTGCGTAGCACGTTGCGGTAAACCCATTCGCTTGCAGCACGGGCAGTGCGTGGGTCAGGTTGTTGAGGTAGCCATCGTCAAACGTGAGGCCTACCACTTTGCCCTGTTTATCTCCCGAAAGATACGGCTCCAGGTCGCGCATGGAGAGTCCTTGGTAGCCCAGCAAACGCAGCATTCGCATTTGCCATGCAAACGACGCGGGGGCTACAGTCAGCCCCCGCAACGGCGTGCCTCGTGGTGGTGGCGCGTCGATTTGGTGGTACATCAAAATGGGTATCTTCATGACTGCAATCTCTGCAAATTGGCGTAGTAGCCATTGCGCTGCATCAGGCTGGCGTGGTCTCCCGACTCCACGACACGCCCCTGGTCCATCACCACGATACGGTCTGCCCGCTCAATGGTGCTGAGTCGGTGAGCAATGACCAGGGTGGTGCGGTTGGCCATCAGGGTGGTGAGCGCGTCTTGCACCATCCGTTCCGACTCGCTGTCCAGCGCGGAGGTCGCCTCGTCGAGGATAAGGATGGGGGCGTTTTTAATGAGCGCTCTGGCGATGGCAATGCGCTGGCGTTGCCCCCCAGACAGGGCAGTGCCGTTTTCCCCCGTCAGGGTATCCAGACCATGGGGTAGCTGCGCGATGAATTCCCAAGCGTGGGCGGCGATGGCTGCCTCGCGAATGCGTTGGTCATCCGCGCCGCGTGTTTGGCCAAATGCGATGTTGGCGCGCAGGGTGTCGTTGAGTAAAACGATGTCTTGGCTTACCAGTGCGATGTTGTCACGCAGGCTCGCAAGCGTCAGGGTTTGGATGTCCACGCCATCAATGGTGATGCGCCCAGCGCTGGGTGCGTAAAAGCGTGGTACGAGCGCAGCGAGCGTGCTTTTTCCGCCGCCCGACGCACCGACAACCGCCACCGTCTGGCCAGCCTGGATATCCAGGTCAATGCCGTCCAAGGCCGGCTTTTCTGCCGCTGGGTAGTGAAAGCGCACCCCTTCAAACCGGATGTTCCCCTTGCACTCGCGAAGTTGGGTGGTTCCCGTATCGGCTTCGATCGGGGCGTCCAGCACTGCAAACACACTCTCGCAAGCGGCAAGTCCGCGCTGCAGAATGGGGCTGATGGTGGTGAGCTGCTTGATGGGGGCGATCAACAGCAGCATGGCGGTAATGAACGAGACGAAGCCACCTGGGGAGTCGCCCGCTTGCCCCATCGCGTTGCTCAAGGCCATGAAGATGATGAACGCCATCGCTACCGAAGCGGTCATGTGCGTGATGGGCGTTAACGCAGACGCAGGAACCGCCTCTTTCATCATGCTGCGGCGAAAGCTCTCTGTGACGGCGTGGAAGCGGTCTCTTTGTTGGGCTTGGCCGCCATAGATCTTGATGACTTTATGCGCTGCCGTGGTCTCTTCAATGGTGTGGGCCACCGCGCGCATGGACTCCATGCTGGCACGGCTAGCTTTGCGAATCCGCTGTCCGAAACTTTGAATCAAAAGGGCGATCACTGGTCCGACGGTCAGGGTTACCAGGGTCAGTTTCCAGTCCAGGTACAGCAAGTAGCCCAATAGGGCGATTGCGGTAAGTGACTCGCGGATGGCAGTCACCAGCACATTGGTGGCGGCTTGGTTGATGTTGTCCACGTCATACAGAAGGCGTGCAATCCATTGCGATGCCGGCTGAGTTTGAAACGCTTGCGTGGGGTTGCCCAGCAGCTTGTCAAACATGGCGCGGCGAAGATCCACCACCAAGCGGGTGGACACCCATGTCATCAAGTAATTGGTGAGGAACGACAGCACGCCACGGGCCATAAAAAGCAGCACGATGCTGAGCGGAATCAGCCATACCATCTGCGCATTGGCGGCCTTGAAACCGCTGTCCAGCAAATGCCGCAGGATTGCTGGAAACACGGGTTCGGTTGCCGCCGTACCCACCATGCACAGCACGGCGACCAAAAACACCCTCACATAAGGCCGCAAAAACCTGAGCAGTCGAAAGTACAGAGCCCGGTCGTGCTTAGTCATGGTGAGTAGGCAGCTGGCGCGGAGGGGTGTTCCAGCGCGACTGTTGTTGTATTTCCATGGCTTTTACGTAGCGGTAAAACGTGCCTTCAAAGTTGCCCAGGGCAATAACAAACCCCGCCCAACCATCCAAAAAACCCGCCTTGAAAACATAGTGCTTCCAAAATGACCAGCTCCCGTGCCAAAGCGCGCTGGCCATGCTGATTTTTTTGTGCACGATCTTCTCGGCCCCCAAGCTGGAGTACCGGTTCGCCTTGTGCATGACCTCTGCGATATTTTTGAACGGGAACTGCCAGATGGCCTGCTTCATGTAACCCAAGGGGCGTTGGGTTTGCAGCACATACCCTTCGTGTACCGGCTTGAGGTCGTAACGCATGGCGCCACGACGGAACAATTGGGGCTGCCGATAGTTCGGGTACCACCCCGAATGGCGGATCCAACGCCCCATGAAAAAATTGCGACGAGGGGTGTGATAGACGTCGGGCGCGTCCTGTGCAGCCACCAGCTGCTTGATTTCTTGTGCGGCTTGCGGGGTGCAGCGCTCGTCAGCATCCAAGCTGAAAATCCAGTCCATGCTGCAGGCATCGATGGCGCGGTTGCGCAAGTCTCCAAACCCCTTGAAGTCCACCTGAACCACCTTGGCACCCAGTTGCTGGGCGATCTCGGCTGTGCCGTCTGTGCTGTGGGAGTCCACCAACACAATTTCGTCTGCCCACAGCACGCTTTCGATGGCAGCGCGGACTTTTTCAACTTCGTTGAAGGCGATGATGTAGACAGAAATGGTGGGCATGGGGTGATAACATTTGGCGCATCGCAGCTTCTCAGTCCAACTGAGTTCCGAGCGGCCTCGTGGCTCTGCAAACAAGGCGGCCTAGTCTATTCGAAAATGCCCCACACCCATCTGATTTCCGTTGTCGTCACAACGTACAACCGCAGCGACGCCCTTCACTGTGTGCTCACGGCATTGGACGCGCAGACAGACAAAAATTTTGAGGTCGTGGTGGCAGACGACGGTTCTGACGAGGGGCACGTTGCCAGCATCCAAAGTTCGCCGCATACATGGCGCTTTCCCTTGGTGCATGTTTGGCATCCTGATGTGGGGTTTACCGCCTCGAAAGTGCGAAATCTTGGTGTGGCCCAGGCGCGGGGCGACTACCTTGTGTTTTTGGATGGCGATTGCGTGCCAGACGTCGATTTCGTTCACAGGCATCGCACGTTGTCGCAGCCTGGCTGCTTCGTTAATGGGAGCAGGGTGTTGCTGAGCGAGCCGTTCACCCGCCGAGTGACGCAAGGGAAGGTGGTTCTTGCACCGCGGCCGTGGTGGGTGTGGTGGGGTTGGCGACTGGCAGGCAACTGCAGCAAAGTGGCAGGCACTTTTCGATTGCCAGATTTCGCACTGCGTCTTCAGCGACAGTTCCGATGGAAAGGCATACGCAGTTGCAATATGGCAGTGTGGAAAAAGGATTACATCGCCGTCAACGGTTTTGATGAAACCTTCGTAGGGTGGGGCCATGAGGATGCCGATTTTGTGCTTCGCCTGCACAATGCGGGCTTGGTGCGCAAGGACGGTTTTTTTGCAACCGAGGTGTACCACCTGTGGCACCGTGAAGCCAACAGGGATCTCGAAAATTGCAATGCGCAGCGCGTGCGTGAGCGCATGGCGACCCAACAAGTTGATGCCACCGTGGGCTACCGCGAGACGCTGGGCTTCGCCAATGCCCGTGTGTTCAGAAAGTGACAATGGAACGATGATGAAGAAATTCTTGATGGTGTGTTTGTGGGGGGCTGCCGCATTGCAGGCGCAGGCCCAGTTCAGGGTCGAGGTTTCGGGCGTAGGTGCGACCCAAATCCCGATCGCCATGTCCTTGTTTCGTGGTGACGAACTCGCTCCGCAAAAAATTGGCGCTATCGTTCAGGCCGATTTGGAGCGCAGTGGGCAGTTCAAGGCACAAGAGGGCATTGCAGGCATGGACGAGCTGGCGCGTCCCGATCTGGGCGCACTGCGCCAACGCGGTGCCGACGCCCTGGTAGCGGGCAGTGTGACCCGATTGGCTGACGGACGATTTGATGTGCGATTCAGACTCTGGGACACCGTGCGTAACCAAGACTTGGGCGGACTGATCCAAGCCGTGAACGCGCAAGACCTGCGCTTTGCCGCGCACAAGGTGTCCGATTTTGTGTACGAAAAGTTGATTGGCGACAAGGGTGCCTTCACCAGCCGCATCACCTACGTGACCAAGACCAGTGGGCTGTACACCCTATGGGTGGCTGATGCGGATGGCGAAAACGCGCAAGTCGCCTTGCCCCCTAACAACGAGCCAATCATTTCGCCCACCTGGTCGCCCAGCGGCAACCAGTTGGCGTATGTGTCATTCCAAACACGCAAGCCCGCAGTCTATGTTCACGAACTTGCCACAGGCAAACAGCGCCTTGTCGCCAGCTTCAAGGGCTCCAACAGTGCGCCTGCCTGGTCGCCTGACGGGCGCACGATTGCGCTGACCCTGAGTCGAGATGGGGGCTCCCAGCTCTACCTCATGGATGCCAATGGCGGTGAGCCTCGGCGATTGATGCAGTCCTCCGCGATCGACACCGAGCCGGTCTACACCGCCGACGGCAAAACCATCTACTTTGTCAGCGACCGGGGTGGTTCGCCGCAGATATACCGTGTCCCGGCGTCTGGCGGCAACGCGGAACGGGTGACCTTCAGCGGAAACTACAACATCTCGCCGGCGTTAAGTCCGGACGGAAAGTGGCTGGCTTTCATTTCTAGGGTCAATGGGGCGTTTAAACTTCACCTCATGGATTTGGCAAGCGGTAGCGTGTCCGCGTTGACGGACACGTTTGCGGATGAAAATCCCAGCTTCTCACCCAATAGCCGGTTGATCATTTTTGCGACCGTGTTGCAGGGCAAAGAGGCGCTGATGACCACCACGCTGGACGGCCGTGTCAAGGCCCGGCTCGCCGGACAAGCCGGCGACATACGGGAGCCTGACTGGGGTCCCGTTCAGAAATAGTTTTTGCAGTTCATTTTTATTTGGAGTCAGGCAATGAAAAAATTGGTATTCGTCATGTCCGTGGTTGCGCTGTTGAGCGCATGTGCGTCTTCTGTCAAGCTCGATTCCGTGAAGGTCGAGGACAAGAGCGGGCAGGTTGTGTCGTCTGATGCAGGCGCGTCCAAGCAGGCAGACACTTCTGGCGTGTCCGGCGGCACTGCAGCGTCCACCAATCTGGACAAAAACGCGCGTGACCAGGTGCCTGGTGATGCACTGAAAACCGTGTACTTTGACTACGACAGCTTTGTGATCCGCCCCGAATTCCAAAGCACTGTGGAGGCGCACGCCAAGTACCTCAGAGCGGACAAGGCCCGCAAGGCCACCATCGAAGGCCACACTGACGAGCGCGGTGGGCGCGAGTACAACCTGTCCTTGGGCCAAAAGCGTGCTGAAGCAGTCCGCAAGGCACTGCAGTTGCAAGGCGTGTCTGAGGCCCAGCTGGAAGCCATCAGCTATGGCAAAGAGAAGCCTGCCGCCATCGGTAACACCGAAGCTGCCATGGCCAAGAACCGTCGCGCTGAATTTAGCTACCGTTGACCATGACGCGCGCTCGGATGACGAGGTTTCTGCATACAGGGTCAGTGGCCCTGTGTATGTGCCTGGGCATGGGTCAATCGATCGCGGGGCTGTTTGATGACGAGGAAGCGCGTCGCGCCATTTTGGATTTGCGTCAGCGTATTGAGGCACAGCGCACGGACGCAGACCAAAAAATTTCGGACGAATCCCGTCGCAACGCCGATGAGTTGACGCAATTGAGGCGCTCGCTCCTCGAACTGCAAAATCAGCTCGAAGCGAGCCGCGCCGAGTCCGCCAAAATGCGTGGGCAGTGGGAGCAAGTCGCACGCGATGTGGCAGAAACCCAGCGCAAGCAAAAAGACCTTACCCAGCTTTTCGAGGAACGCTTGCGCAAACTTGAGCCCGCCAAGGTCACTGTGGACGGACGAGAGTTTTTGGCGGAGCCCGGCGAAAAGCGGGATTTCGATGCCGCGTTTGCGCTGTTTCGCAAAGGCGAGTTTTCTGGTGCACAAACCTTGCTCGAAGGTTTTCTAAATCGTTACGGGGCATCTGGCTACAGGCCGTCGGCTACTTTTTGGCTGGCCAGTGCCCAGTACGCCAACAAAGACTACAAGGACGCGCAGACCAACTTCCGCGCAGTGGTTCAGAGTTCCCCAGACCATGTGCGCGCGCCAGAAGCTTTGCTCGCATTGGCCAACTGTCAACTCGAGTTGAAAGAGACCAAAGCTGCCAAGAAAACGCTGGAAGATCTGCTGGCCAGTTACCCCGGCTCGGAGGCAGCCAGTGCGGCCAAGGATCGCTTGGCACGCTTGAAGTGACGCCCGGGTTGCCCTTGCCCGAAGACGCCTCCAGGCGGTTTTCGGGTTTAGATCGTTTGCTCGGCGTAGCTCCTGCAAGGCGGGTTCGCGAAGCCCATGTCGCCGTGATTGGCGTTGGCGGCGTCGGGTCATGGGCGGCGGAGGCCTTGGCGCGCAGTGGCGTCGGTGCCCTTACGCTCGTCGATATGGACCACGTGTCGGAGTCCAACATCAACCGCCAATTGCATGCTCTCACCGACACCATTGGGATGTCCAAAGTCCAGGCGATGCGTGAGCGAATCAGCTTGTTTCACCCGTCGTGCCAGGTTCGAATGGTGGACGACTTCGTAGAGCCAGGCAACTGGCCCGCCTTACTGGGCGTCGAGGTGGATGCGGTTATCGATGCCTGCGACCACATCCCCGCCAAATTGACCATAGCAGCGTGGGCGCGGCGTACCAAACGCTTGTTGGTGTCGGTGGGGGCCGCGGGCGGTAAACGCCACGCGCATCGCGTAGACATCGCGGATTTGGCCCACTGCACCCATGACCCCTTGCTGGCGCAACTTCGTTACCGGCTTCGCAAAGAGCACGCTGCGCCCCGTGAGGGCAAGACAATGGGTGTTGCCTGCGTCTATAGCAGCGAATCTGTACAGGGCCCCGATGCCTCGTGCGCGGTAGAGGGCGATGGTTCGCTCAACTGCCATGGGTACGGATCCATGGTCAGCGTGACCGCTACCTTTGGCATGTGTGCAGCGGGTTGGGTGATTGATAAATTATCCCAGCAAGCTCTTTTGAGTCCCCAAAAAGACGCTATAATTTGAGGCTTCGCAGGGTGCAGTTTCATTGAGACAAAGCCTTGTAGGGACCATAGCTCAGTTGGTAGAGCAGCGGACTTTTAATCCGTTTGTCGTGGGTTCGACCCCCGCTGGTCCCACCAATTATTTGGGAATTTAGCTCAGCTGGTAGAGCAGCGGACTCTTAATCCGTAGGTCGAGAGTTCGAATCTCTCAGTTCCCACCACAGCTACCGTGGGTTAAAAAACCCGCCTTTTACCGGAGGCGGGTTTTTTTATTGGGGCCTGCGCCCCGTATGCTCGAATCATGCTTCCAATTTGGCGCTGAGCTCCAGCCACTGTTCTTCGAGCTTTTGCAGGTCTGCGTGGACCGCCTTCAGCCGTTTGCCGGCTTCTGCAATTTCCGATGGATGCGGGTTGGTCGAGAGCCTGGCTTCTAACTCCGCGCCTTCTGCATTCAGGGTTTCCATGCGAGACTCTGTGGCCGCGAGGTCTTTCTTCCACTTGCGCACATCTTCCACAGATGGCCCCGCTTTCACTGCAACGGGGGTGGGCGCGACAGCCACGAGCAATCCTGCCTTGGCCTCTTCCTTGGCGAGTTCGCGTTGGCGCTTGGCCTCGTCCAGCAGGTAGCGCTGGTAGTCATCAAGGTCCCCGTCAAAGGGCTCGACGCCGCCGCGTGACACCATCCAGAATTCATCACACACCGAGCGCAACAAGGCGCGGTCGTGGCTCACCAGCATCACGGTTCCTTCAAACTCGTTCAATGCCATCGCCAGTGCCTCGCGGGTGGCCAAGTCCAGATGGTTGGTGGGCTCGTCCAAGAGCAGCAGGTTGGGGCGTTGCCACACGATCATGCACAGCACCAAGCGGGCTTTCTCGCCGCCGCTCATGCTGCCCACGGCCTGTTTGACCATGTCGCCACTGAAATTGAAAGTGCCCAAAAAACTGCGCAAGTCCTGTTCGCGGGTCTGTTGTCCTGCAATTTTCCCGGCGGCAGTCATGTCCTTTACCAGGCGGATCATGTGCTCCAGCGGGGTCTCGTCGGGCCGCAACACATCCAGTTCTTGCTGCGCGAAGTAGCCGATGTTCAGGCCCTTGCCTTCGGTCACTTCACCACCCAGCGGCGCCAAATCACGGGCCACGGTTTTGACCAGTGTCGATTTACCCTGGCCGTTGGCCCCCAAGATACCGATACGTTGCCCCGCCAGTACCGATTTGCTGACGTTATGCACGATGGTGGTGGGCGGCGTGCCTTGGGGCGCATCTTCGTGCGCCGGGTAGCCAAAGCTCACGCCTTGCATGGAGAGCATGGGGTTGGGCAGGTTGGCTGGCTCCTTGAACTCAAAACTGAAGTCTGCTTCCGACAAGAGCGGGGCAATCTTTTCCATGCGGTCCAAAGCCTTGACGCGGCTTTGCGCTTGCTTGGCCTTGCTGGCTTTGGCTTTGAAGCGGGCAATAAATTTTTGCAAGTGGGCGATCTTGTCTTGCTGCTTGGCGTAGGCGTTTTGTTGCAGCTCCATCTGCTCGGCGCGCATGTCTTCGAACTTGCTGTAGTTGCCGCCGTAGCGCACCAATTTGCCCATGTCGATATGCAGCGTCACGTTGGTCACTGCATCCAAAAACTCCCGGTCGTGGCTGATCACCACCATGGTGCCTTCGTACTTCTTGAGCCACGCTTCCAGCCAGACCAACGCGTCCAAGTCCAAGTGGTTGGTGGGCTCGTCCAGCAACAGCAAGTCGCTGGGGCACATCAGTGCGCGGGCGAGTTGGAGGCGCATGCGCCAGCCCCCCGAAAAGCTGTTCACTGGTTTGTCGAGTTCGGTGGTTTTGAAGCCCAGCCCCAAGATCAAGGCTTGGGCACGCGCGGCCGCATCATATTCACCGGCGTCGTGCAGCGCGGTATAGGCGTTGGCCATGCGTTCATAGTCATCAGTTGCCTCGGCTGCCGCGACTTCGGCCCGCGCGGCCCCCAACTGCGTGTCGCCCTCGACCACAAAGTCGGTCGCGCCTTGCTCTGTTTCTGGCATGTCCTGGGCCACCTGGCCCATGCGCCACTGCGCCGGAATGTAGTACTCCCCGGCATCCTCATGCAGGTTGCCGTTCAGGAGCGCAAACAGCGACGATTTGCCCGCGCCATTGCGGCCCACCAGGCCCACCTTTTCGCCAGGGTTCAGGGTGACCGAAGCACCTTCGAGCAACACCTTGGCGCTGCGGCGCAGGGTGACGTTTTTTAATGTAATCATGTTCAGAGGGTAGGTGGGAGCCAGCGGGCCTGCCGGGTCCGTCAGGGAGCGAGCGACGGTTCAGGTCGGCGTATAGCGCAACAGCGCGTCGTGGGTCAGCAGCAGCACCTGGTCTTCACCGGCGCTGGTTTCGAGCCAGATCACCTCCAGACCGGGAAATGCGGCTTCGAAAAAGGCACGTTCGTTGCCGATCTCCAGTACCAAAACGCCGTCGGTAGACAGTTTGGCCGACAGCCCGCGCAGCAGGGCCCGGATGAAATCCATCCCATCGCCCACACCCCCCGCTTGGTTGCCGTCCAGTGCAATGAGGGGTTCTGCCCGGTATTCGGGGGGGAGCGCGGCCATGCTGCGGGCATTTACGTAGGGGGGGTTGCACAGCACCAGGTCGTATGTGCCGGGTACCGACTGCAGCCCATCCGACTCCAGCAAGCGCACGCGTTCGCTCAGGCGGTGTTTATCCACGTTGATACGTGCCACCGCCAGTGCGTCGGGAGAAATGTCGGCACCAGTGACCTGCACCTCGGGGTACACCATGGCCGCCAGGACGGCCAAACTGCCGTTGCCAGTGCACAGGTCCAGTACGTGGTGGGTGCTTTCGGTCAGCCAAAAATCGATGCTGCCATCGACCAACAACTCCGCAATCAGGGAGCGCGGCACGATGGCGCGTTCATCCACATAAAACGGCACGCCCTGCAGCCATGCTTCCTGGGTCAGGTAGGCGGCGGGCTTGCGTGTGCGGATACGGGTATCCACCAGCGCCTGTACGCGGGCCGCACCCTCCGAGGCAACGGGTGGGCGGGTGTGGGTGTCGTCTGCGCCCAGCGGTGTGTCCAAGGGCAAACCAAGCGCATGCAACACCAACCATGCGGCTTCGTCGTGCGCGTTGGTGGTGCCGTGGCCAAAGGACACGCCGGCCTGCGTGAGTTGCGCGGCGGCGTGGGCTACCAGATCGTCGAGGGTCATGGCGCGCTCGCCGGGTTGAGGTTCTCAAGTACCCGGCGGTAAATGTTTTTCAGGGGTTCGATGTCGGAGAGCTTCACGTATTCGTTGATTTTGTGGATGGTGGCGTTGGGCGGCCCCACCTCTACCACTTGCGGGCACACCTGTGCAATAAACCGGCCGTCGCTGGTGCCCCCCGTCGTAGACAACTGGGTCTGCAGCCCGGTTTCTGCGTGAATGGCGTCACGCACCGCGTCCACCAATGCACCTGGGGGGGTCAAAAAGGGCAGGCCACCAATGGTCCAGGCCAGCTCGTAGTCCAGCTCGTGCTTGGCCAGCACATTGGCTACGCGCTGCTGCAAACTTTCGGGTGTTGACTCGGTGGAAAAGCGAAAGTTGAAATCAATCACCACGTGGCCGGGAATCACGTTACTCGCGCCCGTCCCGCCGTGGATGTTGCTGACCTGCCACGAGGTCGGCGGAAAGAACGCATTGCCCCGGTCCCACTCCATGGCAACCAATTCGGCCAATGCCGGTGCCACGTTGTGAATCGGGTTCTTGGCCAGATGAGGGTAGGCGATATGCCCTTGCACCCCTTTCACCGTGAGCTTGCCGCTCATGGTGCCACGGCGTCCGTTCTTGATCATGTCGCCGGTGTGCTCTACCGAGGTGGGTTCACCCACAATGCAGTAATCCAACACCTCACCGCGCGCCTGCAAATGCTGGCAGACCACGACGGTGCCATCGCGGGCGGGGCCTTCCTCGTCGCTGGTCAGAAGCAAGGCGATCTGCAGGTTGGGGCGGGGGGTGGCGAGCAAGAACTCTTCGATGGCCACCACGAATGCGGCCAGCGAGGTTTTCATGTCGCTGGCACCACGTCCAAACAGTTTGCCGTCACGGTGGGAGGGCACAAACGGTGCACTGTCCCATTGCGCACTCGGTCCGGTGGGCACCACATCGGTATGCCCGGCAAACACCAAGGTTTTGGCGTTCGCGGGGGCGCTGCGCTTGGCCCACAGGTTGAGCACCCGAAAATCGTCGGGGCCACTTTCTATGGTTTCACACACAAAGCCCAGTGGGCGCAAGCGGTCGGCAATCAGCGCCTGGCAGCCACCGTCAGATGGCGTCACCGAGGGCATGGATATCAACTGCTCCGCGAGCTGCAAGGTACGCATCATCCGAGTTTCACATCCAGGGTAATTTCGGTGAAAGACGCTTCTTCGTCTTCATCGCTGGCCAACGCGCTGGCGCTTTGTGTCGAAAAGTCGTTTTGCATGCGCCACAGCAGGTTGGTGGGCGAATCGGCGTGGGCCAAGCCCTCTTTGCGCTCGACGACGCCGCTCTGAATCAGGCGCGCAATGTCGGCCTCAAAAGTCTGTGAGCCTTCTGCCATGGACTGCTCCATGGCATCACGCACCGCTGAAAAGTCGCCTTTTTCGATCATCTCGCCCACCAGCTTGGTGTTGAGCAACACTTCGGCTGCGGGGGTTCGCACACCTGACACCGTGCGCAGCAAACGCTGCGACACCACCGCCCGCAGCGCCGCCGCCAAATCACCCAGCATGGTGGGCCGCACCTCCACCGGATAAAAGCTCAAGATGCGGTTCAATGCTTGGTAGCTGTTGTTCGCATGCATGGTGGCCAGGCAAAGGTGGCCCGATTGGGCATAGGCGATGGCCGCTGACATGGTTTCCTGGTCCCGGATTTCGCCGATCAGGATCACATCAGGCGCTTGGCGAAGCGCATTTTTGAGGGCCACTTTCAACGAGGCCGTGTCGGTTCCCACCTCTCGCTGGTTGACCACAGATTTCTTGTTTTTGAACAAAAATTCCACCGGGTCTTCGATGGTCAAAATATGTCCCGACGCAACCTCGTTGCGATAGTCCAGCATGGACGCCAAGGTGGTGCTTTTTCCGGCACCGGTGGCTCCGACCATCAAAATCAGGCCGCGCTTTTCCATGATCAGTTCCGCCAACACCCCCGGCAACTGCAAGGTGTGCAATGCGGGCACATCGACGCAGATATAGCGAATCACCGCTGCGACTGTGCCGCGCTGGCGCATGGCGCTGATCCGAAAACGTCCCACCCCTGCCAACGGGTAGCCGATATTGAGCTCACCGTCACGCTCCAACTCCGCCATTTGCGCCGGCGTGAGTATCTCCGCCAACAAGTTTTTGGGCGCATCGGCGGGCAAAATCTGGCTGTTGATGGGCACACACTGGCCGTTGATTTTGATCAAGGCCGGCGCGTGTGCCGACAAGTACACATCCGATGCCTTCTTCTCACTCATGAGCCGCAAAATGCGTTCCATGGTGCCCGAAGGGAGTGCGGTGCTGGTGGGGGACATACGGCCTTGCGCCAATCTTTGGCGTCAGTCGCGCAACAGGTCGTTCAAGCTGGTGGTAGAGCGGGTTTTGGCATCCACCTTCTTGACAATGATGGCCGCGTACATGCTGTACTTGCCGTCGCCCTTGGGCAGGCTGCCGCTCACCACGACCGAGCCCGCAGGCACCCGGCCATAGCTCACGGTGTCGGTGGCGCGGTCGTAAATGGGGGTGCTTTGGCCGATGTACACACCCATGGAGATAACCGAGTTTTCTTCCACGACCACACCCTCAACCACTTCAGAGCGCGCACCCACAAAGCAGTTGTCCTCAATGATGGTGGGGCCTGCCTGCATGGGCTCCAACACACCGCCAATGCCCACGCCGCCAGACAGATGCACGTGCTTGCCGATTTGGGCGCACGAACCCACAGTGGCCCACGTGTCCACCATGGTGCCTTCGTCCACATACGAACCGATATTGCAATACGAGGGCATCAGGATCACGCCCTTGCCCTGGAAGCTGCCACGGCGCGCCACTGCCGGTGGCACCACGCGCACGCCGGTAGCCTTGAGCGCCTCGGCACTCATGCCAGAAAACTTGGTGGGAACCTTGTCATAAAAGCCCAGATCGCCGGCCTGAATGACCTCGTTGTCCTTCAGGCGAAAGCTCAACAGCACGGCCTTTTTGATCCACTGGTGAGTGGTCCACTGGCCCACGCCTTCGCGGGTGGCCACGCGCAGGCGGCCCGCGTCGAGTTCGTCCAACACGTGTTCCACCGCATCGCGTACTTCCGCTGGTGCAGAGGCGACAGACAGGTTGGCGCGGTCTTCCCACGCGGTTTCGATAATGGATTGCAATGCTTGGCTCATGGGTTCTCTAGGGTTGTCATCGGAAAGAGGGCGGAAAAACCTCAGCGCGTCACGCGCTGCGGCCCCGGACGAATTGGACAATGCGGTGCGCGGCTTCCACGCATTCGGCGGTATCTGCGACCAAGGCCATACGAATGCGGCCAGCACCCGGGTTATGTCCTTGCACTTCCCGGGCCAGGTAGCTGCCGGGTAAAACGGTCACATTGTAAAGAGCCAGCAAGTCCCGAGCGAACTCGGTGTCGCTGCCTTGGACGTCTGCCCACAAATAGAAGCCCGCGTCAGGCAGGGCGACGTCCATCACCTGGGCCAACAACGGTGTGACTTCGGCAAACTTGGCGCGGTACAGCGCGCGGTTGTCTTCCACGTGGGTCTCGTCGTTCCACGCCGCGATGCTGGCGGCCTGCACTACCGGGCTCATGGCACTGCCGTGGTAGGTGCGGTAGAGCAAAAACTGCTTGATCCAGCGCGCATCACCCGCACAAAAACCACTTCGCATGCCCGGCACGTTGCTGCGTTTGGACAGGCTGGTGAAAGACACCAGATTCTTGAAATCGGCACGCCCGAGCCGGGCAGCGGCTTCGAGGCCGCCCAGTGGGGCTTCATCGCGGAAGTAAATCTCGCTGTAGCACTCGTCCGAGGCGATCACATAGCCATGTTGGTCGCTCAATGCGAACAGCTTTTCCCACTCCGACAACGGCATCACCGCACCCGCCGGGTTGCCGGGAGAGCACACATACAAGAGCTGTGTCTCGGCCCAAACACTTTGCGGCACGCTGTCCCAATCTTGCGCAAAGTTGCGCGAGGGCACCGAGGGCACAAAGTAGGGTTGCGCACCCGACAACAGGGCTGCTCCTTCGTAGATTTGGTAGAACGGATTTGGGCACACCACGCGCACAACCGCACCGGCCTGTGCCGGCTGGATCACGGTTTGCGCAAACGCAAACAGGGCCTCCCGAGACCCGTTGACAGGTAGCACTTGCGTGTCTGCATCCACACGCAGGCCGTAGCGCCGTTGTAGCCAATCGGCCATCGACTGGCGCAGCGTGCGGTCCCCTGCCGTGGAGGGATAGCTGGCCAAACCACTGTCGCCCGCCTGTATGGCCTGGCAATACGCGTCCTTGATGCGTTGCGGGGTCGGGTGGCGGGGCTCCCCAATGCCCAAACTAATGGGGCTGTATGCGGGGGTGGGCACAACACCCGCAAACAACTGGCGCAGGCGCTCAAACGGGTAGGCCTGCAAGAGGGACAAATTCGCATTCATGGGGCGGCATTATCCCCGAGTCGTCGTTAAACTTCGGGGTTGCCACAAGGCGCTGTGCAGTGAGTTCAACAGGAGTACACCATGTCTGCAGTTTTGTCCCACGGGTCTGGCCCCCGATACCTGGACGTCGTTGGTGCCATGGAGCAAATTGGAGATGCAGACGCGCTTCGCGAAATGCTTGTCATGGTGGGTGATGCCCTTGGGCGCGATGTACCCGCCATCAGTGCCTTGTTGGCGCAGGGTGATGTCAAAGGTGCCAACCAATTGCTGCATCCTCTCAAAGGTTTTATCCCCATTTTTTGCAAGCCCGAGCTCTATGGGCACGTCGCCGACGTCGAAAAACTCAGCAAGCATGGCGACGCCACCTCGGTTGCCATGGCCTATGCCGCACTGGCACCCGAATTGCAGACCCTGGAGGCCGAGGTAGCGGCCTATTTACGCGCCAACGCATGAGGTCTTGCGCCACGCAGTGGCGTTGTCAGGTGGCGGCGCACGGTATGATTCGACGTGCCGGCGGCATGCCCGCAGGCTGCAAAATCGTAAATTAAATCAAACACTTAGCGCTTTCGCCTTTCTTCTTGTGCGACTTAACTCCATCAAGCTATCCGGCTTCAAATCGTTTGCGGAACCCACCAATTTTTTGCTGCCCGGACAACTGGTAGGCGTGGTGGGGCCCAACGGCTGCGGCAAATCCAACATCATGGATGCGGTGCGTTGGGTGCTGGGCGAAAGCAAGGCCAGCGAGCTGCGTGGCGAGTCCATGCAAGATGTGATTTTCAACGGCACCACCACCCGCAAACCCGCCAGCCGAAGCAGCGTGGAGTTGGTGTTTGACAATGCCGACCACCGTGCCGGTGGCCAATGGGGACAGTTTGGTGAAATTGCCGTCAAGCGGGTGTTGACCCGCGACGGCGCCAGCAGCTACTTCATCAACAACCAGCCGGTGCGCCGCCGTGACGTGCAAGACGTGTTCTTGGGCACCGGCCTGGGCCCCCGGGCCTACGCCATCATCGGCCAGGGCACCATATCGCGCATCATTGAATCCAAGCCCGAAGAGTTGCGCCTGTTTCTCGAAGAGGCGGCGGGTGTGTCCAAGTACAAAGAGCGCCGTCGTGAAACCGAAAACCGGCTCTCCGATACCCGTGAAAACCTCACCCGTGTGGAAGACATTCTGCGCGAGCTTGGCAGCAACCTCGAGCGCTTGGAAAAGCAGGCCGAGGTCGCCCACAAATACAACACATTGCAAGCCGAGGTCACGCTCAAGCAGCACCAGCAATGGTTTTTGAAGCGGGCCGAGGCGCTGGCGGACCAATCCAAAGTCCAGTCCGAAGGCCTGGCCGCCGTCAACGCGCTGGAGGCCCGTATGGCCGACTTGCGCCACGTGGAGGCCGACCTGGAAACGGTGCGCCAAGCCCACTATGCAGCCGGCGACCAGGTCAATCAGGCCCAAGGCTTGCTCTACGAGGCCAGCACCGATGTGGGTCGGCTGGAAGCCGAAATACGCTTTGTGGTGGATGGGCGCGAGCGGGTGGAGCAGCGCCTGGTCACCCTGAGCGAACAGACCGCGCAATGGGCCGAGCGCAAGGCCCAGGCCGAGGCCGAATTGGAGCAATTGGCCGAAACCGCCGCACTGGGCGAAGAGCAGGCCGATCTGTTGGCAGCGCAAGTGGAAGAACAGGCCCAACACCTGCCCGATCTGGAAGATGCCCTGGCCCAAGCCCAACGTGCTGCCAATGACCAGCGCACGGCGGTAAGCCACGTGCAACAGCACATCCAGGTGTTGGCTGCAGAGCAGCGCAGCATCGAAGAGCAGAGCCGCCAACTCGGCACCCGCCGGGAACGGCTGCTGGCCGACCGCCAAGCACTCGCCGCGCCCGATGAGTCGCGCCTGGCCCAGCTACAAGAACAGCTAGATGCCGCCCAAGAAGCACATCACATTGCGGATGCGCGCTTGCACGACCTGCAAGAGGCAGTGCCCCAACTCGACGAAGCGCGCCGCGCCCAGCAGTTGGACCTCAATACGGAGTCCTCCCGCCAGGCCGACCTGTCTGCGCGCTTGGAGGCCCTCAAAGCTTTGCAAGACAAGGTCAAGACCGACGGCAAGCTACAGCCCTGGCTGGCCAAGCACGGGCTCGACCAGGTGCAAGGCCTGTGGAGCCGCATCCACATCCAGCAAGGATGGGAAAACGCCCTCGAAGGCGCGCTGCGCGAACGGCTCGGCGCGCTCGAAGTGTCCCGCCTCGAATTGCTCAAAGCCTTTGCCTTGGACGCGCCACCTGCCAAGTTGGCGTTTTACAGCCCGCCCTCCGCCGCCGTGCCGGAGGCGCAAGGGTCTTTGCCGCGCTTGGCCGACTTGTTGCGGGTGAACGATGCGGGTCAAAAAGCCGTGCTCACGGCGTGGCTGCACGGCTGCTACACCGCCGCCAGTTTTGACGACGCCCTGGCGCAGCGCCACCAGTTGCAGCCGGGCCAGAGCATCTACGTCCAAAGTGGCCATGTGGTCACGGCCCATAGCGTGAGCTTTTACGCGCAAGATTCGGAGCAAGCAGGCCTGCTGGCGCGTGCCCAAGAAATAGAAAACCTGGACAAGCAGCTCCGCGCCCAGGTGCTGATTGCCGACGAGTCGCGTGTGGCCCTGAGCCGCGCCGAAAGTGCCTATGCCGACAGCGCCCAGCGCCTGGTCAGTGCCCGGCGTGAGGCAGCTGACAGCCAGGAACGCGTGCACGCGTTGCAAGTCGAGACCCTGCGCTTGTCGCAAATGCTGGAGCAAACCCGTGCCCGCAGTGCCCAGATTGACACCGACATGGCCGAGGTCGAGGCCCAACTCGACGCGCTGCAAGAGCGCCGCGTAGAAGCCGAGGCGCGCTTCGAATCGCTGGACATGCAACTCGCCGACAGCCAAGAGCGCCATGCGCAATTGGATGAGCGCGTCATCGAATTCAACAACCGGCTCAGCCAATGCCGCGAGCAACAACGCAGCCTGGAGCGGCAAGCCCAAGAAGCGGTGTTTGCCCAGCGCAGCCTGCAAGCCCGCAATGCCGAGCTGGCCCGCGCCATTGACACCGCCGCACAGCAAAGCCAAAGCCTGCAGGCCGAACAGCAGCGCGCCCACGACGAGCTGCACCGCCTCACCGATGCAGCCGCCCAAGGGGGCCTGCAAAACGCCCTGGCGCTCAAGCTCGAACGCGAACAGGCCCTGGGGGCCAAGCGCAGTGCCTACGACGACCTGACCGCCAAACTGCGCGCCAGTGACGAGCGTCGCATGCAGCTTGAGCGCGAGCTGGATCCGCTGCGCCAGCGGATCACAGAGTTCCAACTCAAAGAGCAAGCGGCCCGGCTGGGCTTTGAGCAGTTTGAGTCCCAGTTGGTGCAGGCGCAGGCCGACCTGGCCGCCATCGAACAAAGCATCCATGACGGCAACGTGCGCCTGTTTGGCATGCAGGGCGACATTGACCGCCTGCACCGCGACATTGCAGCGCTGGGCGCGGTCAACCTGGCTGCCTTGGAAGAGCTGGCTGCCGCCCGCGAACGCAAGCAGTTTTTGGACATGCAAAACGTGGACCTGACCCAGGCCATGAACACGCTGGAAGATGCCATCCGCAAGATCGACGCTGAAACCCGCGAACTGCTCTCCGGCACCTTTGACCAGGTCAACGCGCACTTTGGCCGCATGTTCCCCGAGCTGTTTGGGGGGGGCAATGCACGCCTGGTGATTACGGGCGACGAAATTTTGGACTCGGGCGTGCAAGTCATTGCCCAGCCGCCCGGCAAGAAAAACCAAACCATCCACTTGCTCTCGGGCGGCGAAAAAGCGCTCACCGCAATTGCACTGGTGTTTGCCATCTTCCAGCTCAACCCCGCGCCGTTTTGTTTGCTCGACGAGGTAGACGCGCCGCTGGACGATGCCAACACCGAGCGCTATGCCAAGTTGGTCTCCAGCATGAGCAAGGGCACCCAGTTCCTCTTCATCAGCCACAACAAAATCGCCATGGAAATGGCGGAACAACTCATTGGCGTGACCATGCAAGAGCAAGGCGTCTCCCGCATTGTGGCTGTGGACATGGATTCCGCCGTGCGCCTCGCGGAGCTGGCGTGATGTGCACCCCGAGGCGCGCGCCATGAGCAGCTTGCAAATGGGCTTGGCGATCACCGGCGGGCTGGTGCTTGCTGCGGTGGTGGCGCACAGTGCCTGGACAGCCCGGCGCAACACACCTCGCCAGGCCAAGCCGCTGCAGCCCTCTGACGCGCAACACGCGCAGACCGACCCGGTGTTGTTGGAGGTGGACGCCGACACCCCGGCCTTTCAGCTACCGCGCCCCCCGGTCCGCCCGGCCATGGACGCCCTGATCGATGTGATCGCCCCCATGGCGCTGGACGCTACGGCACCCGTGGTATCGGGCGACGCCGCACTCGCCGCCATGCCTGCAACCCGCCGTGCGGGCAACAAGCCCTTTGCTGTCGAAGGCTACAACCTGCACAGCATGGTGTGGGAAACACCGGCGCCTGGTCAGCGCTATGGCGGCTTTCAGGCCGGTGTGCAATTGGCAAACCGCTCGGGCCCGCTCAACGACATCGAGTACTCCGAGTTCGTGATCAAAACCCAGGCCTTTGCGGACGCCATCAACGCCAGCCCCGATTTCCCCGACATGCTTGAAGAGGTGGCCCGTGCCCGCGAACTCGACCAATTTGCCAGTGTCCATGACGCGCAACTTGGTTTGACGCTGCGCGCCCGCAGCGCGTCGTGGAGCCCTGGCTACATTCACCAGCACGCCGCCCATCTGGGTTTTGTGGCAGGTGCCATGCCCGGCCGCATGGTGTTGCCCGCAGCGGGCGAGGGGTTGCCACCCGTGCTGGTGTTGGGCTTTGATTCGCAGGCCGCTTTGGCCGAGGACCCCGCCCAAAGCGCGATTCGCGAGCTTTCTTTGCACCTGGACGTGGCGCAGGTAGACCGGGCAGAGCGCTCCTTCGAGCGCATGCGCGCCATAGCCGACGCGCTTGCCCAGGCCATGGAAGGCACGGTGACCGACGACAAAGGCCAACCCTTGGCCGCCCACACCATGGACCTGATTGCCGCCGATTTGCAGGTGCTCTACGACACCCTGGAGCGGCGCGGCATACCCGCCGGTTCACCCGTCGCCAGGCGCTTGTTTAGTTAACGGACCCCCTTGATGGCATTGCCCAACCCCACAGACCTTTTCACCCAGATCCAGGCATTGCGTGCGCAGTTGCACGCCCACAACCATGCCTACTACGTGCTCGATGCGCCCACCGTTGCCGATGCCGAGTACGACCGCTTGTTCCGCGAATTGCAGGCCCTGGAAGCCGCGCACCCCCAGTGGGTCACGCCAGACTCTCCCACGCAGCGGGTGGCTGGCCAGGTGTTGGACGCCTTTGCCAGCGTGCGGCACGCAGTGCCCATGCTCAGCATCCGCACCGAGACCGACACCGAATCCTCGGGCGCACTGGCCTTTGATGCGCGCGTGCGCAAAGAGCTGGAACTGACCGAGCGCGACGTGCCGGTGGACTACGTGGCAGAACTCAAATTCGACGGTTTGGCCATGAGCCTGCGCTACGAGCACGGTGTGCTGGTGCAGACCGCCACGCGGGGCGACGGCGAGTATGGTGAAGACGTCACCCAAAATATCCGCACCATCGGGCAGATTCCGCTCAAGCTGCCCCCGGGCGTGCCGCCCGTGCTCGAGGTGCGCGGCGAGGTGTATATGCGCCGTGACGACTTCGAGGCACTCAATGAGCGCCAGCGCCTGCGCATCGCCGCGGGCGAGAAGGGCGAAAAAACCTTTGTCAACCCGCGCAACGCCGCAGCAGGTGCCGTGCGGCAACTCGACTCCGGCATTGCGGCCCAGCGCCCCTTGAGCTTTTTTGCCTACGGCGTGGGCGAGGTGACGCCGCCAGGGGAGGGCGGCCCCGCGTTTGGCACCCACTACGCCCTGCTGCAAACCTTAAAGGCCTGGGGTTTCCCGGTGGCCGCGCAGGTAGAGCTTGCCTGCGGTGCACCGGCGCTGGTGGCCTACCACCAGCGCATGGGGGCTGCGCGCGATGCCTTGCCCTTTGACATTGATGGCGTGGTCTACAAAGTCAACAGCCTGGCCCTGCAGCAGCGCCTGGGCTTTGTCACCCGCGAGCCACGCTGGGCCGTGGCCCACAAATACCCGGCGCAAGAGCAACTTACCACCGTGCTGGCCATTGACGTGCAAGTGGGGCGCACCGGCAAGCTCACGCCCGTGGCCAAGCTGGCCCCGGTGTTTGTGGGCGGCGTCACGGTTACCAATGCCACCTTGCACAACGAAGACGAAGCCCGCCGCAAAGACGTGCGCGTCGGCGACACCGTCATCGTGCGCCGCGCCGGAGACGTGATTCCCGAGGTCGTGTCGGTGGTGCCTGAAAAGCGCACGGGCGACGCCACCGCCTTCACCATGCCCCGCATCTGCCCGGTGTGCCAGTCTGCCGCCGTGCGCGAAGAGGGCGAGGCCGACTACCGCTGCACGGGTGGCCTGTTTTGCAGCGCGCAGCGCAAGCAAGCCATTTTGCATTTTGCGCAGCGCCGCGCCGTCGAGGTAGAGGGCCTGGGCGACAAACTGGTAGAGCAACTGGTGGATGCCCACATCATCCGCACTTTGCCCGACCTGTACCGGCTGGGCCTGAGCGCGCTGGCCGGCCTGGACCGCATGGCCGACAAGTCGGCCCAAAACATCGTGGACGCGCTGGAGCAGTCCAAGCAAACGACCTTGCCGCGCTTTTTGTTTGGCTTGGGCATCCGGCATGTGGGCGAGGCCACCGCCAAAGCCTTGGCCCGCCATTTCGGCACGCTCGATGCCATCATGGATGCGAGCGAAGACGCCTTGCTTGCCGTGTCCGACGTAGGGCCCATCGTGGCCCAGAGCATTCGTACCTTTTTTGCACAGCCGCACAACCGCGAGGTGGTTGAGCAGTTGCGCGCCTGTGGCGTCACCTGGCCCGAGGGTGCCCCTGCGCAGGCGGGCCCGCAGCCGCTGGCGGGCCAGACCCTCGTGTTGACCGGCACTTTGCCCACGTTGGGGCGCGATGCTGCCAAAGACCTGATTGAGGCCGCAGGCGGCAAGGTAAGCGGTTCGGTTAGCAAAAAAACCCACTACGTCGTGGCCGGGGCAGAGGCTGGCAGCAAGCTGGAAAAAGCCGTGGCGCTGGGCGTGCCGGTGCTGGACGAGGCGGGCCTGTTGGAGTTGCTGAAATGACGGTGCGCGACATTCTCAAAATGGGTGACCCCCGCCTGCTGCGGGTGGCGCAGCCGGTAAGCGCATTCGACAGCGATGCCCTGCACTTGCTAGTCACCGACATGCTAGACACCATGCGGGCGGCCAACGGCGCGGGCTTGGCCGCACCCCAAATCGGCGTGGATGTGCAGTTGGTGATTTTTGGCAGCCACGACCGCAACCCGCGCTACCCAGACCGGCCCCTGGTGCCGCCCACGGTGCTGTGCAACCCCGTCATCACCCCCTTGGGCGATGCGGAGGAAACTGATTGGGAGGGCTGCTTGTCGGTGCCCGGTTTGCGCGGCAGGGTGCCCCGGTGGGCCCGCATCCGCTACACCGGGTTGGACCCCTATGGTGACCCCATAGACCGCAGCGTCGAGGGCTTTCATGCGCGGGTGGTGCAGCACGAGTGCGACCACCTGTGGGGCACGCTCTACCCCATGCGCATGCGCGACTTCAGCCAGTTTGGCTACACCGAGGTGTTGTTTCCCGGCATAAGCGCAGCAGAAGACGACTGAGCGCCTTGCGGGTTTTCAACCCAGGGCGTCCAAGATCTCGGTTTCTATGTCAATTTGCGTGCGGTTGTGCTGCAACTGCGCGCCGTGGATCAAAAAGGTGTCTTCCACCCGTTCGCCCAAGGTGGCCACTTTGGCCAACTGCACCACGATGTGGTGGCGCGCCAGCACGCGGGCCACGCTGTAGAGCAGGCCCATGCGGTCACTGGCCGAGATGTTGAGCAGCCAGCGCTGCGCTTTTTCGTCGGGCTTGAGGGATACACGCGGTGCAATCGGAAAGCTCTTGACCCGGCGTGACACCCGGCCCCGGCTGGGGGCGGGCAGGGGGCCTGCATCGGCGATGGCTTGTGTCAGCCCGGTCTCCAGCATGCTGGTCCATTCGCGGTAGTGGTCCTCCATGTCGGCGGTGGTGACGACCTGGAAAGTGTCCAGCGCATACCCCTTGTTGGTGGTGTGCACACGGGCATCCAAAATGCTAAAGCCGCCCTGGTCAAAGTAGCCGCATATGCGGGCAAACAGGTCGGGCTGGTCTTGCGTGTACACCAGCACTTGCAAGCCTTCTCCCACCGGTGAGCGCCTGGCCCGCACAATGGGGCGGTCGGTGCTGACCCAGCGCGACAGTTGCTTGGTGTGCCAGGCAATGTCGGCCGCGTCGTGGCGCATAAAGTAGCCCACGTCCAGTGTGCCCCACAAGGGCTTGTGGGCTTCAAAGGGCATGGCATACAGCGCTACCATGACCAAGGCCTCGCGTTTGCGTTGCTCAACCTCGGTGTCGGCATCCGGGGCTCTGCCACCCAGCGCGCGCGCGGTGTATTTGTACAGGTCTTCAAGTAGCTTGCCCTTCCAGGCATTCCACACCTTGGGGCTGGTGCCCCGAATATCGGCCACGGTCAGCAGGTACAGCGCCGTCAGGTAACGCTCGTTGCCCACACGCTGGGCAAAGGCCTTGATCACGTCGGGGTCCGACAGGTCCGACTTTTGGGCAATCCGGCTCATGGCGAGGTGTTCGCCCACCAAAAATTCGATCAAGCGGGCGTCTTCGGCGGGCACGCCGTGGGCCTTGCAAAAGCGGCGTGCCTCCACAATGCCCAGCTCCGAGTGGTCGCCCCCGCGCCCCTTGGCGATGTCGTGAAACAAGGCGGCCACATACAAAATCCAGGGCTTGTCCCAGCCCGACGCCAACTGCGAGCAAAACGGGTACTCGTGCGCATGCTCTGCCATGAAAAAACGCCGTGCATTGCGCAGCACCATCAGGATGTGCTGGTCCACGGTGTAGACGTGGAACAAGTCGTGCTGCATTTGCCCCACGATATTGCGAAACACCCACAGGTAGCGCCCCAGCACCGAGGTCTGGTTCATCAGGCGCATGGCATGGGTGATGCCATCGGGCGCCTGCATGATTTGCAAAAAGGTGGCCCGGTTGACCGGGTCCCGCCGAAAGCGGGCGTCCATCAGGCCACGGGCGTTGTAGAGCGCCCGTAGCGTGCGGGCCGACAAGCCCTTGATGCCCACCGTGGTCTGGTACACCAAAAAGGTTTCCAAAATCGCATGCGGGTTGCGGCGGTACAGGTCGTCGCTGGCCACATCGATCATGCCGGCCTTGTCGTTGAAGTGCGCATTGATGCGCCGTGGCGCATGGGTAGAGGGGTTGAGCCGCTCCTCAATGTTCATCAACAAAATCTGGTTGAGCTGCGTGACCGCTTTGGCCGCCCAGTAGTAGCGCTTCATCAGCGCCTCACTGGCGCGCACCCATTGCTTGCGTGCACCTTCGGGTGCGGCCGCGCTGTAGCCAAACGACTCGGCCACCGCGTTTTGCAGGTCAAAAATCAGCCGGTCTTCGCGCCGCTTGGCAATCACATGCAGCTTGGCACGTATCAGCAGCAGCAGGGCCTCGTTGCGCTCGATCTGCTTGACCTCAAACTCCGTGGCCAGCCCACCCCGCGCCAAGTCTGCCCAGTTCTCGCCGTAGCCTGCGGCCTTGGCCACCCACACAATCACCTGCAGGTCGCGCAGCCCACCCGGCGACTCTTTGCAGTTGGGCTCCAGCGCGTAGGGCGTGTCTTCAAACTTGGTGTGGCGCTGGCGCATCTCTAGCGTTTTGGCCACAAAAAAGGCCTTGGGGTCCATGGCCGCCGCAAAGTCCGCACGAAAGGTCTCGACCAATGCAGCGCTGCCCGCCACCCACCGGCACTCCAGCAACGCGGTTTGTACCGTCACGTCTTTGTCGGCTTCATGCAGGCAGTCGGCCACAGTGCGCACGCTGGAGCCAATCTCCAGGCCCACATCCCAGCAGTGGCTAATGAAAGACTCGATGCGCTTTTTGAGTTCGGAATCGGTGTCAGCTGATTGCCCATTGGGCAGCAAGACCAACACGTCCACGTCGGAGTGAGGAAACAACTCGTCGCGGCCATAGCCACCCACAGCAAGAAGGGCAAAGGGGGCATTGAGGCCGGCGGCATCCCAAAGTTGCCTCAGTACGTTATCGGTAAGTCGTGAAAGCTGCGCCAACACCCGCCGCACGCTGCGTTCCGTGCAACGTGGGGTATTGAGGGCTTCCAGTAAACCTGCCTTGTCGGCGCGATACTGGGCGCGCAAGGCGCCAATTTCTTTGTGGTGCATCGGGAACAAATGAATGCGCAATTGAGAGGGGCTAACCGCTTACGGTACCATAGGAAAAACGCTATGACGACCCGCGCATTTTCACCCGCTCAGACCACATTAATCCCCAATGCCCTGAATGCATTTGGCGACTCTTTGCGATTTGCCGTGCTCATCGGCAGCCAGGCTAATCAAACTGCGCGCCCTGACAGTGACTGGGACATCGCCGTGCAATGGCGACATGATTTGGCCTTTGAAACTGTGCTGGCCCTTGGGGAACGATTGCGTCAGGTGCTGGCCAATACACTGCACACCACCCCAGCCAAAGTAGACCTGATTGATCTGCACCGCGCCAACCTAACCATGCGTGCCGTTGCAGCAGAGGAAGGCGTTCCGGTGTGGGGGAATGAAAGCATCGAGTGGACGCACTTCTTGCAACGCACTTGGCGCGATCTGGAAGACTTCTATTGGGAAAAAACTCGTGCGGCTTGATTTATACCTCGCAGAGACCGCCCGTATTGCAACGACCCAACAAGCCATATTGGGGCAGGCGCGTGAAGTCATGGCATCTGGGCGCGCCCTGAGCCAACTCGAACAGGCCGGTATGCTGCACGCATTACGCTGGAGTGCCATTGTGGGCCTGCGCAACCGTATCGTTCATGACTACATGAACATCCACACGTCCTGAGCCCCGAAGCACCCGGGCTATGTCACAAAGTCTGGCGTGGCGGGGCTGCCGGCCGATAGCGTCAGCACCTCGTAGCCGGTGGGGGTGACCAGCACGGTGTGCTCCCACTGGGCAGAGAGCGAGCGGTCTTTGGTCACAATGCTCCAGCCGTCTTTTTCGGGGCCATCTTTGATGTCTTTGCCCCCTGCGTTGATCATGGGTTCGATGGTAAAGGTCATACCCTCTTTGAGCTTTTCTAGGGTGCCGGGGCGGCCATAGTGCAGCACCTGGGGCTCTTCGTGAAACACCTGGCCAATGCCGTGGCCGCAAAACTCGCGCACCACGCTGTAGCCCTTGCCCTCGGCAAACTTTTGAATGGCGTGGCCAATATCGCCCAAGTGCACGCCTGGCTTTACCAGTTGAATGCCCACCCACATCGCCTCGTAGGTCACCGAGCACAAGCGCTTGGCCGCAATGGAGCAATCGCCCACCAAAAACATGCGGCTGGTATCCCCATGCCAGCCATCCTTGATCACGGTGACATCGATGTTGACGATGTCGCCTTTTTTGAGCTGCTTGTCGTTAGGTATGCCGTGGCACACCTGTTGGTTGACCGAAGTGCAAATCGACTTGGGGTAGGGCGTGTTGCCCCCGCCGGTGTAGTTGAGTGGCGCTGGAATGCCGCCCTGCACTTGGGTGATGTAGTCGTGGGCCAGTTTGTCCAGCGCATTGGTCGTCACGCCCGGCTGCACAAACGGGGTGAGGTAGTCCAGCACTTCGGAGGCCAGCCTGCCGGCCACGCGCATGCCGGCAATGCCATCGGCGTCTTTGTAGGTAATCGTCATGGGGCCCAATTATCTGGCCTAAGTGCCGTCAAAATCTTTATGGCAGGTGCCAATGGTCGTGTTGTCAACCCAAAGTAGAAATGTCCCCTTCTACCCAAAATAGAAATGTCCCCATTGGCTAAGGTTTAGGCGGTGGAGCTTGCAGGCACAGCCTGCGAAGGGCGTAGCCCGTAGCTGGCTG
>JARXAM010000036.1 GCA_029865845.1 Rhodoferax sp. | reverse complement strand
TGGCCGCTATGCCTGCCCCGCTTTGTATGTGTACCGTGTGGCCTTGGCTGCTGAGCTTCTTTACAACCTCCGGGGTCACGGCTACTCGGGTCTCTCCCGCTTGGGTCTCAGCGGGTACGCCTATGTGCATGGGGCACTCCTATGTAAGAGTTGGTTTCAAGCTGTCACTGAGCTTACATGAGTTTTCCACCAATCCACAATGCCAAAGTTGCGCCAGCCAACAAGGACTTTTGCACGAAATGCACATAATGCGCCATGATGGAACGATGGACACCCAGGGTCACGGTTGCCGCAGTGATTGAACAAGACGGGCGGTTTCTCGTCGTGGAAGAGCACACCCCTACCGGGTTGCGCCTGAACAACCCCGCCGGGCACCTGGAGCCCCACGAGTCCCCTGCCCAAGGGTGTGCGCGCGAAGTGTTAGAAGAAACCGCCCACCACTTTGTGCCCACCGCCCTGGTGGGCGTGTACCTGTCGCGGCAGGCGGGCGGACCTGCTGGCGCGCCCAGAGAGCTTACCTATCTGCGGTTCGCCTTTTGCGGCACGGTGGGGGCATCGCTGCAGGGGCGGCGCTTGGACCGCGGCATTGTGCGGGCGTTGTGGTTGTCTGCCGCAGAAATCCGGGCCAGCCAAGACCGGCATCGCAGTCCACTCTTGCTGCAATGCATGGAGGACTATCTGCGTGGAAGTCGCTACCCACTGGATCTGGTGCGCACCGATTGGGATGGCACCTCCGTCGTCCACAACACCCCCCACCGCTAGCCGGTGCACGTTCACAAGGGTGTACAAGCGCGCCGCGGCCATGCAAGGCCCTGGACACCCAGCCCTAAAATTCGGCCTATGAACAAGCAACGTGTTGTCGTGGGATTGAGTGGTGGCGTGGACTCGGCGGTGACTGCGCACCTGTTGAAGCAGCAAGGCCATGAGGTGGTGGGCATCTTCATGAAGAACTGGGAAGATGACGATGACAGTGAATACTGCTCCTCCAACATCGACTTCGTGGACGCGGCCGCCGTGGCCGACGTGCTGGGCATTGAGATTGAGCACATCAACTTTGCCGCCGAATACCGTGACCGCGTCTTCGCAGAATTTTTGCGGGAATACCAAGCGGGCCGTACGCCCAACCCCGACGTACTGTGCAACGCGGAAATCAAATTCAAGGCATTCCTAGACCATGCCATGCGCCTGGGTGCCGAAAAGATCGCAACCGGTCACTACGCCCGTGTACGCTGGAATGAGGCCCGTGGCAGCCACGAACTGCTCAAGGGGCTAGACCCCAGCAAGGACCAGAGCTACTTTTTGCACCGCCTTACCCAGGCGCAACTCTCTAAGACCCTGTTTCCGGTCGGCGAACTGCACAAGACCCAGGTCCGCCACATTGCCGATGACATTGGCTTGCCCAATGCCAAGAAGAAAGACTCCACCGGCATCTGCTTTATTGGCGAACGCCCGTTCCGCGAGTTTTTGAACCGCTACATCGCCCACGCACCCGGCCCCATCAAAAACCCCAAGGGGCACACCATTGGGGAGCATGTGGGCTTGTCGTTCTACACGCTGGGTCAGCGCCAGGGCTTGGGCATAGGCGGCATCAAAGGCCACGGTGGTTCGCGCGGCAGCGGGGAGCATGCGCCTTGGTTTGTCGCCCGCAAGGATGTGGACACCAACACCCTCTGGGCAGTGCAAGGGCACGACCATCCGTGGCTGCTCTCAGCGCACCTGCAGGCCACCGATGCCTCATGGATTGCGGGTACTGCGCCCCTGCCGGGGCCCTTGGCAGCCAAAACCCGCTACCGGCAAACCGATGCCATGTGCCACCTCGAGGCATCTGCACCAGACGGATTTGCACTGGGCTTTGCACAAGCCCAATGGGCCGTCACGCCAGGACAGTCGGCGGTGCTGTACGACGGGGATGTGTGCTTGGGTGGCGGCGTCATACACCGCGCATCTCCGTCAAAAATCAACTAAATTTCAACAAAACACCCAATCCGCGCCCAATTGCTCCGTTATTTCGGTGCATCTCCGAGGCTTCGGACGGCGTCACGCCACTAGCATCAAAACCCACAAGGGCCATGTCGTCCCTTGCGTTTTTTGGTGAAAAGGTGGCACAGCATGTTGCATGAGTTGCTTGAGGCATGGCACGGGGGCCTGCGCGGACCTGCGGCTTTGGAGCCGGCACGGCCATGGCGGTGGGCCTTGTCCCTTCACCGGCGGGTGGGCTAGATGGCCGCCCTCGCGGACACCGTGGCGCACCGGCCTGCCAGCCCCGAACGCTGGCACACGGGGGTGCAGAGCGCACCCCTAGATCCCTTGCTGGACTGTTTGGTGGGCATGGCAAGGCTGCACGGCGTTTCCACCAACCCGGCGTCGCTCTCGGCGGGGTTGCCTATCGGCGCAGAAGGCCTGTCGCCTGACTTGGTACACCGGGCAGCGGCGCGCGCCGGGCTAAGTACCCGCGTAGCCACCGCTACCTTGGATGGCTTGCTGCCCGACATGCTGCCGGTCATTTTGTTGCTCAAGGAGCGACGCGCCTGCATCTTGTTGACATGGACCGCAACTGGCGAGGCGGTGCTGCGGTTTCCTGAATCCGGCGACTCGGGCGAACCGACCGACCGTGCCGCGCTCGACGCCGAGTTTTCGGGCACCGTAGTGTTTGCACGGCCCACCTACCCCTTTGACATCCGCTCGTCTGCCTTCGAGCAATCAACATCCGCGCATTGGTTTTGGTCGGTGGTACGCCGGAATTGGCGTTTGTACCGCGACAGCTTGTTGGCCGCGGCACTGATCAATCTGTTTGCCCTGGCCATGCCCCTGTTCTCCATGGCGGTGTACGACCGGGTGGTGCCCAACAAGGCCGAAGAGACGCTGTGGGTGCTGGCTCTAGGGGTGGTGCTAATGATGGTGTTTGACATGGTGTTGAGAACGATGCGCTCCCACATCCTGGACACGGCGAGCCAACGCATCGACATCTGCGTGTCGGCCCGCATCATGGAGCGGGTGCTGGGCATGCGCATGGCCGACAAGCCCGCCTCGGTAGGCGCGTTTGCTACCCAGTTGCGGGGGTTTGAAACGGTGCGCGACTTTGTGGCCGCCGCCAGCGTCACCACCCTGATTGATGTGCCGTTTGTGCTGATCTTCATGGGCGTTTTGGTCTGGATTTCGCCGTGGCTTGCGATGGCCCCCGTGGTGTGCATTGCCATCGTCATGGGCACCGCGTTGCTCAGTCAACGCCGGATGCAAACGCTGGTGCAGCGGTCCCAGCGCGCCGCCTCACAGCGCCAGGCCTCGCTCGTCGAAAGTCTGGTGGGGCTCGAAACCATCAAAGCCATGCGCGCGGAAAGCCGCTTTCAGCGGACCTGGGAGCACAGCACAAGCTATGTGGCCGACACGGCCTCGCAACTCAAGTTGCTCTCCAGCGCAACCCTGCAAGTCGCCCAGGCGATGCAACAACTTGTGGGCGTGAGCAGCATCATCGTGGGGGTCTACCTGCTCATGGACAAGCAGATCAGCATGGGGGCCATCATTGCGGCCTCCATGGTGGCCGGGCGTGCCCTGGCACCATGGAGCCAGGTCGCGGGCCTGTGGATGCAATACCAGCAAGCGCGCAGCGGGCTCGCCTCGGTAGACCAACACATGCAGCGCCCCGCCGAGCGCGCGCAAGGGCGCACGTATTTGCAACGACCCTCGGTGCAAGGGAGCATTGAGTTCAAGGACGTGAGCTTCCACTACCCGGGTCACTCCACCGCAGCGCTGTCCCACGTGTCGTTCACGATCAAGGCGGGCGAAAAAGTGGCGGTCATTGGGCGCGTGGGCTCGGGCAAATCCACCTTGCAGCGGCTCATTCTGGGCTTGTACGCGCCCAGCGAGGGGAGCATCTTGGTCGATGGGATCGACATCCGCCAATGGGACCCCGCCGTGCTGCGCCGGGCAGCAGCTTCGGTTGCCCAAGACGTGCATTTGTTTTTCGGGTCCCTGAAAGAAAACATCGCGCTGGGCGCACCCCAGGCTGCGGACCACGACATTCTTGCTGCGGCCGAGATCGCTGGCGTGAGCGAGCTTGCCAATGCGCACCCGCAAGGCTTTGACATGCCGATCAGCGAACGGGGAGACTCCCTCTCTGGTGGGCAGCGCCAGGCTGTGGGCATTGCACGTGCAGTCTTGCTCGATGCCCCCATGCTGCTGCTGGACGAACCCACCAGCGCCATGGACGCCCATAGCGAGGACGCGCTCAAAACCCGACTGCGCCACTTTTGTGCCGACAAAACCATGCTGCTGGTAACCCACCGCAACGCGCTACTGGACCTGGCAGACCGGCTGCTGGTGCTCGACCAGGGCCGGGTCGTGGCAGATGGCACCAAAGCCCAGGTCGTAGAGGCGCTGCAACGTGGGCGCCTAGGAGGCGCGCCATGACCGCATTCACCTCCACCGTGGCGCGCTATCTGGCACCCATGGCACAACGCTGGCAGGCCCGCCATCACGCTGTCGCCCTCGGCCCACAGGCCCACCAAGCCCTGACCGACCAGACGCCACCCGGCGCCCGCAGGGTGGTGTGGGCCAGCGCCCTGTCGATGGCGGTACTGCTGGTGTGGGCAGGTTACGCTGAACTCGATGAGGTCACCCGTGGCGAAGGGCGGGTCATCCCGTCGCGCCAGGTACAGGTTCTGCAAAGCATGGATGGCGGAATGGTGTCGGAGATCGCGGTGCATGAAGGGCAAACGGTCAAGGCGGGCGACTTGCTGCTCAAGGTCGACCCCACCCGCATGGTGTCGTCGCTGCGTGAACACCAGTCGCAAACGCTGTCGCTGCGGGCCAAAGCCGCCCGCTTGCGTGCGTTGGCCGAGGGCTCTGCGTTTGTGGCCCCCAACGATGTGCTGCAGCAAGCACCCGCCATTGCAGAGCAAGAGCGCGCATTGCATGCATCGCGCCGTAGCGAACTAGAGGCCACGCTGGGCGTGGCGCAACAGCAGTTAGCGCAACGATCCCAAGAGTTGATCGCCATGCGCGCGCGCCGCGAGCAAGCCACACAAAGCTATGCACTGACCGCCCAGGAGCTGGAACTGACCCGCCCGCTGGTGCGCTCGGGCGCTGTCTCCGACGTGGAACTGTTGCGACTGGAACGCGAGGTGGCCCGCTACCGGGGCGAACGCGACAGTGCCAATGCAGACATTCCCCGGCTCGAATCCTCGATAGGCGAGTTCCGCCGCAAGATGCAAGAGATTGAACTGTCGTTCAGGAACACCGCGCGCTCCGAACTCAGCGACACCAACGCCAAGCTGCACGCGCTGTCCGAAGGCAACAGCGCGCTGGAAGACCGTGTCAAACAAACCGAAATACGGTCCACCGTGAACGGTACCGTCAAGCAACTGCGGGTCAATACGGTGGGGGGCGTCGTGCAGCCCGGCAAAGACCTGATCGACATCGTGCCCTCGGACGATGCCCTGCTGCTCGAAGCCCGGGTGTCCCCGCGAGACATCGCATTTTTGCGGCCGGGGCAAAAAGCCCTGGTCAAGTTCACCGCCTACGACTTCGCGGTGTACGGGGGGCTAGAGGCCACGCTGGAACACATTGGCGCGGACAGCGTGACGGATGACAAAGGCAACGCGTTTTTTGTTGTGCGGGTGCGCACGGTGAGCGCCACATTGGGGGACCACCGTCTGCCCATCATGCCCGGCATGGTCGCAGAGGTCGACGTGCTGACCGGCAAGAAGTCCATCCTGTCGTACCTGATGAAGCCCATTTTGCGGGCCAAATCCCGCGCACTCTCTGAGCGATGAAAGCCATGCAAGCGCCACTATTGATCAGCCAGGATGCGCAACTGCTGCACCACTGGCGCACTGCGCTGCAAGGCGAATCCCCCACCGTTGTGGGCAGCGTGGCAGCACTGCGGGCGGTCAGCCTGCGCGGCGCATCGCCGGTCGCATGGCTAGACCTCAGTCTGCCGGGCCTCCCCCCTTGGTCACACCCGGACTGGCACCATGTTTTTCGCGAGCAAGCGCTCCCTGTGGTGGCCGCCAGCGCCCACCCCCGCTACACCGAGGCTATAGCAGCCCTGCAAGGAGGGTGCGCCGGTTACTGCCACGCCTACTCGCCCCCGCACACACTGGTACAGGTGCAACAGGTGACCTCCTTGGGGCAGGTCTGGCTGGACCGCCATTTGGTGCACGCCTTGATAGCGGCGGCACAGCAGCCACGCCCCAGCCATCCTGCCCGCACCACCACCTGGGACACGCGCCTCACCCTGCGCGAGCGACAGGTGGCGCGCATGGCAGCACAGGGGATCACCAACCAGCAAATTGCCGGGCAGTGCGGCATTACCGAGCGCACCGTGAAGGCCCACCTCAGCGCCGTGTTCGAAAAGCTGGGCATCCCCGACCGCATGCAACTAGCCTTGAAAATCCACGGGATTCCCACCCCAGTTTGACCGCAACCCTGTACTCCCGGCCAATAGGCAGGCGGCAACCAAGACCCTACAGTGCCTCCAGATGGTTCTGCCTTTGGAGGTCTTATGGCTGCATCCCCCCACCCTCACCCCACACCTGCACACGCTGACGTGCCTCGCCACGCTGCCCCCCCGTCCCCCGCAGTGGACAGGCGCACAGACCTTGTGCACGAGGCATCCCCGCCGCCGCCTCACCCAGAAGTCACACCAACCGAATCCGCTGCCCCCCAAGAAGCGGAGCCTGCGCCACCCCCGCCCGTGCGCCCCGCCGACGTACCCGTTCGATTCGCCACCAACGACGCAGACCTCAGCACCGCGCTAGAACCCACGGCCGCCGGCCTCTCCGGTGTCGAGGAGGGCACCCAGGCGCACAGCTTTGTGCGGCTCGCGCGGGTCAGTGAAGGCCTGCAACCGCTGGCGTTCAACCTCACCATAGGCGCAGAACCGCCACGCATCGACTGGCCCACTCCCCGACGCGCAGCCATCCCCCCCGCCGGCGCCAGCGATGCCGCCGCACCTCTGCCCACAGAATCGGTCGCACCTACACCTACACCTACACCTACACCTACACCTACAGTAGAGAGCGTTACGGGGGAGGATGCGCGCGAGGGGGGCACCTTGCATTACACAGTCACCCTCTCGGGCTCCACCACGGGGCCCGTTACCTATGCCTTCTCCTTGGGGGGCGGCAGTGCCAGCGGGTCGGACTTTGCAGCCCCCGTGTTGAGCCACGGGGTGCTCTACGACCCCGTGAGCGGCACCATCACCGTGCCCGCAGGGGTGCGCCAGTTTGGGGTGGCAGTGGATGCGGTGGACGACGCGCTGCTCGAGCCGACAGAGTCGGTGCCTGTATCGGCGGGCGCTGTGGGGGCACAGGCTTTCATCGTGGACAACGATGCCCCTCCCACCCATGTCCTTCCGGCTGCCCCACAGACGGTGGAGGACCAGGCGTTGGTGTTTGGCCAGCTTCTGGGCAACGCGCTGGGCGTGGCCCATGACCCCGCCACCATCGTGCATACGACGGTGCAGGTGACCCTCGGCACTTTGCATGCTGGGGCGGCCCCTGGCGTCACGCTGTCGGGTAACGACAGCGACACACTGCAATTGAGCGGCTCTGCCTCTGCCATCCAGGCGGCATTGGATGGCCTGCGTTTGGTGCCCGCGCCCGATTTCAACGGCACTGCCGTGCTGACGATCTCGTCCACCGATGGTGTGCATACGGCCACCGATAGCGTGTCGGTCATGGTGGCCCCCCAGACCGATGCGGTAGATGACAGTGCCTCTACCTTGATTAACACGCCGGTGACGCTGGATGTGCTTGCCAATGATGGCTTTAGTGACCCCTCGCGCGTGATTAGCGCGGTCAACGGCGTGGCCATTTCCGAGGCAGGCGAGCCAGTGGCTGTGCCCGCGGGCAGTGTGGCCCTGCGCAACGGCCAGTTGGTCTTTACCCCAGAGGACGCCTGGAGTGGCCCGGCTCCTTCTTTTAGCTATACCGTCTCTTGCGGCACGGTGAGCGAGACTGCATGGGTGCGTGTGTCGCTCTTGCCACTTCCCCGTGCGCCGGTGGCGGTGGCTGATACGCAGTCGGTCGTGGAGGGTTCGGGCACGGCACCCAGTGTGGTGGTGGGCGATCTCACGCCCGAAGTGTCCGGGCAGGATTTTGATGCCGACGGGGCCACCACCTTCACGGTCAGTGGCGTCGCCGCCGGGCTCACCGACCTGCCCGTGGGCTCGGTCGGCTCTGCCGTGCAGGGCGTCTATGGCACGTTGAGCGTGGCCTCCGATGGCTCGTATTCCTATGCCTTGAACAATGCCTTGCCCGCTACCAACAACCTCGTGGCACAGCAAACAGCCCAAGAGGTGTTCACGTACGCCATCACCGATGACTCCGGCCTGTCTAGCTCCAGCACCTTGACCATCACCGTCATCGGCTCCAGCGACACTTCTGCGCCCCCGCCCACGGTGACGCCATTGGCACACGCCGCGCAGGGTTTCGACGGTGCGTATTACGGCTACAACGACCAGGCCTTGCCAGACTTGCGGGTACATAGCGACGACACCTCGGTAGGAAACCTAGACTCCCTGGAGGACGTCACCCACATCATTGACGGTAGACAAGCCACGGCAGGCGACCAAGCGCCAGACGTGACGTTTTTGGCCCGCACACTGGACTACGGATTCACGCCCGCCGTCGACAGCTCAATGGGTATGAACGGGCCGGTGGCACCGGGCAGCACGCTGCCACCGGTAGACGCATCGGCCGATCCCAACACCCAGGCCCTCAGCCGATTTTTGAACGTGGACCTCGCTACCGCCGTGGCCCAAACTGGAGCCGCCAATGCCGATGGCGATGCCGGCCTGGGCACCACGACGGATGCGGCCATCCGCATCTCTGGCAAGTTTTTTGTAGCACCGGGTTATTACGATTTTCGGGTGACTGCTGATGATGGCTTTCGCCTGAACCTCAATGGGCGCACAGTGTTGGAGTTTGACGGCAACCAAGGAACAAGGAGCCGCATCGTGACCCAGGTGCCTGTGACGGACCCGGCAGGCGGCCTGGCATCGCTGGACTTGTTGTACTGGGACCAGGCAAACCGCTCGCGCTTGCGGGTGGAGTTCAAGCCCAGCAGTTCCAGCGAGTGGCAAACCCTGTCACTTGCCACCACGCCCTTGTTTGGCAACGACCAGGCACCGGTGTTGTCGGACTTGGGGATTGAAGATTTTGTGCACGACACCGCAAGCGGCCAATGGCAGCTACGCGCGGGGGCGGTATTGGATGGCACCAACGGCAGCGACTCTCTGTTTGGCGGCGACGCACGCGACTACCTCACGGGCGGCAACGGTGACGACTCCCTGTATGGTGGTGCCGGGGCAGACACCCTGCTAGGCGGCGCGGGCAAAGACTGGCTGCAAGGCGGTGACGGAAACGACCTGCTTATAGGCGGTGCAGGCGCCGACACCCTAGTAGGCGGCGCGGGGGACGATGTGTATGTGCTGAGCGACAGCCTGGATCTGCTGGTGGAGTCCGTCGGCCAAGGAACCGACACCATTGTTCTGGACGCGGCGTATGTTGGTGCGCGCGTGGGCAGCACCTATGTGCTGGCAGCCCCCTTCGAAAACTTGTTTGCCGACAACGCGGGGGCGATCAACCTCACGGGCAACACTGCGAACAACCGGCTCGAAGGCAATGACGCGGCCAACCGCCTCAGCAGTCTCGCCGGCAACGATGTGTTGGCGGGCCACGGCGGCAATGACGTGCTCACCGGCGGCGCTGGTGCCGACACCTTTGTATGGGGGCAGCACGATGGCGGCACTGCAGGCGCGCCCGCCATTGACCGTGTGACCGACTTCAGACTGTCCAATGGCTACAGCAATATTGACAACGGCAGCGGGGCACCGCGCGGTGGGGGCGACGTGCTGGACTTGCGGGACCTACTGGTGGGCGAACACACCTCCACACGGGACTTTGACGGAACAGATTTCGATGTGGACATCTCCAATCTGCTGAACTACGTGTACGTCATCGCAACAAGCACCGGAACCGAATTTCGCATCAGCAGCAAGGGAAGATTTACGGCGGACGACTACATTGCGGGCGCGGAAGACCAACGCATCGTCCTCGATGGAGTCGACCTCTTTGCTGCCACCGGAATCGATGAGAACAACGAAACTTTGCTTCTGCAAGCATTGATCAAGAGCGGCACCATCCTGGTGGATTGATTCCCCCGGCCTTGTCACGAACCGCGCAGCTACCCACGCAGCAGCGGGCCGGTCAGCCCGTCCACCCCCAGCGTCTGGAGGGTATCGCGCTCGTCCACCGTGGCCACGCCCTCGGCCACTACCTGCCAGCCCATGGCGCGGGCCATGGCGCACAACCCTTTGACAAAGGTCTGGTTGCCCCCGTGGCCTTGGATGCCCTGCACAAAGCTGGCATCCAGTTTGACGTAGTCCAGCCCCATGCCGTGCAGCCTGCCAATGTGGCTAACGCGGTGGCCAAAGTGTTCCAGTCCCACTTTGCATCCGCGTTGCTTGAGTTGCACACACAGGGCCTGCAACGCTGGCAGGTGTTTGAGTGCACCTTCCTCGGCCCACTCCAGCCACAGGCGGCGGCTGTGCGGTGCCGCGTGGTCGAGGAGGGAGAGCAAGTCTCGCTGGAAGGTGGGGTGTAGCAGCGAACTCGCAGAGAGGTTGATGGCCACGCCCGCGTCATCAGGGTGCGACGCGAGCAACGACAGGCCCAGCGCTACCGCGCGCAAGTCCAGCGCGGGGGTCATGGTCAGGCGTTCCGCCACGGGCCAGAACCGTGCTGCGGGCACCCAGTCGGCGGTTTCTTCCAACTTCAGCCGCAGAGGGCATTCCCAGTGCAGGGGGGCACCGTTTACCGAGTGCACCGGGAACTGCGCCAATGTCACTCGGTCATGGGTTAACGCACCATTGATCAACGCGGCCCACTCCAGGCTGCTGCGGGCCAGACCCGCCCCTACGGACGAGGGCACCTCGTGCACCGGATCGGCAGGCTGGCGCTCTGCCGTTGCCAAGGCCCCGTCCACCCGCGCCAAGAGCCGACTCAGGTCGTCCTTGGGGGCGAATCGTCCAAACCCGATGGCCACTGCATCAGCGCCATCCACATACGGCACCGCCACTTGCTGCAACGGTGCCAGCAGCATGCGCGCAAAGTGCGCGCCATCCCACGCGCTGGGCACGATCACCGCAAAGTCGGCTCCCTGCAGCCGCGCCGTCACCACCCCTTGCACGCCCGCAAACGTGCGGGTCAGTACCTGGGCCATGGCGTGCAGGTACGCGTCAGTCGCGGGTCGGCCCAGGCGCTGGTTGATGCCTGCCAACCCCAGCACGCGCAGCAAGATCAGGGTGCCGCCGCTGGCATCGTCGGCCTCCAGGGTTTGGCGCAGCAGCGCCATCATGTGGGACCGGTTGGCCAGCCCGGTCAAGGGGTCTGTGTGGGCGACTTGGCGCAGCTGCTCCACGCGCTGCGCCTCGTCCTCAAACATGCCTTTGAGCCGGTCTACCAGCGTGTTCATGGCATGCGCCAATTGCCGAAGTTCGGGCACGCGCGGTGCCTCTACGGTGACAAACCGGCGTTGGGTCAGGGCGCTGGCCTGGTCAATCATGGTCTGCAAGGGCTTGCGCAAGCGCCGCAACACCAGGGTGCCCAGCAAGCCCCCCGCCACGCCTGCCAGCGCCATCACGCCCGCCATTGCATAGGCCGTTTGCCACAGCGCGCCGTACGCAAAACGGCTGTGGCTCTCCAGGGTCACCGAGCCCGCCTGACGCCACCCCCGGGTAATCAAGGCCTGACCGGCCTGGGCATGGATGGGAAACCAGCGCACAAACCACGCGGGGGCATCCGCAATGGGCTCGGGGTCGGAGCGCTCAATCAGGGTTTTGCCAAAGGGATCGCGAATGTGGATGGAGCTGTAGTGCCCACTGTCAAACAGTGCCGCAACGATCAGGCCCATGGTCACCGGGTCGGACTGGTCTGGATGGACCGACAGGGAGAGCGCCAGGGCCACCGCGTTGTCATTGTTTTTGAGGGCCAACTGCGACTCCAGATAGCTGCGCGCCGACAACAGCGAGGCCACCACGCCGCCCCCCAAGGCCAGCAGCATGCTGACCATGAAGGCCAGCCAGAGTTGTCGGTACATGGACATAAACACTCCTCACTCGCGTCTTTCAAACCGTGCGGCGAACGTTCCCCGAAGCAAATCTTGCCAGCGCGACAACGGCCCCGGCCCGCCGATGCGGGCCTGGCCGCCCAGGGCCCCGCTGTACATACCCGTTCTATTAAAGCCAAACACCGGCTGCAAATCGGGCCGACGCGATGCCGGCCGGATGTCGGGAATCAGGTTGTCCAGCAGCAAGGGCTCGGACAATGCACCGTCGTCATAGGCCAACACCATATGGGCTTGGGTGAGGTCAGAAAAACCTGTTTGGGCCCGCACATACACCAGCCGCAGGCGCTCTGCCGGCACACCCATGTGCACCAGCGTGAAGTATTTGGCGATGGCGTAATCCTCGCAGTCGCCCGAGCCCCTGCCCAAGGTTTCCAGCGGCGTGGCCCAGTAGTCTGCCTGCCCCCATATCGCACTGTCGTCTGCGAACCGCACGCGCTGGTTAAAAAAATCGTTGGCCTTGCGCAAGCGCACCAAGTCCGGGCTGTTGGCCGCTTCTTGGAGCAATTGACGCCATTCATCAAACACCGGTTTGGCGGCCACACCCCAGCGCTGCACAAAGGAAGCTTGCAGCACATCAATGGACGACGCCGCATACAACACCGTCACCCAGCACACGAGCACAGCCGCCCAGCGCCTCGCGCTGGCACGCACGTCCAGGCCCCGCGACACAAACGACGACGAAGTGGCATTTTTCACGATGAAGCCATTTGATAGGCAAAGATGCCGCAAATTAGAAGACCCACCACAGAAACATTGCCTACCATTTGGACATTCTGGTAGCACCCCACACGGCACTACCGACCTACATGCCCACCCATGTATCCCACCAAGGAGACACCATGCCAGCACAGCATACAAGAGGGACTCGAAAGAGCACATTGGTTTTCGCCATGCTTCTCGTGGCGTGGGCGGGAGCGGCATTGGCGCAAGAGGGGCAAGACCTGCCAAGGGCGGTCGAAAAAGCGCTACGCGAAAACCCGGAAGTCCAAGTCAAGCTGCACCAGTGGCTCGCGGCCGGACACGAACAGGCCGCCTCCCGTGGCGCATGGCGTCCCAGCCTGGACCTGGAAGCCAGCACCGGCGACTACACCACCGCCTCCCCCGCCTTGGCCCATGCCACGGGGTATGGCAGCACGACCACGGCAGTGCGGCTGCGGCAGGTGTTGTTCGACGGCTTTGCTACCCGTAGCGACGTGCAACGCCTGGGCCATCTGCACCGCGCGGCCTACTACGACCTGCTGGCCGCCAGCAACGACGTGGGGCTGGAGGCGGTGCGCGCCTATCTGGATGTGCAGCGCTACCGCGCACTGCTGGACCTTGCACGGGACAACCACGCCCAGCACGCCGACATCTATGCCCGGCTGGAAAGCCGCGTCCAGGCCGGGGTGGGTCGGCGGGTAGACCTCGAACAAGCCGCAGGGCGGCTGGCGCTGGCCCAGTCCAACAGCCTCACCGAAGCCAGCAACCTGCACGACGTGTCCGCGCGCTACCAGCGCATCGTGGGGGAGCTGCCTGCCACCCGCTTGGCGGATGCCCCCTCGTTTGCGGGCCTGCTTGCAACGGGCGATGCGGCAGGGTCCGACGCGGTGCTCACGCACCCCGCCTTCATGAGCGCAGTGGCCACCCTGCGGGCCTTCCGCGCAGAGACCGAGTTGCGTCAGGCTGCCCGCTACCCCACACTGGAATTCCGCGCCTCCCACACCATGGAGACCAACCGCTCAGGGCTACCCGGCGACTACCAAGACACGGCGGCACAACTGGTGCTGCGCTACAACCTGTACAACGGCGGTTCGGACGCCGCACGCGTGCGCCAATTTGCCGAGAAACTGCGTATGGGCTACGCCCTGCGCGACAAGGTGTGCCGCGACCAGTGGCAAACCCTGGCCATTGCCCTGCACGATGTGGGCAAACTTGCCAGCCAACTGACACTGCTCAACCAGCATGAGCTGTCCACCTCCAAAGCACGGCAAGCCTATCGGCAGCAATTTGACATTGGGCAGCGCTCATTGCTCGATTTGCTGGACACCGAAAACGAAACCTTTCAAGCCCGTCGGGCCCTTGCCAATGCCGAGTTTGACCGTGCACTCGCACAGGCACGCGTGCTGGCTGCCAGCGGACAGCTACTGAGAGCTTTGGGGGTTACCGGTGTGCTGCCAGCGCCGCCCGCCGAGCACGACGCCAGCAACGACCCGGACGATGCCACGGTCCACTGCACCACGGAGGTGGTGCCTTCTATGGGGTGGGACGCAACACCGCAGGCGCAAGCGACAGACACGCCGGTGTCTCACGCGGCCCAACCCTGAACCAGGGGCCCCAAGATACGGGGGCAGCGGGACCGCTGCCGCCCAGGATCCGCACTGCGCCGGGTGCGAGGTCCTGGAACGGCAAAAAAAGAAGGTCTTTAGAACGGAATGTCGTCGTCCATGTCGTCAAACCCGCTGGCCGGGCGCGGCGCAGGGGCCTGGCGGGGTGCCGGGGCGGGCGCGGCAGCGCGGGGGGGCGGTGCCATACGGCGGGGGGGCGGTGCGCCGCCTTCATCGCCGCCATCGGCGGGGCCGCCCATGCCTTCGC
>JARXAM010000021.1 GCA_029865845.1 Rhodoferax sp. | reverse complement strand
GGCACAGCCAGCTACGGGCTACGCCCTTCGCAGGCTGTGCCTGCAAGCTCCACCGCCTAAACCTTAGCCAATGGGGACATTTCTATTTTGGGTAGAAGGGGACATTTCTACTTTGGGTTGACACCCGCCCACAAAACAGGGCCCCACTGCTGGCCTGACCATGCCTGCGAGCATGGGCTAAGCCGGGCACCGCAAAGCCCCTTAAATGGCGGCGTTACAGGGCAGATTCAAGAGGCTATGGCCCACCATAAGTTGGCGCCCCTTGCCTTGAAAACCCCGCACCCGAGATCACTTACAGGCTATGCGGCAATCACGGTGAGCGCCGCCCCTACCTTCAGGAAATGACCCATGTTCTTCACCACTGCCCCCGCTGCATTTCAATCGTCTGTGTGCCGCCCGGCGTTCGCCCACGGCGGTCGCGCCGTCGAGCGCTTTTTGAACGATGCCTTGCTCTCCGCACGCCATTCCGGCGCCACCTACACCCAGGACGACACCAGCTTCACCCTGAGCCTGGATGTACCCGGCATCGCCAAGCAGCACTTGCGCATCGCCATCGACGGCGCCGTGATCCGCATCCATAGCAAGGACGACGCACCGCGCCGCTACCATGCCGCGTACGAATTCCCCCAAGAGGTAGACAGTGCCCAAAGCGAGGCCACGCTGGACAATGGCGTGCTGACCCTGAAGCTGGCCAAAAAGGTGCCGGTAGACACCTCGGCAGAACTCCCCATCCAATAAGGGTCTGCCCAGCACCACACTGCAATCACTGGCCCCCAAGAGCCTGCTGCCCTGCCCGGCGCAGCAGGCCTTGTTGGTTTGGCCCGCCTTACAGTGAATGCAGCGGCCAGCGGGGTTTGACGTCGAAGGCGTAGTCCATCACGGCCTGCTGCAAACCGCTTTGCAAGCGCATCGCAGCGGCCATGGCGATCATGGCACCGTTGTCGGTGCACAAGTGCAACTCGGGGTAGTGCACCCGCACGCCGCGCTTGGCACATTCGGCATTAAGCTGCGTGCGCAAGGCACGGTTTGCCCCCACGCCGCCTGCCACGACCAAGCGCTGAAGCCCCGTCTGCTTCAAGGCAGAGACCGACTTTTTCAGCAAGACCTCCACAATGGCTGCCTGGGTAGAGGCCGCCAAGTCCGCCTGCTGCTGGCCAGGCAAGGCCTGAAAGTGGGACACCCCCGCTGCCGCCAGCATGCGCTGGCTTTGCACCAACACCGCCGTTTTGAGCCCCGCAAACGAAAAGTCCAGATTGCCACTGTGCAGCAAGGGACGCGGCAGGGCATACGCCTTGGGATCACCGGCCTGCGCGAGTTGGGCGAGCAAGGGCCCGCCGGGATAGGCCAGCCCCATGAGCTTGGCGGATTTGTCAAAGGCCTCACCGGCGGCGTCGTCAATGGTTTCGCCCAGCAAGGCGTAGCGCCCCACACCGTCCACCCGCATCAGTTGGGTGTGCCCGCCCGATACCAACAGGGCCACAAACGGAAATTCCGGCGGGTCTTCGCTCAAAAACGGCGACAGCAAATGGCCTTCCAGATGGTGCACCCCTAGCACGGGTTTGCCCAAGGCAGCACCCAACGCGCAGGCCACACCGGCACCCACCAGCAAAGCGCCCGCCAGACCGGGCCCCCGAGTGTAGGCCACCACATCCACCTCTTGCAGATTGCGCCCGCTCTCGTTGAGCACCTGGCGAGTGAGCGGCAACACGCGACGAATATGGTCGCGGCTGGCCAGCTCGGGCACCACGCCGCCAAAGGCTTGGTGCATCTCGATTTGGCTGTACAAGGCGTGCGCCAACAGCGTGGGTACTGCATCGCCCTGCGACTGCACCATGGCCACCCCTGTTTCATCACACGACGACTCAATCCCCAACACCAGCATGCTTGTTTCCTTCAGAGGCGCAGAGTGTAGAGGATGGGACAAGGGTGACGTTGGCGCAAAACTTGCGCGGCAACCTCCATGTCTGTGCCCCTTCGAATCGTCGTTATCACCTCTGACCTGGTCGTGGAAGACCCGGAGGACACCCATGCGCTCGAACAGGCCGAGCGATCGCGCAGCCTGCGCATCGGGCTGCTGGAGAACGGCTTCAACCTGATCGCCTCGCTGCCCGCTGACGTGTTTTTGACCGAGCGACTCGCGCAGCTACAGCCTGACATGATCGTCGTGGACGCCGAAAGCGACGCGCGGGACGCGCTGGAACATGTGGTGATGGCCACCCGCGACGCGCGCCGCCCCATCGTGATGTTTACCAACGACCACGACAGCCGCACCGCCCGCGAAGCGGTGGCTGCTGGCGTGTCTGCCTACATCGTGGCAGGCCTGCAGGCCGAGCGCATCCGGCCCATTTTGGACGTGGCCATGGCCCGCTTCGAGCAGGACCAGGCCCTGCGCCGCGAGCTGGCCGACACCCGCAATGAGCTCAACGAACTCTCCACCGCCTTGCAGAACCGCAAGGTCATAGACCGGGCCAAGACCCTGCTGATGCAGCGCCAGCAACTCAGCGAAGACGCGGCGTACGCACGGCTGCGCAAAACCGCGATGGACAAGAACCTGAAGATTGTGGAAGTCGCCCAGCGCATGCTGGACGTGGCAGACCTGCTGGGTTGAAACCACCCGACCGCACCCCACCTCGGCACAAACGAGGTGCACCGCACACAATCAGTGCAAATTTATACCTGCCCCCGTGCGTACCTGATCCGCACAACGGCCACCTTGAGGGCGCTAGGCCTAGGCGGTTGCCCGCCGCAGTCGCCCCACGCATAGCCGGTATGCAGCGCACAACACATCTGGCACAGACATTGCATTAATCCGCTCAAGACCGGCAACGGTCATGCAAACACCCCGTCCAACGGCGGGCGGGGTGAATGCACAAGGACAAAGGCGTCCCCACGGGTTTGATTGCGCACAGTGCGTCGAACCCCGTGTGGACGCCTTTTTTGTTTTCTGCCTTTGTTTTGTGTGTTGAAACCTTCTGGAGCTACTGACATGACGGATCTTCTGAAAGCCAAACTCAGCCGCCGCGCTGTTCTGCAAACCGCCGCAGTGGGGGCCATCGGCATAGACCCCGCCCTGCGAGCCGCCGTGTATGCAGGCGGCTCTGACGCACCCGAAAAAACAGAAGTCAAAATCGGCTTCATCCCACTCACCGACTGCGCCAGCGTGGTGATGGCCTCGGTGCTGGGCATTGACCAAAAATACGGCGTCAAGATCATCCCCACCAAAGAAGCCAGTTGGGCCGGCGTGCGCGACAAACTGGTGAACGGCGAGCTGGACTTTGCCCACGTGCTATACGGCCTGGTCTATGGCGTGCACCTTGGCATCGGCGGCCCCAAGAAAGACATGGCTGTGCTGGCCACCCTGAACCACAACGGGCAGGCGATCACCCTGTCCAAAAAGCTGGCTGAAAAGGGCGCAATCGACGGCCCCAGTCTCGCCAAGCTGATGCAGACCGACAAACGCGAATACACCTTCGCGCAGACCTTTCCCACCGGCACCCATGCCATGTGGCTGTACTACTGGTTGGCGACCCACGGCGTCCACCCTCTGCAAGACGCCAAGGCCATCACCGTGCCCCCGCCCCAAATGGTGGCCAACATGCGCGTGGGCAACATGGACGGCTATTGCGTGGGCGAGCCCTGGGGCCACCGCGCCATCATCGATGGCATCGGCATCACCGCACAAACCACCCAGGACATCTGGAAAGACCACCCCGAAAAAGTGCTGGGCACCACGGGCGACTTTGTGAAAAAGTACCCCAACACCGCACGCGCGGTGACCGCTGCCATTCTGGAAGCCAGCAAATGGATTGACGCGGGCCTGTCCAACAAAAACAAGATGGCCGAAACCATCGCCGACAAGAGCTATGTCAACACCAGCGTGGACGCCATCAACCAGCGCATTTTGGGGCGCTACCAGAACGGTCTTGGCAAGACCTGGGATGACCCGAACTTCATGAAGTTCTACAACGACGGCGCAGTCAACTTCCCTTACCTGTCGGACGGCATGTGGTTCCTGACCCAGCACAAGCGCTGGGGCTTGCTCAAAGACCACCCCGACTACCTCACCGTGGCCAAGCAAATCAACCAAATCGACATCTACAAACAAGCCGCCACCGCCACCAAGACGCCGGTCCCCAAGAGCGACATGCGCAGCAGCAAGCTGATCGACGGCGTGGTGTGGGATGGCAAAGACCCCAAGAAGTACGCCGAAAGTTTCAAGATCAAAGCTTAAGGAACGACCATGGTCAGCGCCGTATTCCATTCACCGATCGCAGCTGCCGAAGGCTCTGCTATCAAAACAGAATCCGCTCCCGCACATTCTGCTGGCGCCAGCAGCCTAAAAGGCTCTCAACCCGCGAGTCCCTCGATGCCGGAGCAGTCTGCTCCCAGCTTCGACTGGAGCGGCCTGCTCCTCAAGGTATTGCCGCCCCTCTTCGGGCTGGCGTTGTTGGTGGGCATATGGGCGATGGTGAGCATCGGCACGGCCAGCTCCATCCCCAGCCCGCTGGAGACCTGGAAGCAGGCGGTGCTGATCTTCAGCGACCCCTTCTACAGCAAGGGGCCAAACGACCAGGGCGTAGGCTGGAACATCCTGTTCTCGCTCAAACGCGTGGCCTTGGGTTTCGGCCTGGCGGCGGTCGTGGGTATACCGGTGGGCTTTTTGATAGGGCGGTTTGAGTTTTTGAGCCGCATGTTTACGCCCGTCATCAGCCTGCTGCGCCCGGTGTCGCCATTGGCGTGGTTACCCATCGGGTTGTTGGTGTTCAAGGGAGCGAACCCGGCCGCCATCTGGACCATCTTTATCTGCTCCATCTGGCCCATGATCATCAACACCGCAGTAGGCGTGCAGCGCGTACCGCAGGACTACATGAATGTGGCACGCGTGCTCAACCTGTCCGAGTGGAAGATCTTCACGAAGATCTTGTTTCCGTCGGTGCTGCCTTACATGCTGACCGGCGTGCGGTTGGCGGTGGGCACTGCGTGGCTGGTGATCGTGGCAGCCGAGATGCTCACCGGCGGCGTGGGCATCGGCTTTTGGGTATGGGACGAGTGGAACAACCTCAACGTCAAAAACATCATCATTGCCAACTTCGTGATCGGCATCGTGGGCCTGCTGCTGGAGCTCGCGCTCATCAAGCTGGCCACCGCCTTTACCTTCGAAGAAGTGAAAACTTGAACCACCCCCGAAGCGCCTTCGGCACTTCCCCCTCTAGGGCGCGCAACCAGCGGCCCGGCCAAGCCGTCTCGGTCGGTAGCCCTGAAAAGGAACACACCATGAACAACACTTCCAAGTACATCGAAATCCAGGGCGTGGACCAGACTTTCAATACCAAGAAAGGGCTGTTCCCCGCGCTGCGCAACATCCACCTCAACGTGGCCAAGGGCGAGTTTGTGGCCCTCATCGGCCACAGCGGCTGCGGCAAGTCCACCCTATTGAACCTGATTGCCGGCCTGACGCTACCCACCCAGGGCACGCTGATTTGTGCGAATCGTGAGATCTCTGGCCCCGGCCCCGAGCGCGCCGTGGTGTTCCAGAACCACTCGCTGCTGCCATGGCTCACCTGCTTTGAGAACGTCTATCTTGGCGTAGAGCGGGTATTCGGCCACCGTAACCCCGGTGCGCCTGCCGAAAGCCGGGCCCAGCTCAAGGCACGCACCGACGCTGCCCTGGCGCTGGTGGGGCTGAGCGCGGCCGCGCAAAAGCGCCCCGGAGAAATCAGCGGCGGCATGAAGCAGCGCGTGGGCATCGCCCGAGCCTTGGCCATGGAGCCCAAAGTGCTGCTAATGGACGAGCCTTTCGGCGCGCTGGATGCGCTGACCCGCGCCAAGTTGCAAGACGAGCTGCTGGACATCGTGGCCCGCACCGAGAGCACCGTGGTCATGGTGACGCACGATGTAGACGAAGCCGTGCTGCTGTCCGACAAGATTGTGATGATGACCAACGGCCCAGCCGCCACCATCGGTGAAGTGCTGCACGTTGACCTGCCCCGCCCCCGCAACCGTGTGGCCCTGGCTGACAGCCCGCAATACCTGGGTTACCGCAAGGCGGTCATTGACTTTTTGTACACCCGGCAGGGGCATGTGGAGAAGGTGGCTTGATCTGCCCCCCTATCCCCAAACCCCTTTCCACCCCCGCCGGGCCGGAAAGGGGAGTTAACAGCCACATTTGATTTCGTCGCGTCGACCAGGCTTCTACGGAACGTGAAGGTTTCTTGAAACGCCCGCTTTCTGTCGCCGCACTTTGGAGAACCCTATGGACAAAACAGTCAAAGCCAAACAAAAGCTGGTCATGATCGGCAACGGCATGGCCGGTGTGCGAACCATTGAAGAGCTGCTCAAGGTCGCGCCGGACCTGTACGACATCACCGTGTTCGGTGCCGAGCCGCACCCCAACTACAACCGCATTTTGCTCAGCCCCGTGCTGGCGGGTGAGCAGACGCTGGATCAGATCGTGCTCAACCCGTTCGAGTGGTATGCAGAGCACGGCATCACGCTGCACGCGGGCAAAACCGTGACCGAGGTGGACCGCGTCAAGCGCGTGGTCACCGCGAGCGATGGCACCGAGGCCGCGTACGACCGCTTGCTGGTCTGCACCGGCTCCAACCCCTTCATCCTGCCGGTGCCCGGTAAGGATTTGGACGGTGTGATTGCCTACCGCGACATTGCCGACACCCACGCCATGATCGAAGCGGCCAAGACCTACCGGCACGCGGTCGTCATCGGCGGTGGCTTGCTCGGCCTGGAGGCGGCCAACGGTCTTATGCTGCGGGGCATGCAGGTCACGGTGGTGCACGTGATGCCTACCTTGATGGAGCGCCAGCTCGACACTGTGGCCGGTGGTCTGCTGCAAAAGTCGCTGGAAGAACGCGGCCTGAAGTTTTTGATGGGCGCCCACACCCAGGAGCTGGTGGGCGGCGAAAGCGTAGACGGCAAGCCGGGTCGCGTCAAAGCCATCCGCTTCAAAGACGGCACGGAGGTGCTCGCCGACCTCGTGGTCATGGCCGTGGGCATTCGGCCCAACACCGCGTTGGCCCAGCGCATGCGCCTGCATGTGGACCGGGGCATTGTGGTGACCGACACCCTGCAGACCGTGACCGACCCGCGCATCTACAGCGTGGGGGAATGCGCGGCCCACCGTGGCACCGCTTATGGACTGGTGGCCCCTTTGTTTGAACAGGCCAAAGTGGCCGCCAACCACCTGGCCGAACACGGCATTGGCCGCTACCAAGGATCGCTCACCTCCACCAAGCTCAAGGTCACCGGGATTGACCTGTTTTCTGCGGGCAACTTCCAGGGCGGTGAAGGGTACGAAGAAATCGTGATGAGCGACCCGTTTGGCGGCGTCTACAAAAAACTGGTCCTCCAAAACGACAAACTGGTGGGCGCCTGCTTGTACGGCGACACGGTGGACGGCAGTTGGTACTTCAAGCTGCTGCGCGAGGGCCGCAACGTGGCCGACATCCGCGACACGCTGATGTTTGGCGAAAGCAATATCGGTGATGCGGGCCATGAAGGCCACCACAAGGCCGCCAGCATGCCCGACGAGGCGGAGGTGTGCGGTTGCAACGGCGTCAACAAGGGCACCATCTGCAAAGCCATCCGCGACAAAGGCCTGTTCACCCTGGACGAGGTGCGCAAGCACACCAAGGCCAGCGCATCCTGCGGTTCGTGCACCGGCTTGGTTGAGCAGATCATCATGTTTACGGCAGGCGGCGACTACAGCGCCACCCCAAAGAAAAAGGCCATGTGCGGTTGCACCGACCACAGCCACCAAGAAGTGCGCGACGCCATCTTCCAAGAAAAATACCT
>JARXAM010000129.1 GCA_029865845.1 Rhodoferax sp. | reverse complement strand
CCAGAGCCTATTGGTGCACGTCCGCCGGTCACTTCACACTGTATGGCCGGGAGGATTCACGTATCTGCTGCGAGCAGCAGTTGCTGCTGACCGCCCAAAGTTCGTTTGATTCGAGAATTTGAATTCTTCAACACCGACTACAAAACCCCATCAGCACGCAAGACGAGGACAACATCCACAGCTACAACCAAAAGCTGCGGGGCGACCTCACCCTCTTTACCGAATGGCAGAGTGCCACCAAACATAATTACTGGGACCGGCCAGACCGGCGCATCCCCGGTGAGCGCCGCGCCGTCTACATTGACGACACCCTGCGGCGCAACAGCAACTGGCTGCCCCAATACATCTGCCAACAACAACACCCGGCAGACCAAGCCTGGATAGAGGCCGCTCTGACCGTGCTGCAAGGGCGCAGCCAGTGCGGGGGCCAAGCGCACTGCGTGCTGCTGGGGCGCTATGTGCACGACAGCCTGGCCGGCTTTGTACTGGCAGGCCCTGTCACCCACGATGACAAAGCGCGCCTGCTGGTAGACATCGTGCACCGAGAGGGCAAGGGAGAAGCGCTCAATGACTTTGAGAGCACGGTGTTTGCCAACTACCGACAACGCATTGCCGCAGAGAAGGCGGGCACGGTGCAAGTGCCGCAAAGGCAGACGGGGATAGAGAAGCTGGTTCGCGACCGGGTTGAGAACAATAAACTGCTCAACGCCACCAACCGCAAAGACCAACTCGCACAAAAAGCGGCCTACGACGAGGAGTGGCGCTTTGAGTACTCCAACGCGCTGTACGTCAATAGCTGCGCGCTTTACCCGGTGCTGCGCGATGAAGACGCGCGCTTGCTGCAAAGCGGGGGGCAGGCACGGGCCACCGGCGTCATTACCAGTGGACGGCACAGAGGCTGCGGCTACTTCTTACTCGCCGGCCGCTGGGCTTTGTTTTGTTCCCTGCTCCAAGGGCGCGTTGACGGCACACATTCCGAGCAATTTCACACCAGCGCGTTGCGGATGGCGTACACCGTGAGCTCGGCGTTGTTGTGCAGGGCCAGCTTTTCCAACAAGCGGGCGCGGTAGACGCTGACGGTTTTGGGGCTGAGCATCAGCTCTTGCGCAATGCTGGAGAGCTTTTTCCCCGACGCTATCTTGATCAGGGTTTGCAACTCCCGCTCCGACAAGCTGGCGTGCAGCGCCTCGGTATTGGGCGCGGCCAGTTGGTCGACCAGCATGTCCGAGACTTCGGGGGTGACAAATTTGCGACCCGCATGCACGGACCGGACCGCCTTGACCAAATCGGCGGGGTCGCCCGCCTTGTTGAGGTAGCCAAACGCTCCGGCGCGCAGGCACCGGATGGCGTACTGGTCTTCCGCAAACATGGACACGATCAGCGTCTTGATGTGTGGATGGGACTCTTTGACCAGGCCCAACACTTCCAAACCGCTTCGGCCGGGCAGGTTGAGGTCCAGCACCAGCACCTCGCAGGGGGCTTGCAGCAGCGCCTGCCGCAACTCGGTGTAGCTGCCGGCTTCCCCGGTGATGTGGATGTCGCCAGCGTCGGCCAGGGTGTCCCGGATGCCACGGCGAATCATGGCGTGGTCATCGCATACAACAACGTGGATCATGGCGTGAGGGCCTGTGCGGCGGGCATGGGGGGGGTGGGTAGTGGTGCGGTCAGGGTGAGCGATGTGCCCTGGCCGGGTTGGCTGCTGATGTCCAGCCAGCCGCCGATGTTTTTGGCGCGTTCGCCCAGGCCTTTGAGGCCAAAGCCAGCGGTGGTGCGCAGTTGCTGCATGTCAAATCCGGGTCCGTTGTCGGTGACTTCCACGGTGAGGGCCTTGCCCGCGTCGGACAGGTGGACGCGCACATGCGCCTGGGGCGCGTGTTTGCTGATGTTGGTCAGCGCCTCTTGCACGATGCGGTAGGCGGTGAGCCGCACCGCGTCGTGCAGCGCATGCTCCGTGTCCAGCTGGCACTGCAGTTGGACGGGCTGGCCCGTGCGGCGTGTGTGTGCCTGCGTGAGCCACTGAACGCTGGGGCCCAGGCCCTGGTCCAGTATGGCCGGGCGGGTGTTTTGCATGATGCGTTGGGTGGCCGCGAGGGCATGCGCAATCACGTCTTGCGCGGACGCCGCGCGCTCGCGCAACGCAGGGTTTTGCGCGTGGCGCTCTATCCAGGCCACATCCAGCCGCAGTGCTGCCAGAGAGCCCCCGATGTCGTCATGAATTTCTCGTGAAATGTCGGCCCGCTCTTGCTCTAGCGAGGTTTGCAGGTGGTGGGCCAGTTGGGTAATGCGTTGTTCGGAGGCCTGCAAATCACGGGCGGCCTGCGCCCGCGCTTGCTGGAGTTGGTGCAGCTTCAAGGCCCGCGTTACCACTTGCCCAATGGCCTGGAGGTCGTTCTTGTGCAGGTAGTCGCTAAAGCCGGTCTGGATGGCGGCCACTGCCGCCGCTTCACCAATCGCACCCGAGACGAGTACACAGGGCGGTGGCAGCGGCCACTGGGCCAGCGCGTCCCAGGCCTGCAGGGCGGTAAATCCGGGAAGCCGAAAGTCCATGAGCACCAGGTCGAAGGTGTGCGTGCCCATGAGGGCGAGAAACGACGCACGGTCATCCGCGCGTGTGAGCGTGGCCACGATGCCGCTGCTGCGCAGTGCGCGGGCCAGCAACAGGTGGTCCGCGTCTGAATCCTCCAAGTGCAGGATGTTCAGGGGCTTGTCGGTTGGATTCGACTGGGATTTCGACGCTATCATGCAAACGATTATGTGTTGTCAAGGAAGAACTTGATTTTTTTGTTCTACCGAAGTAATCGATTTTTCCCCAAAATTTGTGATTCCTGCTAATCTACGCACCTTGATTAACTCAAAGGTCATGATTCCATCGTAGGATATCGAACAAGACTGGCAAAGAGGAAGAATGACAATGGAACCTACATTGACGCCATCTGCTACCCCAGCCGTGCAATTGCCGGTGATGCTAGTTGCCGAGGTTCAGGACTCTTTGCTGGTTGTCGTCCACGATTTGACACGGCTGGATGGTCTGTTGGCGCACACCATGGAAAACCTGATGGAGCGTTTTACCACGGCCAGTGCCAATTTGTCGGCCCCCGAGTTTGGCCAGAGTGCCGAGTTGGACGCGGCGCGCAAGGCCTTGCACGCAGCCGTGACGGAGTTGCAGTTCCAGGATTTGGCCTCCCAACTGATCGTGCATACGTCCAAAATATTGCAGGGGTGCGCGTACCGTTTGGCGTCCGAGTCCATGGGTAACGAAGACGGTGAGGCGGTCCCCTTTGTGGCCGACGTGCCGGAGCGCCCGAACCCGGTCACGCAAGACGAGATGGATGCCGGTTCCATCGAACTTTTTTAGTCCCTCGATTTCCAGTTTTTTCGGAGTTTCTCATGCCTCTCATTCTCGCCGTGGACGATTCCCCTTCGATGCGAAAAATGGTGTCTTTCACCCTGACGGGCGCAGGCTTTCAGGTGGTCGAGGCAGTGGATGGGCAAGACGCCTATGAAAAGGCCCAAGCGCAGACATTTGACTTGGTGCTCACCGACCAAAACATGCCCCGCCTGGACGGGTTGGGCCTGACCCGCAAGCTGCGGGAACACCCCCAGTTCAAGACCACGCCCATTCTGATGCTGACCACCGAATCCAGTGATTTGATGAAGCAAGCCGGTAGGGCGGCTGGTGCTACCGGGTGGCTGGTCAAGCCGTTTGACCCGGCCAAGTTGTTGGACGTCATTAAAAAAGTCATTCGCTAGGGTGGGGCGGGCGTCGTTGGAAACTCAATACAGGAGCTAGGTATGGCCGAGACCCATCAGGACAGTGGTGCAGGTGGTGACTTTGACTTGAGTCAGTTCTACCAAATTTTTTTTGAAGAAGCGGGTGAGAACCTCGATCAGATGGAGCACATGCTGCTCAATCTGAATCTTGAAACAGCGGACGACGAAGAGCTCAACGGCATTTTCCGGTGCGCCCATTCGGTCAAGGGCGGGGCGGCCACCTTTGGCTTTTCGGATGTGGCGGAGTTGACCCATCACATGGAGTCGTTGCTGGACCGTTTGCGCCGCCACGAACTACAACCCAGCGCGGTGATGGTGGATGTGCTGTTGGAATCTGCAGACGCATCGCGCAGCTTGTTGGCCCGACATCAGGCAGGGGGTGAGGGCGTAGCCCTGGAAACGGCCGATTTGGTCAAGCGCATCAGCATATTGGCCGCTGGCGGCGTGGTGGCAGAGCAGCCCCGTGTCGCAGCCCCACCGGTGTCTGCACCCAAGGCGGTTGCGCCCACAGTAGCGCTGCTGACAGCGCCTGCGGGCGCGCGCGCACTGACGATCACCGTGGGTCCGCTGGACAAGCCCGAGCAGGCCGATGCCATCCAGGAACTGTTTCGCGATATTCCTGGCTTGGGCACCATCCAACCCTTGCCGGCAGACCGCCCCTCGTACCGGATGTTCCGCGCGGACACCGCGTCCACGTTTGAAGAGTTGTTGGACCTCTTTGCGTTCCATGTGTCGCGCGACAAAGTGCAGATAGAGGTCGCCCCGGAGCCCGCAGTAGAGGACGCCGGATTTGGCTTTTTTGACGGTGCGGCAGGTGCGCCCGCCGCTGCCACGGCGGCCCCCGAGGCCGCGCCGGTGGTTGAGCCAGGCTACGGCTTTTTTGACGGATCGCCCGGCGCACCAGGCGCCTTGCCGGACAGCCACGCTGCGGCATTGTCCAGCCATGACGCAGCACCGAGTGCCAAAGGGGCTGCCAAGCCCAGCGCTGGCCCGACAGCGTCCCCCGAGGCGGCCACGATCCGTGTGTCCATCAGCAAGGTGGACCAACTTATCAATCTGGTGGGCGAGCTGGTGATCACCCAGGCCATGCTGGCCCAAAACAGCCGGGCCCTGGACCCTGCGGTGTACCAGCAACTGTTGACGGGTTTGGCCGACCTGGATCGCAACACCCGCGACCTGCAAGAGTCGGTCATGTCGATTCGCATGATCCCCATGTCCATCGTGTTCAGCCGTTTTCCCCGCATGTTGCGCGACCTGGCCGGCAAACTGGGCAAGAAGGTCGAGTTTGTGACCCAGGGCGAAGCCACCGAGCTGGACAAAGGACTGGTCGAAAAAATCACCGACCCGCTCACCCACCTGGTGCGCAACAGTTGTGACCACGGCATCGAGCTTCCCGAACAACGGGTGGCCGCGGGCAAGTCGGAGACCGGCACCATCACCCTGTCTGCCGCCCACCAAGGCGGCTCCATCGTGATCGAGGTGCGCGACGATGGGCGCGGGCTCTCCCGTACCAAGATTTTGGACAAGGCGCGTGAGCGCGGCCTGGACGTGTCGGACCAAATGTCGGACAGCGAGGTCTGGCAACTGATTTTTGCGCCCGGTTTTTCTACCGCCGAGGTGGTCACCGATGTGTCCGGCCGGGGAGTCGGAATGGACGTGGTGAAGAAGAACATCACCGCCCTGAACGGCACGGTGGAGATCGACTCGGCCGAAGGCTATGGCATGAAGGTTTCGGTGCGGCTGCCGCTCACGCTGGCCATCATGGATGGCATGTCCGTGGGCGTGGGGGAAGAGGTCTACATCCTGCCGCTGTCCTCGGTGATCGAGTCCTTCCAGGTCAAGGCCGAGGCGGTCAGCACCGTGGGCCAAGGGTCGCAGTTGGTCAAGGTGCGCGATGAGTACATGCCGGTGATCGAGCTGGAGAAAGTCTTTCAAGTACCGCGCTTTGACTTCGAGAAGTCCAGCAACATCATGGTGGTCGTCGAGGCCGACGGCAGCCGCGTCGCCCTTTTGGTGGACGAGTTGTTGGGCCAGCAGCAAGTGGTGGTGAAGAACCTGGAGTCCAACTACCGCAAGGTGCCCAACGTGTCAGGAGCCACCATTTTGGGCGACGGCAAAGTGGCGCTCATTCTGGACACCGGGGCGCTGGTGCGGCGCTCCAGGCACTGAGTGGTTTGTTTGAGGAGACCGATATGGGAATGATGGAAAAACTCAACGACGTGGGCACCGGCACCGCTCGCGAGTACCTGACGTTTCGTCTGGACCGGGAGGAGTACGGCATCGACATCCTGAAGGTGCAGGAAATTCGGGGTTACGAGCCTCCGACCCGCGTGGCCAACGCACCGGCGTTCATCAAGGGGGTGATCAATTTGCGCGGCACCATCGTGCCCATCATTGACATGCGCCTGAAGTTCAACTGCGCGCAGGCGGAATACAACACCTTCACCGTGGTGATCGTGTTGAATCTGCGCCAGCGCATTGTGGGCATCGTGGTGGACTCTGTGAGCGACGTGATGGAGTTGCCCCCCGAAAGCGTGAAGGCGGCACCCGACATTGAGAGCGTGGTGGACAGCGCGGCCATTTTGGGCCTGGGCTCTTTAGGGGATCGCATGTTGATTTTGTTAGACATTGAGAAGCTGATGTCAGCGCCCGACATGGGACTGGTATCCGGGGATGACTGAGCACTGGTGCCGCCCGGGGTACCGCCACATCGCGCTCACACGATCCACGGCCTGCACATGGTGCCCCTGACCGCCACCGAAGAATTGCAGGGGCGCGAGTTCGCATGGACTCAGAGCGACTTTGCGCACGTGCAAAAGCTGATCTACCAGCGCGCGGGCATCAGCCTGCACGATGGCAAACACGCCATGGTGTACAGCCGCTTGTCGCGCCGCCTGCGCGAGACCGGGCACCAAAGTTTCCACGCGTATTTGCGGTGGCTGGAGGCCGGTGAGGGCAGCGAATGGCAAGAGTTTGTCAATGCCCTGACCACCAACCTGACCTCTTTTTTCAGGGAAAGCCACCACTTTCATATCTTGGCGGACTATTTGCGCAACCACACGTTTGGCCAGGGGTGCAAGATCTGGTGCAGCGCTGCGTCTACCGGTGAAGAGCCTTACTCGATTGCCATGACGGCGATGGAAGCGCTGGACTCGGCACGCGCCTTCAGCATTGTTGCCAGTGACATCGATTCCAAGGTGCTGCACACCGCCGCGCAGGGGGTGTACCGCACCGAGTCGCTCAAGGGGCTGGACCAGGCGCGCTTACAGCGCTTTTTTCTGCGCGGTCGCGCGGGCAACGCTGGCATGGTGCGGGTGAAGCCCGAGTTGCGGGCCACCATCGATTTCCAGATGGTGAACCTGATTCGGGATGACTGGCCTTTTCGGGAACCGTTTGACGTGGTTTTTTGCCGCAACGTCATGATCTATTTTGATAGCGCGACCCAGCGCCGGGTGCTGGAGCGCATCCACCGCGTGCTCAAACCCGGTGGACTGTTGTTTGTGGGCCATGCCGAAAACTTCAGTGAATCGCGCGACCTGTTTGTGCTGCAGGGCAAGACAGTGTATGAGCGTGCTTGAACGCCATTTTTTTCCACGGAACGCATGCCATGAACCCATCTTTCGCTGCTAGTTCCGCCGCCCATCCGAGCATGGATGCCCTGGGCTCCAAAGCGCTGGCACACGGACGCCACTCGCGCATCGAGCAGCTCAAGGCGCAGGCGCGCAAGCCGGGGGAGGCCTCGTTTTTCTATGCGGACCACCACTTTCAGTACGACGCGGTCAAGGTGCTGCCCGGCGAGTACTTCGTGTCCAACGAAGAGATCGTGATCATGACGGTGCTGGGCTCCTGCATTGCCGCCTGCATTTGGGACGGTAGGGCCCGCTTGGGTGGCATGAACCATTTCATGCTGCCCGACGGCGAGGGCGGCGACGGCTCGGGGCGCTATGGCTCGTTTGCCATGGAATTGCTGATCAACGAGATGCTGAAAATGGGTGCCCGGCGCGAGACCATGCAGGCCAAGGTGTTTGGTGGTGGGCAGGTGATGGCCGGCTTCACCACCATGAATGTGGGTGAGCGCAATACCAAGTTTGTGCTGGACTATCTGGCCACCGAGCGCATCCCGGTGATTTCTCAGGACGTGTTGGACATTCACCCCCGCAAAGTGTGTTTTTTCCCCACCAGCGGCAAAGCCTTGGTCAAGCGATTGGCCCATTCCCACCCCGAAACCTTGGTGGCGGAGGAGCGCCGGGGCGATGCGGCGGTGGTTGCAAAGTCCAATGCCGGTGGAACTGTAGATTTGTTTTGAAAAGCGATGAAGAAAATACGTGTGGTCGTGGTCGACGATTCGGCGCTGGTGCGAAGTCTGCTCTCAGAAATCATCAACAAGCAGCCTGATATGCAGTGCGTGGGGGTTGCTAATGACCCCCTGATTGCGCGGGAGATGATCCGTGAACTCGACCCCGACGTGATCACCCTAGACGTGGAGATGCCCAAAATGGATGGGCTGGAGTTCTTGTCCCGGTTGATGCGGCTGCGGCCCATGCCGGTGGTGATGATCTCCACCCTGACAGAGCGCGGTGCCGAGGTCACGCTGCGCGCTCTGGAGCTGGGCGCGGTTGATTTTGTAGCCAAGCCGCGCATGGGACTGGCCGAGGGCATCAAAGAGCTTTCTTCGGCCATCGTGGAGAAAGTACGGGTGGCGTCCAAAGCCCATGTCAAGCGCAGCGGGGCAGCCCCGGCTCCCAGCGCTGCGGTGTCTGGCCCCAAGCCGCCCGCACCTGTGGCCTCGCTGGGCCAGTTGTCTACCGAAAAGTTGGTGTGCATTGGGGCCTCCACCGGGGGCACCGAAGCCATCAAAGAAGTGCTGGTGCACATGCCCGCCGATGCGCCGGGCATTGTCATCACGCAGCACATGCCGGCCGGTTTCACCACCAGTTTTGCCGCGCGGCTCAACACGCTGTGTCACATCACCGTGCAAGAGGCTGTGCATGGCGCGCGCATTTTGCCGGGGCACGCCTACATTGCGCCAGGCGGCAAACAGTTCCGGGTAGACCGCAGCGGAGCCAATTACGTGTGCGTGGTGGAAGACGGTGAACTCGTCAACCGGCACCGTCCCTCGGTGGAGGTGTTGTTTCATTCGGTGGCGAAAGTGGCGGGCCGCAACGCCATTGGCCTCATGCTCACTGGCATGGGGGGCGACGGCGCGCGCGCCATGAAAGAGATGAAAGACGCTGGCAGCTACAACTATGTGCAAGACGAGGCGTCGTGCATCGTGTTTGGTATGCCCCGCGAGGCGATTCTTGCGGGTGCTGCCGACGAGGTGCTGCCCTTGGTGGAGATCGCCCCGGCTTTGCTCGCTCGACTCAAGCAGTCCGCAGACCGCTATCGCATTTAGAGCGCTCGCTGCAGCATGGCCAGCGCCAGCGCCTCGGCCACCTTGATGCCATCGACCCCTGCCGACAAAATGCCACCCGCATACGAGGCACCTTCGCCAGCGGGGTAGAGGCCGCGCACGTTGGTGCACTGCAAGTTTTCGCCGCGCGGTATTTTGATGGGGCTGGAGGTGCGGGTTTCCACGCCAGTGAGCACCGCATCGGGCATGTCAAAGCCCTTGATCTTGCGGCCAAACACCGGCAAGGCCTCGCGCAGGGCCGCAATCGCATAGGCAGGCAGGGCGGGGGCCAGGTCGCCCAGTTTCACGCCCGGCTTGTACGACGGGGTGACGCTGCCCAACCCGCTGGAGGGCGTGCCCGCGATAAAGTCGCCCACCAGTTGACCCGGTGCCTCGTAGGTGCCACCGCCCAGGGTGTAGGCCCTGCTTTCCAGTTGCCGTTGCAGGGCGATGCCCGAGAGGGGGTGTGCGGCCCGGGGGTCTTGCGCCTTCATGGCGCTGGCCTGCGCTGCATAGCGCGTGCCTGCCACGGTGCCAAAGGCGTGCACAAAAGCGGCTTCGTTGTCAGGGTAGTCGGGCGGGTCTATGCCCACCACCATGCCGGCGTTGGCATTGCGCTCGGCGCGCGAATACTGGCTCATGCCGTTGGTGACCACGCGCCCCGGCTCGCTGGTAGCGGCTACCACGGTGCCGCCGGGGCACATGCAAAAGCTGTACACCGCCCGTCCATTGGCAGCGTGGTGCACCAGTTTGTAATCCGCAGCGCCCAACAGCGGGTGCCCGGCATGGCGGCCCCAGCGCGCACGGTCAATCACGCTTTGCGGGTGCTCGATGCGAAAGCCTACCGAGAACGGCTTGGCCTGCATGGCCACGCCGCGCTCATAGAGCATGGCAAAGGTGTCGCGCGCGCTGTGGCCCAGCGCCATGACCACGTGGCGGGCGGGCAGCACATAGTGGCTGCCGTCTGCCAGGTTGTCCACCTCTAGCCCGCGTATCGATAGCGCGGCCGCTCCGTCCGCATTGGGCTCATCCAGCACAAGGTCGGTTACTCGCTGTTCAAACCGGATGTCACCGCCCAGCGCAATGATTTGTTCGCGGATGCCCTCCACGACCTTCACCAGCTTGAAGGTGCCGATGTGCGGGTGGGCCTCGTACAAAATCTCAGCGGGCGCGCCGTGCTGCACAAACTCGTGCATGACTTTGCGGCCCAGAAAGCGCGGGTCTTTGATCTGGCTGTACAGCTTGCCATCTGAAAATGTGCCTGCGCCGCCTTCGCCGAACTGCACGTTGCTTTCGGGGTGGAGCGTCTTTTTGCGCCACAGGCCCCAAGTGTCTTTGGTGCGTTGGCGCACCGTGGTGCCCCGCTCCAGCACGATGGGCTTGAAGCCCATTTGCGCCAGCACCAATGCGGCGAACATGCCACAGGGGCCAAAGCCCACTACCACCGGGCGTTCGTGTAGTCCGGCGGGTGCCTGGGCCACCAGACGGTAGGCCATGTCGGGCGTGGGGGCTATGTGCGGGTGGCCTGCGTGGCGGGCCAACAGGGCGGCTTCCAGCGAGGCGTCTGCCAGCATGACATCGACGATATAGACGGCCAACAAATCCACCTTGCGGGCGTCAAAGCTGCGCTTGAACACTTGTAGGCCCGCGATGGCGTGTATGTCTATGCCCAGCGCGTGCGCACACAGCCGCTGGAGCGCGTCCAACGGGTGGGCCACGGGGGCGCGATCAGCCTCGGTTTCAGAAGGCGCGTCAGAGGCGCGGCGTTCTTCGACGGACAAGGCGGACAGGGGGAGTTTGAGTTCGGTGATGCGGATCATGGCGGCTCGTGGTTATCAAGCAAGGCCGCAATTTTACGTGCCGCCTCAGTGCAGGCCCTGCTCTCGGGACTGCGAGGGGCTGTGGCCAAATAAGGTGCGGTAGTCATGGGCAAACTGGCTGAAATGCCAAAAGCCCCAGTCGGCGGCTACGTCGCGCACGGTGCTGTCTGGCTTGCGCAGCAGGTCCCGGCGCGCGCCGTTGAGCCGCAGGATGCGCAGGTACTGCACAGGCGTCATGCCCAGCACGTCTTCAAAGCAGTATTGCAGGGTGCGGCGGCTCACAAACAGGCGCTGGCATAGATCGGGCACGGTGATGGTGTGGTCATGGTGGGCCAACAGGTGGTCCCGCGCTTTGGCCACGATGCGCTGGCGGCGTGCCTGGCTGTTGCGCACCGCGCTGTCCACCACACCGGTGTCCAGCAGCGGCAGCAAGGCGGCCAGTGCCAGGTGTTGTGGGTCGGTGGATGCTGCCGTGTCGCCACTCAACAGTGCGTGCAAGGTCTGCAGGCACTGGCGGCGCGCAGCCGGTGAGGCTTGCACCACCTCGGCGCGGCACAGTCGTTCCCAATCCAGATCCATGCCCATACCCTGGGCCGCATCGCGCAGGGTGTCTTGCCGCACCACCACCCCGAAGATGGTGTAGTCCGCCGGGGTGACGAGTTCGAACTCGCAGTGGCCGGGGCGCACCAGCACGCTGTCGGGGGTGGCGCTGCGCCCGTTGATACGGGTGGCCAGCGCCGAATACGGCAGGCCAAACCACAGGGCGTCCGGCCACACGCAGCAGGTCTGTCGCATGCCCTGGCTGGTGCTCTCGCGAAAGACCTGCATGCCTGGGAGTTGCATCTCCTCCAGCAGTCCGTGAAAGGCACCGGGGGTCGTTTGGTCGTAGCGCTGTTCCCAGTGGGTGAGGTTGCCGGCGTGCTCGTCCGCATCGCGTGCTTCGATGACGCGCAGGGTGGAGGCGGGCAGTGTTGGCACATGCATGGGCAGGCAATCCAGGGGTACGAAGCACAAACCGAGGCAGTCGCACCGCGCCGGTGCGCCATGCAAGTTTGCCGATTATTGATACCGGCCTACCGCTTCACTGCCTACAGTCACTGTTAGCAAACCCCATGCCGGAGTGCGTGGGGTACTTTTTCAATCCCTGTTGGAGGACCCCCATGTCAACGTCACAACCCCCATCGGGCACCCATGTGCTCAAGCCGGTGCTCAGTACCTTGCAGCTGTGGGGCATCGCTGTGGGGCTGGTGATCTCGGGCGAGTATTTCGGTTGGAGTTTTGGTTGGGCCTCGGCCGGTACGCTGGGCTTCACCTTCACCGCGCTCTTTATTGCGGCGATGTACACCACCTTCATCTTCAGCTTTACCGAGTTGACGACCGCCATCCCCCAGGCGGGCGGTCCCTTCGCCTATAGCAAGCGTGCATTTGGCCCTACCGGCGGCTATCTGGCGGGCGCGGCCACGCTGGTGGAGTTTGTGTTTGCCCCACCGGCCATCGCCTTGGCCATTGGTGCCTACCTGAACGTGCAGTTCCCCGCGCTGGACCCCAAGCTCGCCGCGCTGGGTGCCTATGTGGTGTTCATGACACTCAACATCGTGGGGGTGCAGATTGCCGCCACCTTTGAGTTGTTCATCACGATCATTGCGATCTTTGAGTTGTTGGTGTTCATGGGGGTGGTGTCCCCCGGCTTTTCGATGGCCAACTTCACCAAGGGCGGTTGGTCCGGCCAAGACGACTTTAGCTGGGCCGCGATTCCTGGCATGTTTGCCGCCATTCCGTTTGCCATCTGGTTTTTCCTGGCGATCGAAGGCGTGGCCATGGCCGCCGAAGAAGCCAAAGACCCGCAGCGCTCCATCCCGATTGCCTACATCACCGGCATCCTGACGCTGGTGGTGTTGGCCGTGGGCGTGATGGTGTTTGCCGGCGGCGCGGGCGACTGGACCCAACTGGCCAACATCAACGACCCACTGCCCCAAGCCATGAAGCTCATCGTGGGGGAGAACAGTGGCTGGTTGCACATGCTGGTGTGGCTGGGCTTGTTCGGGCTGGTGGCGTCGTTCCACGGCATCATCCTGGGCTACTCGCGCCAGATTTTTGCCTTGTCCCGTGAGGCGTTTTTGCCTGCTTACTTTGCCAAGGTGCATCCCCGCTTCAAAACGCCCCACCGTGCTATTTTGGCCGGTGGCGTGATCGGCATTGCCGCCATCTACAGTGATTCATTCATTACCATCGGCGGCCAGTCACTTACTGCCAACATCGTCACCATGTCGGTGTTTGGCGCCATCCTCATGTACATCCTGAGCATGCTCAGCCTGTTCAAGCTGCGCCGGTCCGAGCCCGCCATGGCACGCCCTTTCCGTGCGCCGCTGTACCCCTACTTCCCAGCGTTTGCCCTGTTTGGTGCGCTGGTCTGCATGGCCACCATGATCTACTACAACCCTTTGATCTTCGGTTTATTTGTCGGCTTCTTGGCAGTGGGCTACGGCTACTTTAAGCTCACCGGACAGCGGCGCGCAGACGCCATGCCCCTGGGTGTGGGTGCCCCCATCGCCAAGTAAGCGCTGCACCTTTGCGACCGGCCATTTCCCCAACACACGGACCCACTGACGTGCCAAGCCACCCATACCAGCACACCGTCGCACAGCAGGTGTACGGCTTTCGGGACCTTAAAGACCTGATGGCCAAGGCCACGCCTTTGCGCTCGGGGGACCTGCTGGCCGGGGTGGCCGCGCACAGCGCGCAGGAGCGGGCTGCGGGGCAGATGGCCTTGGCCGAGCTGCCCTTGCGCACCTTTCTGAGCGAGGCGCTGGTGCCTTACGAGGCCGACGAAGTCACCCGTTTGATTGTGGACACCCACAGTGCGCAGGCCTTTGCGGCGGTAAGCCACCTCACGGTGGGGGACTTCCGCAACTGGCTGCTGAGCGACGCGGCCGACACCGCTGCGCTGGCCGCATTGGCCCCTGGCGTCACCCCTGAAATGGCCGCCGCCGTGAGCAAGCTCATGCGCAACCAGGACTTGATTTTGGTGGCCAAAAAGTGCCGCGTAGTCACCGCGTTTCGCAACACCATCGGCCTGCCCGGGCGCATGGCCACGCGGCTGCAGCCCAACCACCCCACCGACGACGCCACCGGCATCGCCGCCAGCCTGCTGGACGGCTTGCTGTACGGCAGCGGGGATGCGGTCATCGGCATCAACCCCGCCACCGACAACGTGGCCCAGGTGACCAAGCTGGTGCACATGATGGCCGACGTCATTGCGCACTACGCCATCCCGACCCAGAGCTGCGTGCTCACCCATGTGACCAACACCCTCCAGGCCATCGAGCGCGGTGCGCCGGTGGACCTGGTGTTCCAGTCCATCGGCGGCACCGAGGCCACCAACCGCAGCTTTGGCCTGAACCTGGCCTTGTTGGCCGAGGCACGCAGCGCCGCCCTGTCGCTGCAACGGGGCACGGTGGGCGACAACGTGATGTATTTCGAAACCGGCCAAGGCAGCGCGCTCTCTGCCAACGCCCACCACGGCATGGACCAGCAAACCTGCGAGGCGCGGGCCTACGCAGTGGCCCGCGCTTTCCAGCCGCTGTTGGTCAACACGGTGGTCGGCTTTATTGGCCCGGAGTATTTGTTTGATGGCAAGCAAATCATCCGCGCCGGGCTGGAAGACCACTTTTGCGCCAAGCTGCTGGGCCTGCCCATGGGTTGCGATGTGTGCTACACCAACCACGCCGAGGCCGACCAAAACGACATGGACGTGCTGCTCACCCTGCTGGGGGCAGCGGGCTGCAACTTTGTGATGGGCATTCCGGGTTCGGACGACATCATGCTCAACTACCAAACCACGTCTTTCCACGACGCCCTGTATGCCCGCAAGGTGCTGGGCCTGCGGCCCGCGCCCGAGTTCGAGGCGTGGTTGCAGCGCATGCACATCTTCCAGGGCCAGGGTGCCGAATTGGTGCTGCCCGCTGCGCTGCCCGCCGCATTCGCGCAGGCCTTGTTGCCATTGGCCTGAGGTCGCCCATGCCGGACACACCGTCGCCCGTTACCGCCAACCCGTGGGCGGCACTGCGCCAATTCACCGACGCCCGTATTGCCTTGGGCCGCGCGGGCGTCAGCCTGCCCACCAGCGCCCACTTGGCCTTCCAGATGGCCCACGCGCAGGCACGCGACGCCGTGCACCGCGCACTGGACGGCACCGCTTTGGCAACGCAGCTCCGCGCCGCGTGGCCGGGCTTGCCCGGCCCGGTGCTGCAGTTGCACAGCGCAGCCACCGACCGCAACCACTATTTGCAACGCCCCGATCTGGGACGCCGGCTCGACATTGCATCGCGCGACCTGCTGGTGCCTGCGCGAAGCCAACCTGAGGGCGTGGGGACTGCGATGGTGGAGCAGCGCCCCTTTGACGTCGTCTTTGTGGTGGCCGACGGGCTGTCCGCGTTGGCGATCGAGCAGCATGCCGCCCCCTTTCTTGCGGCCTTGCACCAGCGCATGGCGGGGGACGCTTGGGCCGTGGCTCCGGTGTGTGTGGTGCATCAGGCCCGCGTCGCCATCGGCGACGACATCGGGCAGGCGCTGGGTGCCAAGGCGGTGGTGGTGCTGATCGGGGAGCGGCCGGGCCTGAGTTCACCGGACAGCATGGGCCTGTACCTGACATGGATGCCCCGCGTGGGGCTCACCGACGCCAGCCGCAATTGCATCTCCAACGTGCGGCCTGCGGGGCTGGCCATTGAGGCCGCCGCCCACAAGCTGCACTACTTGCTTACCGTGTCCCGCCAGCGCCAGCTCTCGGGGGTGGAGCTGAAAGACGAAACCGCAGAAACCATCCACGCCCTGGGGGCGGAGCGCACGAATTTTTTGTTGCGCTAGCGGTGTCCCGGGGGGCGGTTAGAGGAGTGGCTGGGTGCCGCACTTACCGCAGAGCATGGTAGGTGAGTTGCCGATGGTGCTTGAGTGCCAACAATACGACTTCGGTGTCGGAGTGGGCGTACAACACTACGTGGTGTGACAGCACATACTCACGCAGGTGTGGCAACCCTGCCTGTGCCGCCAGTTGCGCCACCGCCGCCGCTTTGACGCGGGCTTGTACGGACCTCGTATTCAAAAAGCGAGCAGCCCGGCCACAGGCGGGCGACCAGGCCAGCATGGCGGTCATCTCGCGCAGTTCGGCCTTCAGTTGCGCCAGGCGCTGGGCGCCGGTGTGTGGGTCTTGTGTGTCAAAAAAGGCATGCACCTGCTGTAAGGTGGCGGCGAAGTTGGGTGCAGCGCTCACCTGCGCGTGTACCGGCAATGGCATCAGGCTGCCAACAGTGCGTCGAGGTCGGCGGGAGTAATACGCTGCCCGTCGAGTATTTGTTGCAAGCCCGTTTCCGCTTCCCCCAGCAACACGAGGTTTGCGTGGTCTGCTTCTAGCGCGTGGTAGTAGTCCAACTTTTTAGCGTCCACGAGGGCCACATAACTGGCCCCGTTTTTGGTCAACACTTTTTCAGCGCCGCCATCCACCACTTCTTGGGCCAATTCGGTCAGACGCGCGCGGGCTTCGCTGATGGGGACTACATCACAGGTACGCAAGCTCATGGCTGATCCTTAATAAATACGTTAACGTTTATTGTACGGTTGCAGGGTTTGTGGTGCCCCATCGGACGTCCGAAACGGTCTTTTGCCAGTTCATCCTGGCGTCGGCAGACATGGTGTGGTAGCCGAGGCGGTCAGGGTTGGCCCTTCACGGGATTCCATAAACGCACACAAACTGTTGGTAGAAATGGGACAGGTCCTGTCAACCCAAAGTAGAAATGTCCCCTTCTACCCAAAATAGAAATGTCCCCATTGGCTAAGGTTTAGGCGGTGGAGCTTGCAGGCACAGCCTGCGAAGGGCGTAGCCCGTAGCTGGCTGTGCC
>JARXAM010000127.1 GCA_029865845.1 Rhodoferax sp. | reverse complement strand
CAAGGGTCCCCTGGGCTACGCCATGATCAAGAAGCTCAAGGTGTACGGTGGTGCTGAGCACCCCCACACTGCCCAGCAACCCAAAGTGTTGGAACTGTAAGGAGCTCACATGATTGGTGAATGGAACAATGGAACAGGCCGCCGCAAATCCAGCGTCGCCCGCGTTTTCCTGAAAAAAGGTACTGGCAAGATCACCGTGAACGGGAAAGACATCGAAAATTTCTTCGGTCGTCAAACCTCGATCATGATCTGCAAGCAACCGCTGATGTTGACGAACCACGCGGAAACGTTTGACATCATGGTCAACGTTGCTGGCGGCGGTGAATCCGGCCAGGCGGGCGCAACCCGCCACGGCATCACCCGTGCATTGATCGATTACGACGCGAGCCTCAAGCCCGCATTGAGCCAAGCTGGCTTCGTGACCCGTGACGCACGTGAAGTGGAACGTAAGAAGGTCGGCTTCCACGGCGCACGTCGCCGCAAGCAGTTCTCCAAGCGTTAAGCACGCTGCAACGTCACGTTGCAATCCAACAGCCGCCCGAGTGCAAACTCCGGCGGCTGTTGTTTTGGTGCCTGCTAGACTTCGACCTTCATGAGATTCAAATTATTACGTCGTCGGCTGACCATCAGTTCTCCCCGCATGGCAATACGGAGTGCGTTGCCGTGGCCCTTTCGTTGGGCATTGCTTGCTATCGTTTTAGGTTTTTGTGCGGCCATCGCCTTGTGGGCTTTCGAGTTCGGCAAAGACATTGCGGGGCTGGACATCGGCTCTAAAGACGAGCTTATGCAGTTGCGTGCCCATGTCGTCGCATTGGGTGCAGACATTGTTACGCTGAAAGCCGAACGGGATGCGGCCCAGTCCATTGCCAACACTGCCGATGCACTGGTCACCGCGGAAAAAGCGGCCCAGGAAAAGCTGGTGGCTCAGGTAAAGCAACTGGAAGCCGACAACCGCACTTTGCGCGATGACCTCGGATTTTTTGAAAAATTGATTCCGTCTTCGGGCAATGAAGGCGTGGCGCTCAGGGGGCTTCAGGCGGAGGTGCTGTCTCCTACCGCGCTGAAATGGCAAGCCTTGGTGCTGCAGGCTGGCCGAAACACCCAAGAATTTGCGGGCCAGTTAGAGATTACGTTGGCAGGGACACTGAACGGCAGGCCATGGTCCGCCCCCTTGCCGGGTGGAACGCTGCCTGTCAAGCTCAAACAATATGGCCGGTTCGAGGGGGAATTTCAGATTCCCCCGCAGGTGGTGGTGAAAAGCATCACCGCACGTGTACTGGATGGAACCACGGTGCGCGCGACCCAAACACTCAAGCTCTGATTCACAGGAAGGAAGACCATGTTCAACAAAGGCAAACAACCCCCCATCAAAAGCCTGATCGCTGAAGGCACCGAGATTCAAGGCAACTTGTCCTTCTCTGAGGGCTTGCGTGTTGATGGAACGATTGTGGGCAATGTGATTGCGGCGGAATCCGTCGCCAGCATTTTGGTGGTGTCTGATTCGGCATGCATCGTGGGTGCCATCAATGCGGATCACGTGGTGATCAACGGCACGGTGAAGGGGCCCATCCATGCGCGAAGTATGTTGGAGTTGCAACCCAAGGCCCGCATTGAGGGCGACATTGACTACGCGGCGCTGGAAATGCACCAGGGTGCGTTGATTGCCGGTCAGTTGCGTCCCTTGGTGGCCGACGAAGAAAAACCCACATTGAAGCTGGCGGCAAATAACCAGTGAAGGGAATTCCCGAGCGATTCCCTGTACTATTCGCCTGTTTCTGAATTTGATTGGAGTCGCCATGAGCGCCGTTGCCGAAAACATCCCCACCGAAATGCCTGCCCCCATTGTGTTTACCGACAGTGCCGCCGCCAAAGTGGCTGACCTGATCGCAGAGGAGGGCAACCCCGATTTGAAACTGCGTGTGTTCGTGCAGGGCGGTGGCTGCTCCGGGTTTCAGTATGGGTTTACGTTTGACGAAATCACGAATGAAGATGACACGACCATGACCAAAAATGGCGTGTCTTTGTTGATCGATGCCATGAGCTACCAGTATTTAGTAGGCGCTGAAATCGACTACAAAGAAGATCTGCAGGGTGCCCAGTTCGTGATCAAGAACCCCAATGCCACGACGACCTGCGGTTGTGGTTCATCCTTCTCGACCTGAGACGTTCTCAAACCCATCCTGCACGGTTCAGGCAGGGTAAATGGCACCCAAGATGCGGGCGCCTTTTGCACCAGTAACTTCCGGTACGCTGGCACGCTGCCTCAGGACCGCTTGGCGGGCCAGCCACGCGAATGCGGCGGCCTCTACCTGTAGGGGGGGCAGTCCCAGCAACTCTGTACTTTGTACTTTGCATGCGGGCAACAGGGCCTGCATCCTGCGCAGCAAGTGCACGTTGTATGCGCCGCCCCCACACACTGCCAGAGACCCACATTCAGGCATGTTCTTCAGGAGGGCGTGGGCGCAGGCCTGTGCGGTAAGTTCGGTAAGGGTGGCCTGCACATCTACCGCTGCGGGTACGCCGTGTGCGTCCTCAAAGGCCGCCAAATGGTGCTCTAGCCACACTGCATTGAATAGGTCCCGCCCCGTGCTCTTGGGCGGAAGCCGCTCCAAAAACGGTTCGGCAGCCATGCGGCGCAATAACTCGGGTAGCACAGTGCCCGTCGCTGCCCATGTCCCACCCTCGTCATAGTGCTGGCCGGTGTGCCGACAACACCAATGGTCCATGAGTGCGTTGCCGGGGCCACAGTCAAAACCTAGCACCGGCGTTTTGGGGCTGGCATGCAACAGTGTGAGGTTGGATATGCCGCCTATGTTCAGCACGGCCAGCCGTTCGCCATGGGGGCTGAAAAATGCCTGGTGAAAAGGGGGCACCAATGGAGCGCCTTGGCCGCCTGCGGCCACATCCCGAGTGCGGAAGTCAGCGACCACATCTACCTCCGCTAACTCCGCAAGCAGGGCGGGTTGGTTGAGCTGGATGGTGTAGCCAGTGCCGTCGAATTCACCGGGCCGGTGGCGCACGGTTTGCCCATGGGCACCGATGGCGCGTACCGAGGATGGCCCCAAGCCGGTGCGGTGCAATAGCCGTTTCGTTACCTCCGCGTACACCCGAGCAAGCCCATTGGCAGCAAGCGCACCACGATGAAATTCCTCGCTGCCGGTGGCGTTGAGCGCCAGAAATTCTGCCCTCAATGCATTTGGAAATGGCACAGCCTGGTGCGCCAGCACACGCATTCTTCCGGCGGAGAAGTCGGCCAACACACCATCCACACCATCCAGCGAAGTGCCGGACATGAGCCCTATGTAGAGTTCAGACACGGAGGTCGGCAGTTATTCTGCGCTTCCTGGAATCCAATGGGCCGCGCTCGCCAACTGTGCCCGCACATTGTGCGCCGCTTTCGCAAACGCGGGCTTGGCCGCTGCAGATACGGGTATGGCCTCGCTTTGGCGGGCAATGGTTAAGGGGTCGCGGTGTACGCCGTTGACGCGGAACTCGAAATGCAAATGGGGCCCGGTGGCCCATCCAGTAGCACCCACCGCACCAATGTTCTGCCCTTGTGAGACGCTTTGCCCCTTTTTGACGTGGATGCGGCTCAGATGGGCGTAGACCGTGGTCTGGTTGTTGCGGTGCTTGACCATGACGACGTTGCCAAACCCGTTTTGTACACCCGCAAAGTCCACCACACCGTCACCCACGCTGCGCACTGGTGTGCCAGTAGCGGCTGCGTAGTCCACGCCCAAGTGCGCTCTCCACGTTTGCAAAATCGGATGAAAGCGCATTTTGAACCCGCTGGTGACACGGGAAAACTCCAGAGGGGACGCCAAAAACGCACGGCGCAAGCTTTCGCCCGCCAAGGTGTAGTAGCCGCCCTTGCCGGCATTGGCCGGATCTTTGAACCACATGGCTTGAAATACCTTGCCCGCATTCACGAACTCTGCGCTCAGCACGCGTCCTGCGCGCAAAGGCTCTCCATCCGCTTCCAGTGTTTCGTACACCACCGAGAACCGGTCGCCTTTGCGCAGGGCCCGGTGGAAATCGATGTCGCCGGAGAAAATCTCGGCAACTTGCGTGGCCACCGTATCGGGCACACGTGCATCGTCCGTGGCGGCGAATAAGGAAGATTGGATAACCCCGCCTGCCACCTGCGTGTTGGCCACCAAGGGCGCTGTTTCCACCTGGGTGTGGAAGCCGGAGGCGGTTTTTTCGACCGTCAATCGTTGAAAGGTACCATCGTCGGTGGGGCTCCAACGTACGCTCAGTTTGAGCAGGGCTTGTCGCTCGCTTACTTCTGCGGTCACGTTACGGCCTGCTCTGCCGAGCACTGCGGACTGTGTAGCCGCGTCGGTCCGCAAGTAGGCGGCAGCGGATGGGTCTGTCACGCCGAGGCGCTTGAGCAGCGTATCTGCCGTGTCACTAGAGCGGGTCACTTCGGAGCGGTACAGGCGCATGGCAAGAGCTGCGATCGGGAGCTGCGGAGCCGCAAGGCGCTCGCTCTGTACCGACTCCACCACCGTGCGCACAGGCAGGTCTGAGGCGTCTGGCGCGAAGTTGGCGACGGCAAAAGTGGCACCCGTGCCTCCTACCAAAAGGGCAGCGATGATGGCGGTCAGCCTCTTGGGGTGTCGCTGTACGAGTGCTGCCGTACGCGCCACGCACAAATCTAGCGCCTGGTTCAGTCCATGCTTCAAATCAAAGACTCCGGTGATGGGGATTCGGCCCGACTAAAATCCAGCCTTTGGCAACAAGCGCGTTGCCCAAAAGAGCCGGCAGTATAGCCCCCGCCCCGGTTCATGCCACAAGAAAAACCCTTATGAATCAAGCCTCAAGCCCTCCAGTTGTTGTAAGCGATCGTGTTCGCGAAGCCCTCGCTGTCACCCTGCGCGGCGTGGAAGAACTGCTTCCACACGACGAGTGGCTGAAAAAGCTCATCAAGTCCGAGGCCACGGGCAAACCGCTGCGTATCAAATTGGGATTGGACCCCACCGCGCCTGACATCCACATCGGCCACACCGTGGTGCTGAACAAGATGCGCCAGCTGCAAGATCTAGGCCATACGGTGATCTTTTTGATCGGTGATTTCACCAGCATGATCGGCGACCCGTCCGGTCGCAACAGCACCCGTCCGCCACTCACGGCCGAGCAGATCAAGGTGAACGCCGAGACCTACTACCGCCAAGCCAGCTTGGTGCTGGACCCGGCCAAAACCGAGATCCGCTACAACAGCGAGTGGAGCGATCCGCTGGGCGCGCGCGGGATGATCCAACTGGCCAGCCGCTACACCGTGGCCCGCATGATGGAGCGCAACGACTTCCACGACCGCTTCAAGGCCGGCACCCCGATTGCCGTGCACGAGTTCCTCTACCCCTTGATGCAAGGCTACGACTCTGTGGCATTGGAAAGCGACTTGGAGCTGGGCGGTACCGACCAGAAGTTCAATCTGCTGATGGGCCGCACCTTGCAAGCCGAATACGGCCAGGAGCCCCAGTGCATCTTGACCATGCCGCTGCTCGAAGGGCTGGACGGCGT
>JARXAM010000084.1 GCA_029865845.1 Rhodoferax sp. | reverse complement strand
CGCTGGGATGGGTCATAAGCAGAGGCCGATAACTCGCAGGTTTTAATACCTCTATTAACGATATTTGAGAGTTCCGGGATGACCGCAAATCACAAAAAAACTAGATTCCATGCGGGTTTCCAGGGTTTTTCAATACCGACTCCTTAAGGTAAAGCAACAAAAAAGCCCCAGCCAACGAAGACTGGGGCTTTATTTTTGGTGGGCCCCCCGTGAGTCGAACACGGCACCAATGGATTATGAGTCCACTGCTCTAACCAAGCATGAGCTAGGGGCCCGGAAAAATTTTCTTGTTACTTTTACTTTACATGGTGGCTATTTCAGCAATCACTGCAATCACTGCAATCACGTAACGTATTGTTTTTATTTCGTTTTTTCAATTTTTTTGTTGTCTTGCACAACTAATTATGAGTCCTCTGCTCTAACCAACTGAGCTAACGCCCCAACCGAATCGCTGATTGTAGCTGGCCGCAAAGGGCTATTTGTGATGGCTCAGGGCATTGCTTACCAGCTTGGAGGTGATGTCCACGATCTGGATCATGCGGTCATAGGCCATGCGGGTGGGGCCGATTACGCCCAGCGTGCCGACGACTTTGCCGTCCACCTCGTAGGGGCTGCTGACGATAGACAGGTCTTCAAACGGCACCACCTGGCTCTCGCCGCCTATGAAGATGCGCACGCCTTCGGCCTGGCCGGTCACGTCCAGCAGGCGCATGAGCTGGGCTTTTTGCTCAAACAGCTCAAACGCGCGGCGCAGGTGGCCCATGTCGCTCGAAAAGTCAGACACCGACAGCAGGTTGCGCTCGCCAGAGATCACCACCTCGTCTTGCGTCTCGGAGATCACTTCTGAGCTGGCGTTCACCGCCGCTTGCATGAGGACGGCAATTTCGCCACGCAGGCTTTCCACCTCGCCTTGCAGGCGCTGGCGCACTTGCTCAATCTCCAGCCCCATGTAGTTGCTGTTGAGAAAGTTGGCCGCCTCGGCGAGCTGGCTTTGGGTGTAGTCCACCTCGGTGTAGATAACGCGGTTTTGCACATCGCCATCGGGCGCCACGATGATGACCAGCAGCCGCCGCTCCGAGAGGCGCAAAAACTCAATATGCCGAAAGGCCGATGTGCGGCGCGGCGCGATCACAACGCCCACAAACTGCGACAGATTGGAGAGCAAATTCGCCGCATTGGAAATCACCCGTTGCGGCTGGTCGGGCGCCAGGCTGTGCGCGGACATGTGGCTTTGCTGCACCGTGAGCATGGTATCCACAAACAATCGGTAGCCGCGTGCGGTGGGGATGCGCCCGGCCGAGGTGTGGGGGCTGACGATGAGGCCCAGATCTTCCAGGTCCGACATGACGTTGCGGATGGTGGCGGGCGAGAGGTCGAGGCCGGACTCTTTGGACAGCGTACGGCTGCCGACGGGCTGTCCATCGGCGATATAGCGCTCCACGAGCGCCTTCATCAACATCTTGGAACGTTCATCGAGCATGGCGGCCATTTTAGTAACCTATTTAGTGTCTAATTTAAGCATGTTGTCCCAATTTCGGCATGTCGCTCTGATAGGCAAGTACCAAACCACTGGCACCAGTGCTGCGGGGGCCTCGTCCCGCAAATCTTTGGATGAAATTGCCCATTGTTTGATGGACCAGGGCTGCGATGTCGTCATCGAAGCCGACACCGCAACCAACACCGGACTGTCGGGCTATACCACCCTGGATGTGGATGGCATTGGCACCCACTGCGACCTGGCGCTGGTGGTGGGTGGCGACGGCACCATGCTGGGCATTGGCCGCCAGTTGGCACGCTACCAAGTGCCGCTGATCGGCATAAACTCCGGGCGGCTGGGGTTCATTACCGACATCCGCTTCGAGCAATACAAAACCACGCTGGCCCCCATGCTGGCCGGCCACTACGAGGTGGACGACCGCGCCCTGATGCACGCCCGCGTGGTGCGCGACGGCCACTGTGTGTTTGAGGCCGAGGCCATGAACGATGTGGTGGTCAACCGTGGCGCCACCTCGGGCATGGTGGAGTTGCGGGTGGAGGTGGATGGGCACTTTGTGGCCAACCAACGGGCGGACGGACTGATCATTGCCTCGCCCACCGGGTCGACCGCCTACGCCATGTCGGCCGGCGGCCCCCTGTTGCACCCCTCGATTGCGGCGTGGGTCATGGTGCCGATTGCACCGCATACCCTGTCGAACCGGCCCATCGCACTGGCCGACAGCGCGCGGATCGCGATTGAGATCGTGGCCGGGCGCGATGCCAGCGCCAACTTCGATATGCAAAGCCTGGCCAGCCTGATGCACGGCGACCGCATCGAGGTCACCCGCTCGAAGCACAAGGTGCGCTTTTTGCATCCGGTAGGCTGGACCTACTTTGACACCTTGCGGCAAAAAATGCACTGGAATGAAGGGGTGGCTTAAGCGCCCACCGTAGTGAACCCATGGCACTCAAACGAATAATTCTCAGAGACTTTGTGATCGTCAGCGAGTTGGAGCTGGACTTGGAGAGCGGCTTTTCCGTGTTAACGGGCGAGACCGGTGCGGGCAAATCCATCCTGATTGATGCGCTCCAGCTGGTCACTGGCGCGCGTGCCGACACCGGGGTGATCCGCGAAGGCGCGGTGCGCACCGACGTAAGTGCCGAGTTTGACAGCGCACCCGGCCTGCAAGCCGTATTGGACGAAGCCGGGTTCGAAGCCGGCGACACCCTCCTGCTGCGCCGCACCGTAGACACGCAAGGCAAAAGCCGCGCGTGGGTGAACGGCAGCCCCGCCACCGCACAGCAACTACGCACCATTGGCGAACAGTTGCTAGACATCCACGGCCAGCACGCCTGGCAAAGCCTGACCCGGCCCGACGCCGTGCGCGGCCTGCTGGACGCCTATGCCAAGGCAGACACCAGCGCGCTCGGCACCCTGTGGGCCACCTGGCGCCAAGCCCAGCAAGCGCTTGCGCATGCCCAAGCGGCGCAAGACAACCTGCAGCGCGAACGCGAGCGCTTGGCATGGCAAATTGGCGAGGTGGACAAGCTCAACCCCGGCGCCGACGAATGGCCCGAACTCAACGCCAGCCACAGCCGCTTGGCCAACGGGCAGGCGCTGATCGACGCCGCGCATGGTGCTGTCAACCTGCTGGAAGACGACGACGCCAACGCCCTCGCCCCGATACACGCTGCCCTGCAATTGCTGCAAGCACAAGTGCATGTGGAGCCGGAGTTCAACGACGCCATTGAGGCCCTGAACTCCAGCGTCGCGCAAATTGAAGACACGGTGCACAGCCTGCGCAGCTATGCCCGACGCACCGAGCTGGACCCAGAGCGGCTGGCCGAACTGGACGAACGCATGTCGCTCTGGGTGAGCCTGGCGCGCCGCTACAAGCGAGCACCCGAAGAGCTGGCCGAGTTGTGGGCCAACTGGAAGACCGAGCTGGCCCAGCTGGACGCCGCTGCCGACCTGGACGGCCTGCAATCCAAAGAGCGCAAGGCCCAGGCCGCCTTCATGACGGAGGCCAAAGCCCTCTCCAAACAACGTGCCAAGGCCGCACCCCTGCTGGCCCAAAGCATCACCCAAGCCATGCAAGGGCTGGGCATGCAAGGTGGCCGGTTTGAGGTCGCGCTGGAGCCTTTGGCCCAGCCCCAAGCCAGCGGCTTGGAAGAGGTGCAGTTTTTGGTCGCCGGGCACGCGGGCAGCACGCCACGCCCGGTGGGCAAAGTGGCGTCGGGTGGTGAGCTGTCGCGCATCGCGTTGGCCATTGCGGTGACCACCAGCCGCTTGGGCACCGCCCAGACCCTGATATTTGACGAGGTGGACTCCGGTGTGGGAGGCGCGGTGGCAGAAACCGTGGGCCGCCTGATGCAGCAGCTTGGCGGTGACCGCCAAGTGCTGGCGGTCACCCACCTGCCCCAGGTAGCTGCCTGTGCACATCACCATTTGGTGGTATCCAAGCAGTTGCAAGGCGGCACCACCCTGAGCACGGTGGCCCCCGTGGCAGGTGAGCAGCGCGTGGCCGAAATTGCCCGCATGCTGGGCGGCGAAAAGCGCTCGGGCACCACGCTGGCCCATGCCAAAGAAATGCTGGATGCGGGCCAGTAAATGACCACGCTCACCCCCGCCGCCACGACGCCCATGGAGATCGTTCTCATCACCGGCATGTCGGGTTCGGGAAAGTCGGTCGCACTCAACGCGCTGGAGGACGCCGGTTTTTACTGCGTGGACAACCTGCCGCCCGAATTGCTGCTGCCCTTTGTGGAGCTAGAGCGCCAGCACCACGCGCCGCGTGTGGCCATCGCCATGGACGTGCGCAGTGCCACGTCCCTGCCTCTGGTGCCAAAGCAGTTGGCCGCCGTACGCGCGCTGGGCGTGGTGGTGAAGCCCTTGTTTCTGGACGCCACCACCGACACACTGGTGCGGCGCTATTCTGAAACGCGGCGCAAGCACCCACTGTCCCAAGCAAACTCCGACCATGGTGCGCGCGATGAACGCCGTGCACTGGTTGACGCCATTGAACTCGAGCGCGAACTGCTGGCCGACCTGCGTGAGCAGGCCCACGTGATTGACTCCAGCATCATCCGCCCCTCGCAGCTGCAAGGCTACGTAAAGGCCATGATTGCGGCCCCCGGGGGGCAGCTCACGCTGGTATTTGAGTCATTTGCCTTCAAGCGCGGCGTGCCCTCCGATGCCGACTACATGTTCGACGTGCGCATGCTGCCAAACCCCCACTACGAGCCCGAACTCAAGCACCTGACGGGGCGTGACCAGCCCGTCATCGATTTCTTGAAAACGCAAGAGGCCGTTGCGCTCATGCAGCACCACATTGCCCATTTTTTGGAAAGCTGGCTAGACGCCCTCGCCCGCGACCACCGCAGCTACGTCACAGTGGCCATAGGCTGCACCGGCGGACAACACCGCTCGGTGTACTTGGTGGAACAACTGGCCCGACACTTTAGTGGCCAATGGGTTACGCTCCGACGCCACCGCGAGATGGACGCGCTGTAAGCAGCACTCCCCCCAAACCGTAAGGGGGGCCTACGGCACGGGGCCACCGTGGACCTTGGCGCGGCCCGGCGGCAAAACTTCTTTACTCGCCCGCCAGCAGTTTGCGCACAGGGGCCGGCAAGCCTGCCACCGCCCATTGGGCGGGCGCAAACCATGCACCCTCGCCAAGGGCAGCGGGGATGGCGTCGGTCGTGGTGCTGTCGCCGTCTATGCACACCGGATGCAAAAATAAATCTTTGTGGGTGAGTACATGGGGCAGCACCGGCATACACCGCAGGGCCTGCGCCAGCGAGGGCGACAGCGCTGCGCGCAAGGCCTCTTCACTGTCAAACAGCGGGAAGCACTGCAAGCCAGCCCACACGCCGGGGCTTGGGCGTTTGCTGAGCCATACCGCGCCATCGGCACGCCGCACGCACAAGAGCCATAGACTCTGGCTGCTGCGCTTGAGCTTGCGGGTGCGCACGGGGTAGCGCTCAGCATCGCCCGCCTTGGCGGCTGCGCATAGGTGCTGTACCGGGCAGAGCAAGCAGCTTGGTTTTTTGGGGCTGCATAGCGAGGCACCCAAATCCATCATGCCCTGCGTATAGCGCGGCATGGCATCCGGGCCCACGGCCACCATATCGGCACTGGTAGGTAGCAACTCGGTGGCATGGTTCCACAACGTGCGTTCGCTGGCGGCAGACGCCAGGTCCGCATCAAAACCCAACACGCGGGTAAGCACCCGCTTCACGTTGGCGTCCATGATGGCCACGCGCTCTCCAAAACAGAGCGAGGCGATGGCCGCTGCGGTGGAGCGGCCAATGCCGGGCAAGGTGACCAGGGTGGCGGCATCGCGCGGAAAGGAACCGCCGTGCAACGCTACGACCAGCTGGGCACAGCGGTGCAGGTTACGGGCGCGGCTGTAATAGCCCAGTCCGCTCCACAGGCCCATGACTTCGTCACTGCTGGCAGCGGCCAAATCTGCCACGGTCGGGCATCGTGCCAAAAACCGATCGAAATAGCCCACCACAGTGGCCACCTGTGTTTGCTGCAGCATGATTTCCGAGAGCCACACGCGGTACGGGTCGCGGGTGTTTTGCCATGGCAGGCTGTGGCGGCCATGCTGCACCTGCCAGCGCACGATAGCACTGGCAAAACTACGGTCCGCCACGCTCAGGCCAGTTCCATGGGGCGGGTCTGCGCAGGTGCGCTGGCAAGCGGCGAGTTCAAAAAGCACGCGGTGAGTTCGGTCAGTTTCATGTCGAGTTCTTGGAATACGAGACTTTGCTTTTGAATGTCTGCGATGCGGTCTTGCAATCCGTCTGCAGCTTGGGCGATGCGGTCCATGGCATCCATACGGCGGGTGAAGTTGCGCAGGCGCTCCTCCCATTGGGTCTCCAACTGGGTGGTAGCCGACCGGCTCCACTGTTCCACCTCGGCCCTTGCCAGTTCATACACGCTGCGGGTCTGCGCGGAAAGCGCAGCCATCAGTCGTTCCACAAACGCGGGCTGGGAGAGTTTGAGCATCTTCCCCACACCCAAATACTGTCGGTGGTTGAATTCCACAGTGCTCAGGTGGGCAACAAACGACTCCAGATCTGGCACCTCGGGCGCCTTTAGCGAGATACCGTATTCGGCATTCAACGCCGCGAAGCTGGCCTCCAGCATGGCGTGAATTTCGTCACACGCGACCTGTACGCGCTGAAGAGTGCCACGCAGCCGGTCAAAGGTTTCACGGTAAGGGCGCTTGGCACCGAGCTTGAGCCCCTTGTGGGCCAGCGCTATACCCAGAATGCCCACCTCTTTCTTGACCGTGCCCGCCTGCAGGTGCTGCAAGACTTCGCGCAGCAAGCGGCCCTGTACTGCGCGCACCGCTTGGATCTTGGCACCGCCTGCGTCGAACTCGGCTTTTTCTTTCGCTACCCGGGCGCGCATGTGTTTGATGACGTTGGCGTTTTTACCCTGAAGACTTTGGAGCTCCAGCATCTGCTCGGTCAGTTCGCGCTGGCGAATATGGATGACACGCCCTGTCTGCGCCCGCAAGCGCTTGATGCCTGCGCCAATCGACGCGGCCAAGATGGCCTGGCGCTTGTCCAACATGCGCTGCCCGAGCGCGTGCTCAAGAACTTGCAGCCGGCTTTGAGCCAACAACAAGGCATCGTTGGTGACTTTGGCCACCAGGCCTTTCTGCGCAGACACGGCAATCACGCGTTCTTTGGCAATGCCCAATATGGCGGCGGTGCTGAGACGCTGGCGGTCAATTTGCCCTTGTATCTGTGCGGGAGAACTCAGTACATCCCACAGCGTGTCAATCTTGTTGAGCACGACCAAGCGGTCTTCCGAGTCAACGCTCTCAGTATGCAAATACTCACGCCAAATGGACAAGTCTGAACGGGTAACGCCCGTATCAGCACCAAGCAAAAACACCACCGCCTGGGCCTGCGGGATCAGGCTTACCGTCAACTCGGGCTCTGCGCCAATGGCGTTCAACCCTGGGGTATCGAGGATTACCAGACCCTGCTTGAGCAAGGGATGCGGCAGATTGACCAGCGCATGCCGCCACCGGGGTATCTCGACCATGCCTTGCGCATCAACTTCGGGGCGATCATCGGGTAGGTCTGTGTTCCAAAAACCCATGGCACGGGCCTGCGCTTCACTAACACGACTGGTCTCTACCACTTTCTCAAACACTGACGCCATTTGGCGGGGGTTGGTGACATCCAACTCCATGCGGACCCATTGTTCCTGGGCGTTGCGCCAGTCGGCCAGCGCCAGCGGCGACAGGCGCGTTTCAATGGGCAACAAACGCAAACACGAGGGACTGCCTGCGTCGTACCCCATTTCCGTGGGGCACATGGTGGTCCGCCCGACATTGGCGGGCATGATCCTGCGCCCGTAGTTGGCAAAAAAGAGCGCATTGATCATTTCTGACTTGCCGCGCGAAAACTCTGCCACAAAGGCCACCATCACCTTGTCAGACCGGACTTGGGTCTCCAGTCTGGCAAGTCGCTCTTGCAGCTCGGCATCAATCAGCCCATGGGTCGTGAGCCACTCACCCAAGAGTTTCAGCCGCAGCGAAAACTCCCGTCGCCACGCGCCATGCTGATCAAATTGTTCACTCAATATGCCTGCCACAGGGCCTCCCAACGGGGTTTTAAACGTTGTACCACTCTATGTACCTAGCGTTTCTGACAAATGGGGCAAAAAAACGTGGAGCGCTGACCTTGGCGGATACTCCGTATGGCTTGGGTGCACACACGGCACGGCTGCCCCGCGCGACCGTACACCATGGCCTCCAACTGAAAGTACCCGGATTCACCCCGTGCGTTGGTGAAGTCGCGCAATGTGCTGCCCCCCTGTTCGAGTGCACGGCTCAACACGCTTCGAATGGCTGCATGCAGCGCAATCACCCGTGGCTTGCTCAAGGTGCAGGCCCGGGTAGTCGGGCGGATGCCCGCCAAAAACAGGGCTTCGCTGGCGTAAATGTTGCCCACGCCCACTACCAGATCACCGGCAAGCAAGACCTGTTTGATAGCGGCCTTGCGTTGCTTTAAGGAGGCGAAAAACCACAGGGGATCAAACCCTTCGCCCAAGGGCTCTGCCCCCAAATGGCCCAGTAGGCGACGGGCTACGATGTCTGCCTCTGCTGCGGCATACACGACCGCACCAAACCTGCGAGGGTCATGCAGCCGCAAGATCCCCAGATCGGTCACCAGGTCAAAGTGGTCATGCGTACCCGCTGGCGCGAGCTGACGATCAAAGATGACCGAACCCGACATACCCAAATGGATCAGCAACATGCCCTCGCAGAGATCGACCAACAAGTACTTGCCCCTGCGCCGGACCCCCGTGACCCGCCTGTGAACCAAGCTCTCAGGCCTACATTGCAGGGGCCAACGCAAGGGCTTTCCGAGCCGCACAGACTGGACGACCGCCCCCGCAATGCGGTCGGCAAAACTCAGGCGTGTGACTTCAACCTCTGGCAGTTCGGGCATCGTGGTTCTCGGTTTCTAGGCTTAGATTATTATGGTTCGATGCTCCGAACTCTCCGCCTTGTTTTCGTCACCCCTTGGGTGGTCTGTGTTTCTTTGTTCGTGCCCGCCCACACCCTGGCGCAGGAAGCGGTCGTCAACTCGGCATTGAACGCCCCACTGATGTACCAAATACTCCAAGCCGAAATGACCGTAAACCAGGGAAACATTCCGCTGGGCTACGCGCTCATGCTGGATGCGGCACGCCGCTCCGGCTCAGACAAGCTCTACGAGCGTGCCGTGGAGTTGGGTCTGGAAACCCAACAGGCGCAGGCGGCGTTGGGTGCAGCACAGGCGTGGCAAAAGGCGTCTCCAGATTCCCAGAAAGCCAACCGGTATGTATTGCAAATACTGATAGGCACAAACCGGGTCGACGAGGTGGCCGAACCCCTGATGCGGGAACTACACGGCTTGAGTGGGGATGCCCGCCGCACCGCCATCCAGATGGTGCCTAGCTATTTTGTGCGGTCCACCCATTTGGCAGTGGCAGCCAAGGTCGTTGAGCGCGCACTGGCACCTGACCTGGCAAGCCCGGCCTATGGGCCTGCAGCGTGGTCAACAATTGGGTTTATGCGCTGGACCGCAGGCCAAGCAGCCGATGCATGGGCTGCCGCCCAGCGCGGTGCTGCGCTGGACCGATCCGCCGAACAGCCCGTGGCCCTGGCACTCAATTTGATGGAAGCCAACGTACCAGAGGCCGAGACGATGGTGCAGCAATTTCTTTTGCAACACCCCGCCGCCACCCCGCTGCGCATGCAATATGGGCGTACCCTGATCGGCCAGAAGCGGTACGCCGATGCCCTGACGCAAATGCGTGTAATCAACCAGCAAACGCCGGCGTTTGCCGACGCATGGTTAGTGCGTGGCTCGCTCGAGGTGCAAGAAAAGCGCCCCCTGGAAGCCAAGGCTGCGCTAGAACAGTATGTCAAGCTCATCCCCGGTGATGCGTCCACTCCACCCCCCGCAGATGGGGGCAAGGGCCCCACGCAAGCCTATCTGTTGCTGTCCCAAATTGCAGAGAACGAGGGCAGACTCGCCGAGGGTTTGGCCTATTTGGACCAGATCACCAGCAGCGCTGATGCAGTGCGCGTCGCAGCGCGCCGCGCCATGCTGTTGAGTAAACAAGGGAAGCTGGCCGAAGCGCTGGACACGTTGCGCGCCCATCCAGGCACACAGCCCGAAGACGTACAACTCAGCATATCGGTTCACATTCAGATACTGCGCAACGCCAAACAGTGGCAAGCCGCGTACGACGTGCTGGGTGCGGCGGTACGAACCTTCCCCAAAGACCCGGACTTTGCGTACGACCAAGCCATGATGGCCGAAAAGCTGGGCCGGCTGGATGACATGGAAAGGCATTTGCGGCATGTGATGGCAACGGCCCCTGACTATTACCACGCCTATAACGCGCTAGGATATTCGCTGGCCGATCGCAACACGCGCCTCATAGAGGCCAGGCAGTTGCTGGACAAAGCGTCTGCCATGGCACCTCAAGATCCCTACATCATGGACAGCGTGGGCTGGCTGGAATACCGCAGTGGCAATCTGCCACTCGCGCTGCAAATCTTGACCAAGGCGTACAGTGTGCGCGAGGACGCTGATATCGCGGCCCACCTGGGCGAAGTGTTGTGGGTGACAGGTCAACGCGAAGCCGCCGTGCAGGTTTGGCGGCAAGGTCTGGAGCTTCAGCCCGATAACGAAACGCTGCAAGAAACCATCCAACGCCTGAAACCACCACAATGAGCAGACCCAGCTCGCGCACGGCAGGCGTACTGGCTGCGCTGCTCGCACTCCACCTAAGCCTCACGGGCTGCGCTCACCGGGCCACGGTCAACCACGACGACGCCGCTGCTGCGTCCTGGAGCGGGCGCATGTCCCTCCAAGTTGGTGGCCCGTCACCGCAGGCATTCAGTGCCGAGTTCGAACTCAGCGGTAGCCCACAGGCCGGTCGACTCGTGCTCTTGACCCCCTTGGGAACCACGGCCGCACGCTTGGAGTGGACCTCAGTGAGTGCCAACCTGCAAGCACAAGGGGAGTCAAGGCAGTTTGATTCCTTGTCCACCTTGACCCAACGCGCAACGGGCGCTGAGCTACCTGTGGCCGCCCTTTTTGATTGGCTGTACGGTCGCAACAGCGAAGTACCGGGTTGGACCGCCGACCTCAGTCAACTAGGACAAGGCCGCCTGCAGGCGCTGCGCACGGATGCGAATCTGCCCGCCGTTGTTCTGCGCATCGTGCTGCAACCCTGAGCCCCTCACAGGGAGCACGGATAATCGCGGCCATGCAGTCGCTCTACGACATTCCCGCTCCCGCCAAACTCAACCTGTTTTTACATATCGTGGGACGCCGCGACGATGGCTACCACTTGCTGCAATCGGCGTTCATGCTGATTGACTGGTGTGACACCTTGCACTTCAGCGTGCGTAGAGACGGGCACATCAGCCGCGAAGACCTTACTTGGGCGCTACCGGCTGACGACCTTGTGGTGCGCGCCGCTCGCGCCTTGCAACAAGCAACCAATTGCACGCAGGGGGCGCACATTGGCATCCACAAATCCATACCGGCGCAGGCAGGCATGGGCGGCGGCTCGTCTGATGCCGCCTCGACACTCTTGGCGCTGAATCGGCTGTGGAACCTCCAACTGCCCCTGCAAGAACTGACCCGCATCGGCCTGGCACTGGGGGCCGATGTGCCATTCTTTTTGGGCGGCCGCAATGCGTGGGTGGAGGGCATCGGCGAAACGCTTACACCGATAGACATTCCGTCGTCGCGCTGGTTGGTCGTGAAGCCCGCCGCTGGATTGGAAACAGCAAGAATTTTTTTCCATCCAAACTTGAAGAGGGACTCGGAGTACGCTACAATCTATGGCTTCGCTGCACACACTTTCGATAAGACATTAAGTCAAACCCGAAATGATTTGCAGGCCATAGCCCAAGCGTTGTGTCCCGAGGTCAATCAAGCCATTCAGTGGTTAGATTCCAAAGGTTTCAATGGTCGGATGACAGGTTCAGGAAGCGCAGTTTTTGCGCACTTCAACCAAGAAACCGATGTAGGCAATGTGCCCCACAATTTTGAAGTCAAGTTGTGCAGCAGTTTGGATGTTCACCCCCTTTTGGGATGGGCACCCAGCGACGGTTTATCGGTGGGTAGCGTTTAGCTGCCAACCCGTGTAGGGGAGTCGCCAAGTTGGTTAAGGCACTGGATTTTGATTCCAGCATGCGAAGGTTCGAATCCTTCTTCCCCTGCCAAATTGCTGTTCGGGCCGGTCCCGCTTCAGCATGCGATCTGTGACGAAATAAACCCACTCTCTTCGCTGGACCACCCTACATGCAGGCCTTCACCCCCCCTGATTTCATGCTTTTCACCGGCAATGCCAATCCCGGCATGGCCGAGGACATTGCCAAACACCTGGGCATTACCCTGGGCGCTGCCAATGTCGGGCGCTTCTCTGACGGCGAAGTCACTGTCGAGATCAACCAAAACGTGCGTGCCCGCGATGTATTCGTGGTCCAAAGCACCTGTGCCCCCACCAACGAAAACCTGATGGAATTGCTGATCATGGTGGATGCGCTCAAACGCGCATCCGCCGAACGTATCAGTGCCGTCATTCCCTACTTCGGTTACGCCCGTCAAGACCGTCGTCCCCGCTCCGCCCGCGTGCCTATCACTGCCAAAGTGGTGGCCAACATGCTGCAAGCCGTGGGCGTGGACCGCGTGCTGACCATGGATTTGCACGCCGACCAAATCCAGGGCTTCTTTGACATTCCGGTGGACAACATTTATGCGTCCCCCGTGTTGCTGGGCGATTTGCGCCAGAAGAATTACAGCGATTTGATCGTGGTGTCGCCTGACGTGGGCGGCGTGGTGCGTGCCCGTGCATTGGCCAAGCAGTTGAACTGCGACATGGCCATCATCGACAAGCGCCGCCCCAAGGCCAACGTGTCCGAAGTCATGCACGTGATCGGTGAAATCGAAGGCCGCAACTGCGTGATCATGGACGACATGATCGACACCGCAGGCACCTTGGTCAAAGCCGCTGAAGTGTTGAAGGCCCGTGGCGCGAAGAAGGTGTATGCCTATTGCACACACCCCATCTTCTCCGGCCCGGCCATCGAACGCATCGCCGGTGGTGATGCGCTCGATGAAGTCATGGTAACCAACACCATTCCTTTGAGCGCTGCCGCCGCGCAGTGCAGCAAGATCCGCCAACTCTCCGTGGCCCCGCTGATCGCCGACACGATCCAGCGCATTGCCAAGGGAGATTCGGTCATGAGTTTGTTCACCGAGTAAGTTCTCGGAACAAAAAGCAGACGCTGCGGGCAGCACGCCGGTAGAGTCTTTTACTGTCGGAGTCACACTGGTCGCGGTGGACTCTTTTTTGGAGTTAGATAT
>JARXAM010000139.1 GCA_029865845.1 Rhodoferax sp. | reverse complement strand
AGCGCCAACCGGGCCCAGCTGGGTGCGGTGCAAAACCGGTTCCTCACCACCATTGAGAACCTGAACACCAACAGCGAAAACCTGTCGGCCTCGCGCTCGCGGATTTTGGATGCTGACTTTGCGATGGAAACCTCCAACCTGTCACGCACCCAAATCTTGCAGCAAGCCGGCACCGCCATGGTGGCGCAGGCCAACCAGTTGCCCCAAGGCGTACTGCAGTTGCTCAAGGGTTGATAAGGCCCCACACCGCTGACTGCGTGCAGTCAGACCGGTTGCTTTCGCTTCTTTCACGCTCGGTGTAGCGCTTGCCGCTGCGGCATGGTGCGCCCTAGGTGGCTGCACGGGCCGGGCTGGTGCTTGCTCTCTTTTTTTGCACTTGTAGGGCTTTTTCCTACAGGGCATGCACGCGTTTCTGACACGCGGAATAGCCGTTTTCCGATTCAAGTTGCGGGCCCCACTGCCCAGAATTCGCTCCATGGTGATTCACACGAATTGCCACCCAACCAGGAGCCGAATCATGCGCAACGAACAACTTCTCGCCGAGATCCGCGAAGCCAACATGACCTACCTCATGCTGGCACAGTCCCTCATCCGCCAGGACAAAACCGAAGCCCTGTTTCGCCTGGGCCTGTCCGAAGAGGCCGCCGACCTGATCGGTGCCCTCTCCCCCGCCCAAGTGATGCGGATTGCCTCGGGCAACATGCTGCTGTGCCGCTTCCGGGTCGATGACAACATGGTGTGGAACCTGCTGACCAACCACTCGGTCAACAAGGTCGACAACGATGCCACCACCAAGCTGCATGCCAGCATCCTGATGGCCGGCCGCTTTGCCGAGGCCGTCTGAGCCCCCACCCCCCAATACCCGCGCCCACCCCTCTCAGGAGCAGCAACATGGCCACCCCCAAAAGTGTTTTGAACGACTCTAAGCAAGTCGAACGTGCAGTGTCTTTGATTCAGTTGGGCGCACGCCTGCAAGTGCTGGAGAGCGAAACCACCTTGTCTTACGAGCGGCTGCTGCGCCTGTACAAAGAAGTGGCAGGCCGCTCCCCCAGCAAAGGCCAACTGCCCTTCTCCACCGAATGGTTCCTGACCTGGCAGCCCAACATCCATGCCTCGCTGTTTCAAAACACCTACGAGTACCTGACCAAGGTCAGCGCCATGGAGGACATTGACGCCATCATGGCCGCCTACCGCCTCTATACCGAGCAAATTGCCGCCTGCGGTGTCGAGCCCCTGCTGTCGATTACCCGCGCTTGGCGACTGGTGAAGTTCATTGACAACAACATGCTCTCCATGACCAAGTGCAGCAAGTGCGGCGGGCACTTTGTATCAGAGGCCTACGAAAACTCCCGCCACTTTGAATGCGGGCTGTGCAGCCCACCCGCCCGCGCTGGCAAAGGCGCAACAGCCGGGGGCATTTTGTTGCACTAACGCACGCGCGCAAACGCGGCATTCAAGTCTGCGTCGTGTCAGGCCGATAAGATCGGTTGAGGCCGGAAAAACGCCCCTGTTCAACCCTTGAAGCCCATGGCTTCCCTGTCACAATAAACCTATGTTTGTAATCGTCGGATGGCTTATTTGTCTGGGCTGTGTATTCGGCGTATACGCCATGCACGGCGGGAATATGGGTGTGATTCTCAAGGCCCTGCCTTTTGAAATGCTCACCATTGGGGGTGCCACCATTGGCGCCTTTGTGGCCAACAACCAGATGAAGGTCATCAAAAAAACGATGGCCGGGCTGGGCGCCTGCTTTAAAGGCAGCAAGTACACCAAAGCGCGCTACATGGAACTGCTGGCGCTGCTGTTTGACATCTTGCAAAAAGCCCGCAAAGAGGGCTTGATGGCCATTGAAAAAGATGTTGAAGAACCCGAGCAATCGGAGATCTTCAAAAAATACCCCACAGTGGGCAGCGACCACCATGTGGTGGAGTTCATTACCGACTATTTGCGCATGATGGTGTCGGGCAACCTCAACGCGCACGAGATCGAGTCCATCATGGACAGCGAGATCGAGACCCACCACCACGAAGAGCACGCCGCCGTGGCAGCCATCCAGCGCATTGCCGGCGGTCTGCCAGCCTTCGGCATTGTGGCCGCCGTGCTGGGCGTGGTGAACACCATGGGCTCGGTGGGCCAGCCCCCTGCCGTGCTGGGCGGCATGATTGGTTCTGCGCTGGTGGGTACGTTTTTGGGCATTTTGCTGGCCTACGCATTTGCCGAGCCGCTGGCCGGGCTACTGGAGCAAAAGGTAGAAGAAGGCAGCAAAGAGTTTCAGTGCATCAAGACCACGCTGCTGGCCAGCATGCAGGGCTACAACCCGTCCACCGCGATCGAGTTTGGCCGCAAAGTCTTGTACTCCACCGAGCGGCCCTCCTTCTCTGAGCTGGAAGCCCATGTCAAGAAGAAGTAAGCCGGCGAGCGTCTGAGCATGGCCACCGACGCAAAAAAGCTCCAGCCGATCATCATCAAGCGGGTCAAAAAGGGGGGCCACGCGGCGCACGGGGGTGCCTGGAAGATTGCCTATGCCGACTTCGTGACGGCCATGATGGCCTTTTTTTTGCTGATGTGGTTGCTGGGTAGCACCACGGAGGGCGACAAAAAAGGCATCTCTGATTACTTTCAGTCACCGCTCAAAGTGGCGCTGCAAGGCGGCCCCGGCGCGGGCGGCAGCAACAGCATCGTCAATGGCGGCGGTAACGACCTGACCCAGTCCGTCGGGCAGGCCAAGCGCGGCGAAGGCGCAGACCCCAAGGCTAAAAAGCCTGCGGGCGACCAGCGTCGCATCGAGCGTGCCAAAAAAGACGCCCAAACCCTGGCGGCGCTGGCAGCCAAGATCGCCAGTGTGATCTCCAACAACCCCAAAATGGCGGAGTTCAGCTCGCAAATCAAGCTGGAGATCACGCCCGATGGCCTGCAAATCCAGATCGTGGACGACCAGCGGCGCCCCATGTTTGACATCGGCAGTGCGGCGGTCAAACCCTACATGCGCGACATCTTGCGCGAAATCGGTGTCACCCTCGCCGAGGTGGACAACCGCATCAGCCTGGACGGCCACACCGACCAAACCCCCTATGGCAACGCGGCGCGGGGCTACAGCAACTGGGAACTGTCGGCAGACCGGGCCAACGCCAGCCGCCGCGAATTGATTGCCGCCGGTATGCCCGAAGGCAAACTCGCCCGGGTAGTGGGCATGGCGTCAAGCCTGCTGGCGGAGCCGCAAAATCCCTTGAGCCCGGCAAACCGGCGCATTAGTATTCTGGTGATGACCAAGGACGCAGAGGAAAGGCTGCTCGGCCCCGTAGCGGTCCCGCTGGATCCGACCGAAGAACCGGTAGCCGTGCCAAGCACCGACGCAAAAACCGGTCCGTGAAAACTAAAAAATTCAGTAGCAGTAGTTAAAATCCGAGACAGTACGGCCAAAGGTTATTTATGTCCAAAGAATTGCGCTTTCTCATCGTTGACGACTTTTCCACCATGCGACGGATTGTGCGAAACCTCTTGAAGGAAAGCGGCTACGCCGACGCAGACGAGGCCGAGGACGGCGTGGTGGCCCTGCAAAAGCTGCGCAACACCAGCTTTGACTTTGTGGTGAGCGACATCAACATGCCCAACATGAACGGGTTTCAATTGTTGGCCGAGGTCAAAAAGGACGAGAAGCTCAAACACATTCCGGTGCTCATGGTGACCGCTGAGGCCCGCAAAGAAGACATCGTGTTGGCAGCCCAGCAAGGCGCGGCGGGGTACATCGTCAAGCCCTTTACCAAGGCCACGCTGGAAGACAAGGTCAACCACATCTTGACCAAGCTCGGACTCAAGTAACCATGTCAGCGGACTCCACGCCCACGCCCCCAGCGCCACTGAGCGCCGTGGAGATTCACCAGCAATTGGGGGCCCTGACCCGCCAGTTGCACGACTCACTCAACGGCCTGGGCTTGGCAGAAAAAGTGCGTAACTGGGCTGGCGAGTTGCCCGATGCCAAAAGCCGCCTCTCCTACATCGCCCGGCTGACCGGACAGGCCGCCGAAAAGGTACTCAACCAGGTAGACCAGGCCAAAGCCCAGCACGACTTCATTGCCACCGAGACCCGCCGCATTGGCGAGCTGATCGTCAAGGACCCGGTGGCCGCCGTGGCCAAGGGGCATGTGATGAACTTCATCACGGACGTGGACCAGGCCAGCCAAAAAGTGGACGCCCACCTCACCGAAATCATGATGGCCCAAGACTTTCACGACCTCACCGGGCAGGTGATTGCCAAGGTGGTGAATCTGGCCGCCACCATCGAAGAGCAACTGGTGCTGCTGCTCATCCAGACCGCCCCCTCGGATATCGCACGCGCCGCCGCAGCGGCGGCAGCCCACGACTACCAGCCCGCATTGGCCGGACCGGTGGTGGAGGGGCAGGCCAACCAAGAGGTGGTGACCGACCAATCCCAGGTGGACGACTTGCTCGCGAGCCTGGGCTTTTAGGCCTGTGCAAAAAGGGGAAAACACCCCGCTTTTCGCGCTTTAGTTTTCAGGGGCGCTCGCGACAATGGTGAGACCACACGAGTCTCACCACCATGGAACAAGGCAGCCAAGATCGCCATTTACCGGCCTCAGAACGCAAGCTCCAAAAAGCGCGCGATGACGGCCAGGTTACCCGCTCGCAAGACCTGTCACACCTGGCGGTGTTGGGGGTCGGTGCGCTTGCGCTGCTGGCCATCTCTCCCCTGGTGTTTGAAACCCTCAAGCGCAGCATGGTGCAGCAGCTCAGCTTTGATGCCAGCACCGTGCAGCGCACCGCCACCATGGTGCAACGGCTGGGCGACGCCAGCACCCTGGGCACTGCGGTGTGCTTTGGGTTTGCCGCCATCGTGACGGCGGCGGCCATTGCCGCCAGCGTAGCCTCCGGTGGCTGGGTGTACAGCCTCAAGCCTTTGATGCCCGACTTCTCGCGCATCAACCCGCTGTCGGGCGTGGCCAACATGTTTTCCAAAAAGAAGCTGGTAGACACCGCCAAGATGCTGGTGCTTACCGGGCTGCTGCTGGCTGTGGCCGCAGGCTTTTTGCACGCGGGCATGCAAGAAATGGCCGCCATGATGCTGCAGCCCTCGCCCGCTGCGTTGGCCCACCTGACGCAGTGGATCACGGGCGGTGTAGGCCTGATGCTGCTGGTCGTGTTGTTGGCCGCGCTGGTCGACGTGCCGCTGCAGGGCTTTCTCTTCAACGAACAAATGAAGATGTCGCACCAAGAGGTGAAAGAAGAGAGCAAAGAATCCAACGGCAACCCCGAGCTCAAAGGCAAGCTGCGCCAAAAGCAGCGCGAGATGGCCCAAAAAAGCAGCGTGGGTGCTGTGCCCAAGGCCGACTTTGTGGTGATGAACCCCACCCACTTTGCCGTGGCCATCCGCTACGACGACGCCACCATGCGGGCCCCGCGCGTGATCTCCAAGGGGGCCGACTTGTTGGCCATGCGCATTCGCGATGTGGCCAAGCAACACGCCATCCCGGTGCTGCAGTCGCCCATGCTCGCACGCGCGCTGTATGCCAACGCCGAACTGGACCAAGACATTCCCGCCACGCTGTACACCGCTGTGGCCCAGGTGCTGGCCTACGTGTATCGCTTGCGTGCCGCCCTGCGGGGCGAGGGCGCCATGCCCACCGATGTTCCACAGCCCGAGGTGCCCCCGGAGCTGGACCCGCTGACTAAGACCCAGAAAGCCACCCCCGTATGAACGCCTCACTCACTTCCGTGCGACAGTGGTACGCCCGCCATGCCGGGCTGATGCAAGGCGTCGCCGCGCCGGTGCTGGTCGTGGCCATTTTGGCCATGATGGTGCTGCCCCTGCCTCCGCTGCTGCTGGACATGTTTTTCACCATCAACATCGCGGTAGCGCTGATGGTGATGATGGTGGCGGCCTACATGGTCCGCCCGCTGGACTTTGCGGCCTTCCCCTCGGTGCTCTTGCTCACCACCCTGATGCGCTTGTCGCTCAACGTGGCCTCCACCCGCGTGGTGCTGCTCGAAGGGCACACCGGCCCCGGTGCTGCCGGTGCGGTGATCGAGGCGTTTGGCCACTTCCTGATCGGGGGCAACTTTGCGGTCGGCCTGATTGTGTTTGCCATTTTGGTGGTGATCAACTTCGTGGTGGTGACCAAGGGTGCGGAACGCATCGCCGAGGTATCCGCCCGCTTTACCCTGGATGCCATGCCGGGCAAGCAAATGGCGGTGGACGCTGACCTCAACGCCGGGCTGATCGACGAAAAAGAGGCCAAACGCCGCCGCGCCGAAGTTGGCGAAGAGGCCGAGTTTTTTGGCTCCATGGACGGTGCCTCCAAGTTCGTGCGCGGCGATGCCGTGGCCGGCATTTTGATTTTGCTGATCACCATTTTTGGCGGCTTTGCCATCGGCATCTTGCAACACGACCTGAGCGCCTCGCAGGCCGCGAACTCGTATATTTTGCTGGCCGTGGGCGACGCGCTGGTGGCCCAAATACCCGGCCTGTTGATCTCGGTGGCCGCCGCCATGGTGGTGTCGCGCGTGGGCAAAGACAAAGACATTGGCAAACAAATTGTGGGCCAGATGTTTGCTTCGCCCAAGGTCTTGGGCATCACGGCGGGCATCATGCTGGTGCTGGGGCTGATACCCAACATGCCGCACTTCGTTTTTCTGAGCATTGGTGCTGTGTTGGCATATGCCGCATGGGCATTGGCCAACCGCCCCGTGGCGCGTGAGGCCGAGCCCCCCGCTGCGGCCCCTACCGGTGAGGGCGACGCCACCTGGGACGACTTGCAACCCGTGGACCAACTGGGCTTGGAGCTGGGCTACCGCCTGATTGCCTTGGTGGACAAAACCCGCCAGGGCGACTTGCTCAACCGCATCAAAGGGGTGCGGCGCAAGTTTGCGCAAGAGGTGGGCTTTTTGCCGCCCTCGGTGCACGTGCGCGACAACCTCGAGCTCAAGCCCAGCGACTACCGCATCACTTTGCGCGGCGTGATTGTGGGCGAAGGCGAGGCCTTCCCCGGCATGTTTCTGGCCATCAACCCCGGCGGCATCTCCACCCCGCTGATTGGCAACGCCACCACCGACCCCGCGTTTGGCTTGCCAGCGCACTGGATCGACGAACGGCAAAAGGAAGCCGCGCAAATGGCCGGGTTTACCGTGGTTGATTCCGAGACCGTGATGGCGACCCATTTGTCACACTTGATGCAAGTCCAGGCGGGCAAGTTGCTGAGCCGCACAGAAACCCAACAGCTCGTGGAACACGTGGCCAAGCTGGCCCCCAAATTGATTGAAGAGGTGGTTCCCAAAATGGTCTCGGTAGCTGTCTTCCAGAAGGTGTTGCAGTTGTTGTTGGAGGAGTCGGTGCACATCCGCGACATCCGCACCATCATCGAATCGATTGCCGAGCATGCCAGCGCCACCACCGACCCGGTCGAGCTGGCCAAGCGGGTGCGCGTGGCCTTGGCACCGGCCATCGTGCAGCAGATTTACGGCCCCACCAAAGAGCTACAAGTCATCGCCATCGACCCCGGCCTGGAGCGCCTGCTGGTGCAAGCCCTGGCCAGCCCATCGGGCGCTGCGCTAGACCCCGGTGTGGCCGACATGCTGACCCGCAGCGCCGCAGAGACCGCCATGAAACAAGAAGAGGTGGGCGTGCCCGCCTGCCTGCTGGTGCCCGACGCCATACGCAGCGCCATCGCCCGGTTGGTGCGCCGGGTCGCGCCGCGCCTGCAAGTGCTGGCGCACAGTGAAATTCCAGAAACCCACACGATCCGCATTGGTCCGATATTGAGAGGCGCAACACCATGAACGTCCAACGATTTACAGCCGCCACCTCCCGCGAAGCCCTTGCCAAAGCACGCAAGGCATTTGGCGAAGGCACCCTCATTTTGTCCAACCGGCCCACGGCCCATGGCGTGGAAGTGGTCGCTACGGCAGAAGAAAGCCTGGCCGCACTCGAATCGGCCGTGCCCCCTGCTGCACCGGCCCGTACAGAGCCTGCGCGCACCGCCTCGGGCAGCTACCGCGAGGTGGCCAGCAAGGTCGAAGAAGACGCAGAGCAGCTCGCCATGAGCACGCTCTCCTTCCAAGACTACGTGCGTGAGCGCATGCTGCGCAGGCGGGCTCAGGCGGCCGCCGCCAACGCACCCGCCACACCGGCGGACGATGCTGCGCCGCAAGCCACCCCCGTAGCAGCACCGGCACCTGCGCGGCCCGCCCCGGCGACACTGACGCAGCGCATCGCCATGGACATCGAGGCCCAGCCCAAGCGCCCCGCACCCGAGCGCAAGCCCGCGCCGGTGGCCGCGCCCGCCCAGGTCAACAAGGTGGTGATGGACGAGCTACAGGCCATGAAAGACTTGATTGAGGACCGCTTCAATACCCTCACCTGGCTGGGGCAGGCCAAGCAAAACCCCATCCAGTCGCACATGATGCTCAAGATGATCCGGGCGGGCTACTCACCCACCCTCTCGCGTGCCATTTTGGAGCGCCTGCCCGAGGACATGGACGCCTCCGAGTCGGTGCGCTGGGTGCTGGACGTGCTGGAGCGCAACCTGCACACCGACGCGGGCACCGTGTCCTTGCACGACGAGGGCGGCGTGTTCGCCCTGATGGGAGCCACCGGCGTGGGCAAAACCACCACCGCCGCCAAACTTGCTGGGCTGTGCGCCCGCATGCACGGCCCCCACAGCGTGGGCCTGATCACCCTGGACACCTACCGCATTGGGGCCCACGAGCAACTGCGCGCCTACGGAAAAATGCTGGGCGTGGTGGCCCACCTGGCGCACGACAAGGCCGCCCTGCAAGACCTGCTGGGCCTACTGTCCAACAAAAAAATGGTGTTGATTGACACCACCGGCATTGCCCCGCGCGACCCGCGCAAACGCGAATTGCAAGAGCTGCTGGAGCTGCCCGACATCAAACGCCTGCTGGTGCTCAATGCCGGGGGCCATGGGGACACCATGGACGAGGCGGTGGCCTGCTTCAAGGGGCGCAGCACCCAACAGGTGATCCTCTCCAAGACCGATGAAGCCGTCAAACTCGGCCCCGCCATTGACGCCTGTGTGCGCCACCAGTTGCTGCTGCGCGGCACCACCACCGGCCAGCGTGTGCCCGAAGACTGGGAGCCCGCCATTGCTGCCAAGCTGGTGCGCAACTCCATGCGCAGCTCGGGCGTATCTGCATACGACCCCAAGACCAGTGACCTGGGGTTCTTCTTCAGCCAATCGGCACCCTCCTCCACTCCCAAGGGGCGCATGCATGCTTGACAGACCGCCCCACCAGGCCGCCGGGTTGATGGACTTGGCCGTGCCCCTGACCCCCAAGCTCCTGGCCATGGTGAGCCATGGCGACGAAGAGGCCGAACTGCCCTTGTTGCTGCGCGTGTGCGCAGCGCTGGTGGGCTTTGGCTACGCCGTCACCGTGCTCGACGGATCGGTGCTGGAAACCCCCGAGAACCCCGGCCTGGAGCAAATACTGAACTTTCACTGCTCCACCGCCCGCCCCACCGATGCGCCGAGCTGGAGCATCCTTCCCGCCGGGCTGGGCCTGCAAAGCCTGGGCGCAGCTGGCCACCATGGCGGCTGCGGCATTGCCAACTGCGGTTCGTTTTTTCCGCCCGAGAGCGTGGTCATTGTCTACGCCACGGCGCAGTCGCTCACGCCTTTGCTGCGGGGCAGCCAGGTGCGCCCCTTGCTGGCCATGTCGTCAGCCAAGACATCGCTATTGACCACCTATTTGGCCCTCAAACGCCTGTTGCTCAAGGCCAAGGTTGAACCTACCATTGTCAACATGGTGGATGCGCGCCAAGCCAGTGCAGGCCCGGTGCCTGAAAGCCTGGGGGACTGTGCCCGGTACTTCTTGAACTACGAGGTCAGGCCCCTGCACATTCAGGCAGCCCCCGGCGAAACACGCCCCAGTGCCAGCATTGAACGCTTGGCGCTGGGCCTGCTGGAAAGCGCCATGCCCCTGGAGGCGGGTTGGGCGTATGCGCCCCACCTGACACGACAATCATTCAGCAAACCACGGCCCGCAGGGAGACATTGATGTACACCGCCAAGGGGCAACTCGAACGCACTGCGCTCATCAAGCAGTACCAGCCCTTGGTGCGGCGGCTGGCGCACCACATGATGGCCAAGCTCCCGCCCAGCGTGGAGGTGGACGACCTGATCCAGGTGGGGCTGATCGGCCTGTCGGATGCACTCTCACGCTTTGAGGCCTCACAAGGCGTGCAGTTTGAAACCTTTGCTACCCAGCGCATCCGGGGCGCCATGCTCGACGAGCTGCGCGAGAACGACTGGATGTCGCGCGGCTCGCGCAAAAGCCAAAAAGAGATAGAAACCGCGCTGCGCAAACTCGAACACCAGTTGGGCCGCAGCCCCGCAGAGTCCGAAATCGCCGCCGAGCTGGGCATGTCCCTGCCCGACTACCAGTCGCTGCTGGGCAAAGTGCGGGGCACCCAGTTGGTGTACCTGGAGGACATGACGCGCCGCAACGAGGACGACGACACCTACCTCGACCGGCATGTGGCCGACGTGGACGCCGACCCGCTGAACATGCTGCGCGACCAGCGCCTGCGCCAGTCGCTGGTGCAGGCCATCAAGTCCTTGCCCGAACGCGAGCAGCACATCATGAGCATGTACTACGAGCAGGACATGAACCTCAAAGAGATCGCAGCGGTGTTGGATGTGACCGAGTCCCGCGTGTGCCAGTTGCACAGCCAATCCATTGCGCGCCTGCGCGCCAAGATGCGCAACCATTGAATGTGCCCCCACACGCCAACGCGTGGAACTCACAGGAAGTTCATTTAACTTTCTCTAATTTTTCCCAAGTTTTCCCAAAAGGGGAAAACCCCAATGTGTTTTCTTTGCCTGTCGACGTAATCTAAATTGCAGCATCGTGCTTCGCGTGGTGTCTTGCATCACTACGTCTCACCAAGGAACTACCCATGAAAACTCTCGCCGCCCCTTCTGTGCGAGGCGCGTTAACGCCCATCGCAACACTGCTCTTGTGCTCTGTTGTTGGCATGGCCGGTGCGCAAACCACATCGAAATTGTGGGGAGTAAAAGGAGAGTTGTGGAAGAACGGGAACCGTATCTCCAACTTCGCCAGCGCCGGCTACAAATCACAAAAATCCGACATTCCCGACAGAGCAGTTGTAAAAAACGTCAAAGATTTTGGTGCTGTGGGTGACGGCGTCGCCAACGACACCAACGCCTTCATCAAAGCCATTGCCGCGACTGAAAACGGGGCGCTGCTCATACCCCAAGGACGGTATCGAGTCCAAGACGTCCTGAAAATCACCAAGAGCAATATCACGCTCAAGGGAGAGGGGCAGGGACAGTCGGTACTTGTTTTCCCGAAATCGCTGTCTGAACTCATGCCAGAGCAAAAGGCTGATTGGCCGTTCAAGGGTGGCTTTGTCTGGATTGAAGGGGAGCAAAACGGTGGCCCTTTGAGTAGGGTGATCGGCGAAGAAACGCGCGGCAGCGCAACGCTCACGCTGGAAGACATCCGCGATATTGCGGTGGGGCAAACCCTCAGACTGGTGCAGTTTGACAATCTCAATGCCAGTGCCACAACGCACACCCTCATCGAGCACCTGCAAGGCAAGCTGCCAGCCCAACCGGGCCAAGTGGCCTATGTGGCCGCCGAGTTGGGCGACGCCAAAAAGCTGGTGGACTGGGTGTTCAAGGTCGTGGCTATCAAGGGCAACACCATCACCCTGGACCGCCCCCTGCGGGTGGATGTCAAAAATGAGTGGGGCGCGCAAGTTTACCGGCACGACCCCAGCGTGCAGGACGTGGGCGTGGAAGGACTGACCTTTGAGTTTCCCGGTGTCCTCAAAAAGGAGCATCTGAAAGAGGACGGATTTAACGCCATTTTCTTTCGCCAAGTAACCGACGTATGGGTGCGAGATGTAGAAATAGTGGATGCCGACTACGGCATCAATGCGCGCGCGTTTGTCTACCAAGGCCAGTTCCAAGATATCACATTGCGTGCCCAAAACCGCAAGGGCGAGACCTGCCACCACGGAATCAACGCGTCCATTTTGTCGCAGGACAACCTGTTCAACCGCATGCGGTTTGACACCTATTGCACCCACGACTTGACCGTAGAGGCCTATGCCAACAGCAACGTGTTTGAAAACAGCACGTTCAAAAGAGCAACGTTGGACCACCATAGGGCCGCCGCTTACGACAACCTGTTTACCAACCTCCATACGGTGGATGGAACAATGCTCTTCAAATCTGGCGGAGCCAAGGGCCGTGGCCCACAGTCTGGAAGGCACGAGACCTTTTGGAATATCAGTGCAAACGGCAAGCTACCAAAGGCACTGCCCGGCATCACAGAGTTCCCCTTGATGACGGTTGTAGGGCTCAACGGCTACACCAACGACACCACAGGACTCAACCGCTGGGTTGAAAGCGGCACCAGCAGCGTAGCGCCACAAAATATCCACCAGGCACAACTCACCCGGATACGCGGTGTATACGAGGCAGAGTCCGCAGTCACTACAGGGGCCCGAGTCAAGACCCAGAAAAACACACCGAACCTTGCTAAGGGCTCCTTTACCGGCAGTGGCTACGTGGAATTTGTCAACGCCATGGGCGACGCCATTGAATGGACAGTGTATGCACCCAAAGTCGGCACCTACAAGCTGACCTTCCGATACGCCTTGGATGCGCCTGTGGGCCGCAGCCTCGCGGTACAAGTGGGCGATGACACCGCAGCAACCGCGGTAATGTTCGCCCCCACCGGAAGCCGGTCTGTGTGGAAAGACGTCTCCGTGACGATGCCAACGCCCCTGAAAGATAACGTACCCATCAAGGTGCGACTATCCACCACGGGAGGCAATGGCCCTGCCCTAGACAGCTTGACGGTCCGACCTAAGTAGCGCCTGATCGCGGATGGCGACGGCGCGCATCCGCTCTGCATTGTTGGCCGTGCGTGCGTAGAAGCCCCAATGGTTATTCCTTATGTGGCGGTGTAGGCTCATAGCCGCAAATTTTCGCGCCAAGCGGGAGTTTGCAAAACTACACTTCAATAAGGTAATACAAATGAAAAACATCGTTGGAAAGAAAGTGCGGGCGGCCCTCAGGCCTGCTGCGACACTTGCTTTATGTTCTGTGGTCGGCATGGCCGGTGCGCAAACCACCTCCAAACTATGGGGCACACACGGCGAACTGTGGAAGCCCGACAGCCGCGTGACTGACTTCTCCAGTGCTGGCTACAAATCACAAAAATCGGCCATTCCCACGCGCGCCGTGGTGAGAACCGTGAAAGATTTTGGTGCGGTGGGCGACGGCGTGGCCGACGACACCAACGCCTTCATCAAGGCCATTGCCGCCACCGAAAACGGGGCACTGCTCATCCCCGCTGGCCGCTACAAAATCCAAGACATCCTCAAAATTGCCAAGAGCAACATCACCCTCATGGGTGAAGGGCAAGGCAAGTCGGTGCTTTACATGCCCAAGTCGCTGTCGGACATCCTGCCCCAACAAAAGGCCGATTGGCCTTACCAGGGCGGCTTTGTCTGGATTGAGGGCGAGCAAAAAGGCGGCCCTTTGAGCCTGGCTATCGGTGAAGAAAAACGCGGCAGCCTCACGCTCAAGCTGGACGATGTACGCGACATTGCGGTGGGGCAGACCCTGCGGCTGGTGGAGTTCGACAACGCAGCGCGCGGGCTGGTCAGGCACCTGCAGGGCAACCTGGCTCCGCAGTCGGATCAAATCGCCTACGTAGCCGGAGAGTTGGGCAGCAACACCAAACTGGTGGACTGGGTGTTCAAGGTAGCCGCAATTGACGGCAACACCATCACCCTGGACCGCCCGCTGCATGTGGATGTCAAAAAGGAGTGGAGTGCCCAAATCTACCGGCACGACCCCACCGTGCAGGACGTGGGCGTGGAAGGGCTGACCTTTGAGTTTGCGGGCGTGGCCAAAAAAGCGCACAACTCCGAAGCCGGCTTTAACGCCGTGTTTCTGCGCCAAGCCACCGACGTGTGGGTGCGCGACGTAGAAATCGTGGATGCCGACTACGCCGTGAACGCGCGGGCCTTTGTCTACAACGGCCAGTTTCAAGACATCACCGTGCGGGCGAACAAGCGCGTGGGCGAAACCTGCCACCACGGCTTTAACGCGTCGATCTTGTCGCAAGACAACCTGTTCAACCGCATGCGGTTTACCAACACCTACTGCACCCACGACTTGACGGTGGAAGCCTATGCCAATGGCAATGTGTTTGCAAACAGCACCTTCCAAAAGGCACGTTTGGACCACCACCGGGCCGCCCCCTATGACAACGTGTTTACCAACCTGCACACGGCAGACGGCACAGAGGTCTATAAGTGGGGCGGTGCCACCAAGCGTGGCCCACAGTCTGGCAGGCACGAGACGTTCTGGAACATCACAGCCAACGGCAAGCTGCAAGCGCTGCCAGTGGCCACCGAGTTCCCCTTGATGACGGTGGTGGGGCTCAACGGTTACACCACTGACACCACCAACGCCGACCGCTGGATAGAAAGCGGTGCAAGCACCGTGACCCCCCTCAACATCCATGAGGCACAACTTGCCAAAACGCGCGGTGTCTACGAAGCCGAAACCGCAGTCACCACCGGGGCTGTCGCCAGGACCCTGAGAAGCACGCCCAAGCTTGTCACAGGCGCCTTTACCGGCAGTGGCTATGTGGACTTTGTCAACGCCTCGGGCGACTCCATCGAGTGGACCGTGGTGGCCCCCAAAGCCGGCACTTACCAGCTGAACATCCGCTACGCACTGGGCTCCGCCATGGGCCGCAACTTGGCAGTGGAGGTCAACGGTGTGAGCGTGGCACCGCAAGCCCTGTTCACCCCCACCGGAAGCTGGTCCACGTGGAAAAACTTCTCCATGACCACGCCCCTGCCCGGCAACGTGCCCGTCAAGGTGCGCTTGTCCACCACCGGAGCCAACGGCCCCGATGTGGACAGCCTGACGGTGCTGCCTAACTAAGAAGGGGTAGATGAAGGCCGCCCTGCCTCAGGCCGACAGCCGGGGCAGGCGGCCCGAGGACTTGGGGCCTGCGCCATAACTGCCCCCGCCTGCATAGGTGGGGTCGGTGGCCGCAGGCATCAGCACGTGCAGGGCTTGCTCGACCACACTGCTGCGCCGCAGCAGGTTGGCGCGCACCAGGTTCAGGCCGTCGGCCATGGCGCGCACCCGCTGGCGATGGCGCGTGTCGTTGTCACCGTGGCCGCGTACTGCAGGCCAGTCGCTGGCCAGTGCAACGGCCAAGCCCTGCACCTGGGCAGCCAGCGTGGGCAGCGCGTCGATATCACCGGCAGACACCGCGGCCGATAGTTGGTGAAAGTGCGTTTCCAGCGCGTCGAAATAGGCGTCTGGAGAGGGGAGATGGATCGATGGAGTGGGGTTCATGGCAGCGCCTTTGTACCTGGGGGGATACGCAGGCGACAGCCGTCTATCGCCGGGTGCGATCCAGCATTTCCTGCGCGTTGGCAAGCAATTGGTCGGCAATGGCCTCGGCGTTCACCGTGTAGGAGCCATCCTCGATCGCGGCCTTCACCGCGGCGACCTTGGCCGTATCCACATCGGCCGTTTCGTTGGGGTCGGGCTTTTCCAACGCTCGGGCTGCGGTAGACACCGTCACCGCCACTCCCGCCGAGCGGGTGCCCTGTGTCGCCGTGGTGTTCGCGTTGGCCGCAGCCGTGTTGTTCAGGGCCGCCTTTTGGGCAGCCGCGGACACGGCGGGCGTGACCGGTGTGGGGATATCTGTGGGTTGACCAATTTTCATCGCGTTCTCCAAAACTACGGCGAGGGTAGCCTCGTACGTGGGTTATCGGACCATTCGCGAGCAACTTGAGGGGTTTTTTCACAACAAATCGCCCTCACAAATCAATTTGCACGGTGCGCGTGTCCAGCACGGTGCCCGAGGCAATGCGGCCATTGTCCATGCGCACCCGCGCTGCCTGCCCCACCACCCCGGCAGACAAGGCCGTGGCCTCACTGCTGACCTGAAATCCGGGCCCCTGGGCCACCACCTTGACCAAGGCCCCGGCCTGAAACACCTGGGCCGGGCGCACCATGCCCTGGCGCAGGGCCTGACCGGCAGGCAATGCGCGCGTGGCGGTTTGCCCCCACCAGGCGGTTCGCTGTGCCAGCACGGGCTGCGGATCTTCGGCCCAATCGACCCAGGCCCGCACCACATCGTTGTCGCCCACCGTGCTGCCCGCTGCCACGGGCTGGCGCAGCACCCAGGCTTCGCCCATGGCTTTGACGGTGACAGGCAGCGTCACATTCCAGCGGGCCATGCCGTCGGTGCAGCGCACCGCAATGCGGCTGCGGCCCCACAGGCGCGCGCCAGCGGGCACATAAACCTCGGGCGCAGCACACAGGGCCAGCTTGACCCGCGCATCCAGCGCACCCACGCTGGCTTCCATGCGCAGGGCGTTGCCATCAGGGGCCGCTTGGCGCGCCACGGCCTGCGCGGCCCAGCTCTGGGCCAGGGCCTGCACGGCGGCGCCACTGTGCTCTTGCGCCTGGGCCAGCGCGCCCGCACACAGCAGCGCTACAGCCCCCAGGCGACGTGCGCGAGGGGGAAAAAATTGAGGGGTTGCACGCAACGTTCCATGCCACATAAGGACCTCCAAGGAGGCCTTCACTATAAAAATCCGGGCGCACGGCAAAGCGGGCAATTGCACCGCTTTGTGCCGCTTATTCCGGCGCTCAGAAATTAAAGTCATTTCCATAATTGCCGTACGTCCTGCGCCGTGCACCTGCCCGGTGGGGCGCTTTAGTTGCCGAGGTACCGCATGCTTCCCCATCTCACCGCCGCGTTGGACTTTCAGTCGAGAGGGCTGGTGCTGCGCTCGGAGCGCCAACGCATCATTGCCAGCAACATCGCCAACGCCGACACCCCCGGCTACTCTGGCCGCGACTTCGATTTCAAGCAGGCCATGGCGGATGCCACCTCCGGCCCGGCCATCGCCTTGGCACCCTCGTCGTCCGCCGCGCCCGCCGACGGCATCACCCACCAGCGGCACATCGCGCTCTCTGCCATCGAGGGCAGCACCATCGGTGAGCGCAACGCGCTGGGCTACACCTTGCAAACGCAGCCTGCCATGGATGGCAACAGCGTAGACCTGGACCGCGAGCGCGCCAACTTCGTGGACAACTCGGTGCGCTACGAGGCGACCCTTCGTTTCATTAACGGCTCTTCCCGCACGCTCTTGAGCGCGATCCAGGGCCAGTGATACTTTTGACTAGCTGACGGAGGCACACCCCCATGTCCATGTTTTCCATCTTTGGCGTCAGCGGCAGCGCCGTCAGCGCCCAGTCGCAACGCCTCAACGTGGTGGCCAGCAACCTGGCCAACGCTGATGCCGTGGCGGGCCCCGATGGCCAGGGCTACCGCAGCCGCCAAGTGGTGTTTGAGACCGTGCGCATGGGCACCGAGGCCGCCTCGGGCGTGAAGGTGCGCTCCATCCAGGAGAGCAAAGAGCCCCTGCGCCGCGTGCACAACCCCATGCACCCATCGGCCGACGCCGAAGGCTATGTGACCCAGTCCAACGTGAACCCGGTGGAGGAGATGGTCAACATGATTTCCGCCTCGCGCTCTTACCAAAACAACGTGGAGGTGATGAACACCGCCAAGAGCCTGCTGCTCAAGACACTGCAAATGGGCCAGTAACTTCGCCGCAAAAATCACCATGACCACCGCCATCACCCCCTCCCCGTCCACTGCGACCACTGCGGCAACCGCCAGTAAAAGCAAGGGCACCGTCAGTGCCCAGGAGCAGAGCGACCGCTTCATGAAGCTCTTGGTGGCCCAGCTCAACAACCAAGACCCGATGAACCCCATGGACAACGCGCAAATGACCAGCCAGATTGCGCAGATCAACACGGTCTCGGGCATCCAAGAGCTCAACAGCACCATGAAGAGCATGGCCGAGCAGTTTGCCTCCATGCAGGTGCTGCAAGGCGCCAACATGGTGGGCCACGATGTGCTGGTCGAGTCCAACACGCTGTCGGTAAAAGACGGTGTGGCCCGTGGGGCGCTGACGCTGGACAGCAAGGCCGACAAAGTCACCATCGACATCAAAACCGCGGGCGGCCAGGTGCTCGACACCCTGACCCTGGGCGCTTTGCCTGCAGGGCAGCGCGACTTCCAGTGGGACGCCTCCAAGTACCCCGGCGTGGGCAACGTGACCTTCAAAGTCACTGCCACCCAAAGCGGGCAAACCGTGCGCAGCACGGCACTGGCGCGGGACACCGTCACCGCCGTGGGCAGCGACAACGGCGTCATGACGCTGCAGCTCGCCGGGCGCAGCCCGGTGGCCTACAGCGCTGTGAAATCCATCCTTTGATCCCCCCCTTTTGACGAGGACCGCACCATGAGCTTTCAAACAGGACTCTCCGGGCTGAACGCCTCCAGCAAAAACCTGGACGTGATCGGCAACAACATCGCCAACGCCAACACGGTGGGCATGAAGTATTCGCGCACCGAGTTTTCGGCCTTGGTGGCCTCGCAGCTAGGCACCTCGGGCACCGGCACTGGTGACGGCATTGGCGTGGCGGTCAGCAGGGTGGCCCAGCAGTTCACCCAGGGCAACATCAGCATTTCGGGCAACAACCTGGATGTGGCCGTCAATGGTGGGGGCTTCTTCCAGCTCACGCTGCCCGATGGCTCGACCGCCTATACCCGCGACGGGCAGTTCAAGCTCGATGCGCTGGGCAACCTGGTCACCAACACCGGGGCCAACGTCATGGGCTACCCCACCGACGTGTTGGGCAACGCCACCAGCAAAACGCCCGAAAAACTGGTGCTGCCCACCAACGCCCCCATTGCGGCGCAGGCCACCAAAGCCATCAAGGCCGAGTTCAACCTCGATGCACGGGCCCAAGTCGCCACCAACACCACGCCCCCGGTGCCTATCTCTACCTACGGCACCACCTTGACGGCGTTTGACTCCGAAGGGGTCGAGGTGCCGGTGAGCCTGTACTTTGTCAAAACCGGGCCCAACCCCGCTGCCAACCCCGCCGTCAACGTGGACACCTGGGATGTGTTTGACGCCTCCAACGTGGGCGCGGGCGCCACCACGCTGGCCGCCAACGCCACCATTGGCTCAGTCAACAAGTCCAACTACGACTTGCATGTGGCCAATACCGCCAAAAACAAAGCCAACGACGCGCTGGACGTAGCCAACACCGCCTACAACGCGGCCAACCCACCCCCAGCCGCCCAACGCCCCACCTACGCCACCGGCGACCTGACCCGCCTGCCCACCTACACCACCACGGGCATCTTGCCCGCAGCCGCCGTGATTGCCCCCCCAGCCCCCATGGCCAGCTCGGGCGCGCTGTTCCAGTTGCAGTACGACGTGAACGGCAAGCTGGTCTCGCCCACCACTGCGCAAAACCTCACGCTCACCTCCAAAAACCACGTGATTGGCAACTTCGACGTGAGCCTGGACGTGGCAAAAACCACCCAGTACGGCACCTCGTTTGCCATCTCCAACCTCACGCAAGATGGCTACACCGCAGGCGACCTGACCGGCATCACCATCGACCCGCTGGGCGTGATTACGACCCGCTACTCCAACGGCCAAACCCAAGCGCGCGGACAACTGCTGTTGGCGGACTTCCGCAACGTGCAGGGCCTCACGCAAATTGGTGGCAGCAACTGGATCCAGTCGCACGCCTCGGGCGACCCGGTGCTGGGCAGCCCTGGCGTGGGCAAGTTTGGCGAGGTGCGCTCGGGCGCGCTGGAAGACTCCAACGTGGACCTCACCGGCGAGCTGGTCAACATGATGACCGCCCAGCGCAACTACCAGGCCAACGCCCAAACCATCAAGACGCAAGACCAGGTCATGTCGACCTTGGTCAACCTGCGTTGATCCCCCTTCGGAGCTGAGCCGCCATGGACCGCCTGATCTACACCGCCATGACCGGCGCGAATGCGGCAGCAGCCCGCCAGTCGGTCTTGTCCAACAACCTGGCCAATCTGTCGACCAACGGGTTTCGGGCGCAGTTGGCCACCTACCGCGCCGTGCCCTTGCGCGGCGAAGGGGCCACCACCCGCGTGTTTGCGCTCGAAGCCACTGCCGGACACCTCAACACGCCGGGGCCTGCCATGCGCACCGACCGCAGCCTGGACGTGATGGCGCGGGGCGAGGCCTGGTTCACTGTGCAAGGGCTGGACGGCACCGAGGCCTACACCCGCAACGGCCACATCGAAGTCGCCACCGACGGCACGCTCACCACCGGCAATGGCCTGCAAGTGCTGTCCAACGACGGCACCACCATCACCTCGCCGCCCGGTGCCGAGCTGACCATTCAGCCCGATGGCACGGTGAGCGCCAAAGTGGGCAACCAACCCGCCAACGCGATTGGCAAACTCAAGATGGTGACACCCACCCCCGAAGACCCGCTGGTGCGCGGCGGCGACGGGCAGTTTCGCGCCCTCTCGGGCGAGCCCCTGCTGCCCGACGACAACGCGCGCTTGCAAGCCGGCACCCTGGAGGGCTCCAACGTGAACCCGATTGAGGCCATGGTGGGCATGATCCAGACGGCGCGCCAGTTTGAAGCCCAGACCCGGCTGATGCAAACCGCAGAGTCCAATGACCGCGCGGCCGGCCAACTCCTCAACCTGCAAGGATAGACACCATGATCAACTCGCTGTGGATCTCCAAAACGGGCATGGAAGCCCAACAAATGCAGTTGGATGTGATCTCCAACAACCTGGCCAACGTGTCCACCAACGGGTTCAAAAAGTCGCACGCGGTGTTCGAAGACTTGATGTACCAAAACCTGCGGCAAGTGGGCTCCAACACGTCCGAGCAATCCACCCTGCCCACCGGGCTGCAACTGGGCCTGGGCGTGCGCACCGTGGCCACCAGCCGCTCGTTTGCGCAGGGCAACTTGCAGCAGTCCAGCAACAACCTGGATGTGGCCATTCAGGGCAACGGCTTTTTCCAGGTCACCATGCCCGACGGCACTGTGGGCTACACCCGCGACGGCGCGCTCCAGGTGGACAACGCGGGCCGCCTGGTGACCTCCAACGGGCTGCCCATCCTCAACGGCATCAACGTGCCCGCCAATGCCACCAGCGTGGCCATTGGGCAAGACGGCGCGGTCACCGCCATGGTGCCGGGCAACGTGGCACCCCAGCCCATTGGCACCATCACCCTGGCCAGCTTCATCAACCCCGCCGGTCTGGAGCCCAAGGGGCAAAACATGTACGCCGAAAGCGTCGCCTCGGGCCAGCCCAATGCGGGCACGGCAGGCACCAACGGCCTGGGCACGCTGATGCAGGGCTTTGTGGAAACCTCCAACGTCAACGTGGTGCAAGAGCTGGTCACGATGATTCAGACGCAGCGCGCCTATGAGATGAACTCCAAAGCCATTCAGACTTCGGATCAGATGCTGCAAAAGCTCGGCCAGCTGTAAGGAGCTGCCATGTCGCACCCCACCCTCACCCGCATCGCCGCCGCTACAGCCCTCGTGCTGCTGGCAGCAGGTTGCCAGCAAATGCCGCAAAAAGTTACGGTCGACTTTGTGGAGCCTCGTGTACCTGCAGCTCCCATCGCGTCGGTGGTGTCCAAACCCGCCAACGGCAGCATCTACCAGACAGCGGCGTTCCGGCCAGCGTTTGAAGACCGTCGCGCCCGCCTGGTGGGTGATGCGGTGACCATCCAGATTGTGGAAAACGTCACTGCCAGCCAGAAGTCCACGTCCACCGTCAACCGGAACACGTCCATCGACTCTGCCATCACCGCCCTGCCCGATCAGACACTGGCGGGTCTGGGCAAACTCAATATCGGTGCAGCCACCAACAACAACTTCTCGGGCAAAGGCGGCACCGAGAGCGCCAACACGTTCTCGGGCTCCATTACCGCCACCGTCATGGAAACCCTGCCCAACGGCCACCTAGTGGTCGCCGGGGAAAAACAGATCGGTGTGAACCAGAACGTGGATGTGCTGCGCTTCTCAGGCACCATTGACCCGCGCATGCTGCAGCCCGGCAGCATCATCAGTTCCACGCAGGTGGCCAATGTTCGCGTCGAGTCACGA
>JARXAM010000103.1 GCA_029865845.1 Rhodoferax sp. | reverse complement strand
GTGCTGGAGCTTGGCGCTGATCTTGTCGGCCAAGCCGTCGTGGGCCAAAAACTGGCGGAATGCGTGGGCCGTGGTGGCAAAGCCGGTGGGTACCCGCACGCCTTGCGGGAGCTGGGAGATCATCTCCCCCAGACTGGCGTTTTTACCGCCCACCGATTCCACGTCCGTCATGCGCAAGCGCTCAAACGGCACGACCAGATCGGTCGCATTGAAAAGTTCAGACATAGGATGCTCCAGAAGTTAAAACCTTTTCATGACCCGCCGAACCATGCCGGTCGCGAGTCGCGCAAGCTGTCACTTTCCTGTTGTCGCTTTTTTGGGAAACGTAACCGGTACCTAAATGCGCTAAATTGCGCTGATTGTAGGTGTGCACCGCGTGTAATCCGATTACGGAAAACCCCCGCGCGCTTGCATCTGACTGACACCACTACCCAGGACACCATGCCCCAACGCACTGTATTTTTCATCTCTGACGGCACAGGCATTACCGCCGAAACCTTCGGCAACGCCATACTGGCCCAGTTCGAAACCAAGGCGCGGCATGTGCGCCTGCCGTTTGTGGACACTGTGGACAAGGCGCACCAGGCTGTACGCCAAATTAACCATACGGGGGTGGTGGACGGCAACAAACCCATTGTCTTTACGACACTGGTCAACATGGATGTGCTCAAAGTCATTCAAGACGGGTGTCAGGGCATGCTGCTTGACATGTTCGGAATGTTTGTTCACCCCCTGGAGCAAGAGCTGGGACTTAAATCCAACCACCGCATTGGCCGTTTCAGCGACGCCAGCAAGAGCAAGGAATACCACGACCGCATTGAGGCGATCAACTTTTCGCTTGCGCACGATGACGGCCAGAGCAATCGCGACTTAGAACAAAGCGATGTGATTTTGGTGGGCGTAAGCCGCAGCGGAAAGACGCCTACGTCGCTCTATCTCGCCATGCAATATGGATTGAAGGCGTCCAACTACCCCCTCATCCCCGAAGACTTTGAGCGCCGCCAGCTCCCGCCAGCATTGGTACCCCACCGAGGGAAAATTTTTGGACTCACGATTCAGCCCGAACGTTTGTCTGAGATCCGTAATGAACGTCGCCCGAACTCCAAATACGCTTCGATTGAAAACTGCCGCATGGAAGTCAGCGAAGCCGAGGCCATGATGCGCCGCACGGGCATTCGATGGCTATCCACCACGACCAAATCCATCGAAGAGATTGCGACCACCATACTGCAAGAGATTCACCCTGAGCGCTTGGTGTATTGAACCAAAGGTAGATGCAAGATCGCCATCCGCGCACCTGCCCGCACATGTCAAAGGCACACGTCATACTGCGTACGTCACATCGCTGAGCCTCGCGAAGCGGATTTTGTGCAAGTGTGCGAAGTGTGCAGACGAAAAAAAACCACCTTCCGGTGGTTTTTTTTCGCTTCGCAGATTACTGCTTTGCGGGAGCTGCTGGGGCTTCTGCAGGAGCAGGTGCTGCTGCAGGAGCAGGTGCTGCTGCGGGAGCTGCAGCTTCTGCAGGAGCAGCAGCTGGTGCTGGAGCAGCGGGAGCAGCTGCTTCTTCTTTTTTACCGCAAGCAACCAATGCAGCAGCAGCGATAACAGCTGCCAAAACGAGAGACTTGTTCATTTTTAAAAACTTGAGTGAGTTAACGAAACAATTTCCGGAAATTGTCTGGGAGCGTGAACTTCCAGCCTCGACAAAAAGCATTCGGTCTCTTTTTGTCAAGCCGAAGAATTATACAAGACTAAAAATAATACGCGGGTAAACCCTCTTGTTGAGAGAAAAATCTTTCAAAGCAAAAGCAGTAACCCTATTCGGCACAAAACCAAACCACCAAGCCCGCACCCCGCGCATCGGATTGCATGCCGACGGGAATCAATCTAGCGGATGCAACCACCCCGAATCGCACCAGTCCTGCACCAAATCGAGAGCTGCCGCACCAAGTCGTTGAACGTCGTAATGACCGAGTTGACGCTGATCGGCCAAGCGCTTAATGATCTGCGCATCACGACCCGATGCCACGTAGCTCTCACCATTGATGAACACATGATGCGCGTCGTACAACATACGCGTGCAGCGGTCTAACTGGACGCCCCCTACCGCACGATGCCCCTGCGCATCAAACCAAACATTGGCCTTGGGTTCCGTCAAATACTCGCCCAACGCACGGGCAATGGCCCTGGGATCCTTGATGGCGCGCTGCAGCGCGGCATGCGCAAAATCCAACATCGCCAATGGCACCTCGGCATGTGCTTCCACCGCCGCCTGTTTGGGGTCGGCATACAGTGTGGCCGGCAGCTCATCGTCGGCATACTCTGCCAAGCGCTGTAACAACTCCTGAGCCAACTCTGTTTGTGACGGGGAGCGAAAACCAATGGAATAGGTCATGCACTCCCCTTGCGCAATACCGTCGTGGGCATACTTTGGGGGGAGGTAGAGCATGTCGCCCGGCTCCAGTACAAACTCTTCTTCCGGTTCAAAGTTCGCAAGGACTTTCAGCGGCATATCTGGCTGCAAAGAGAGGTCTTTCTGGCGACCAATGCGCCAACGCCGTCGTCCATGCGCCTGTAACAGAAAGACGTCATAGCTGTCAAAGTGCGGCCCGACACCACCCTGATCGGTGGCGTAGCTGATCATGAGGTCATCCAGTCGCGCATCCGGGACGAACCGAAACTGGTTGATCAGGCTATGAATGCGCTCGTCATGCATATCGACCCCTTGCACCAGCAAGGTCCAGCCTGCTTGTTTGAACGGAGGCAAGGCCTTCCGGGTAAACGGACCCCGCTTGAACTTCCACCCCCCACCCTTCCCTGACGTGTCTTGGACGACCAGGCGCGATTCCACCTCTTCCTGCGCCGCAAGATCCAGGAGTTCAATGCGCTCCAACACGGGCTCAAAGCCCGGTATGGCCTGCCGGATCACCAAGGGCTTTTTATGCCAGTAACGGCGCATGAAAGTTTCAGGGCTGATGCCGCCCAATAGCTGCAAAGGTGTTTGAATGTTCATGGGACAATTCTCGCCCATGGAAATCACCACACAATGCGTCGTTGCCCTGACCTGGACGCTGAAAGACACTTTGGGCGAAACACTGGACGTTTTGGACGAGCCGGTCGAGTTTTTGCTGGGCGGCAACGACTTGCTGCCCTCGATTGAAGCAGCCTTACAAGGGCATACGGCGGGTGACAAGGTTCAACTGCAAATTGAACCGGATCAAGCTTTCGGTGATTTCAACGACCAATTGATTTTTCTGGAGCCTCGCGCCCTATTTCCGGCCGACCTACAAGAAGGGTTGACCATGGAGGGCTATGCCTTACCCCAAGGGTGTAACCCCGATGCGCCCAAGGATGCGCTTTACACCATCACCGATATCTATCCCGAGCACGTGGTCTTGGACGGAAACCACCCTCTGGCGGGCATTGCCATCCGCATCCAGATGACCGTGGAATCCGTGCGCGAAGCCACTGAAGAAGAGATCGACGCCGGCACCCTTGGCACCGGATTTTTCCGCATCCTGCCGGCACCGGCAACCGCGCCCGGCAACGACACACTTCATTAGTGCGGGAACCCCGCAGAACTGGCTCCGCCCGGCTGCTGGGGTTTTGTCTTTAGGGGGAGCGGGGACTCCACGCAGTGAGGCCCAACAGGGGCTTATGCTTTCCCGGTAGAACCGTAGCCCCCCTCCCCGCGTTGCGAGGCGGGGAATTCGGTGACCACATTGAACTGGACCTGCACCACCGGAACAATCATCAACTGGGCAATTCGCTCCATAGGCTCGATGGTAAACGGCACCTCACTCCGGTTCCACGCGCTCACCATAAGTTGCCCTTGGTAATCACTGTCGATCAGCCCCACCAAGTTGCCCAAAACAATCCCGTGTTTGTGCCCCAAACCCGAGCGCGGCAATATAAGGGCCGCGTAAGCGGGGTCTTCCAAGTAAATCGCCATGCCGGTGGGGACTAGCTGCCAGGCGTTGGGTGCCAAGGTGAGGGGCGCGTCCAAACAAGCCCGTAAATCCAGCCCGGCACTGCCGGGCGTGGCATAGGTCGGCAAATTGTTTTGCAGTCGGGGATCAATGATCTTGACGTCGATTTTCATGACTCTCTTTCAATGGGAAGGCAAGCGCTTGGCGATCTCGGCCACCAATTGGCGTGCGAGTTCAAGCTTGGTGTTTCGGGGGAGCTCGGTAGCACCTTGGGCATCTACCAACAGCAGCGCATTGTCATCTTGCCCGAACGTGGCGGGTCCGATATTACCCACCAGCAAGGGCACGTTCTTGCGCAATCGCTTCGCTGTAGCGTGGGCCAATAAATCGTGGCTCTCGGCTGCAAAGCCGACGCAGTACAACGCGCCACGCGCGGCGCGTTCGCTAGACGCCACCTCCGCCAAAATATCGGGGTTCTCCACAAACTCTAGTCGCGGTGTAGTACCAGCGCTATCTTTTTTGAGTTTTTGATCTGACGTTGTCGCCGGACGCCAATCGGCCACCGCGGCGGTTGCGACAAATATGGTGGACTGCTGCGCGCAATCCACAGCAGCTGCGTGCATATCGAGCGCAGACCTCACATCCAGGCGCGTTACCCCCCGAGGTGCGATCAGGGCAACCGGACCCGCAATCAATCTGACCTCCGCACCCGCCTCGTGCGCAGCGCGGGCTATGGCGAAACCCATCTTGCCGCTGGAGAGGTTGGTGATCCCCCGCACAGGGTCTATGGCCTCAAACGTGGGGCCTGCGGTAACCACCACCTTGTGCCCCACCAGCAGCTTAGGCTGAAAGAATGCAATGACTTCCTCCAGCAGCTCATCGGGCTCCAGCATGCGCCCATCGCCCATCTCACCACAGGCCTGGTCGCCATTACCTACACCCAACACATGCGTGCCATCGGAGCGCAACTGCGCAAGGTTGCGCTGGGTGGCAGGGTGGGCCCACATTTCGCGGTTCATGGCCGGTGCAATCAGCAGCGGCACGGCGCCTATGGGGCGCGCCAGACACATGAGGCTGAGCAAATCGTCCGCCCGACCGTGTAACAACTTGGCCATGAAATCGGCACTACAAGGTGCAATCAAGATAGCATCGGCTTCGCGGCTCAGGTTGATATGCGGCATGTTGTTTCGCTCGCGCGCATCCCACTGGGAGTCATACACGGTGCGGTTGCTCAAAGCCTGCATGGTGACAGGGGTGATGAACTGCGCCGCAGCATCCGTCATGACCACTTGCACTGTCGCGCCCTGCTTGATCAATGCACGGCACAGTTCCGCCGCTTTGTAACAGGCAATGCCGCCTGTCAAACCCAAAACAATATGTTTACCGGAGAGGTCCATGTCGTACTCAATTCGTGGGGGCGTGCGGCACGGGGGGTGCCGACGCAGACCGCCGCAATGTAGCAGACGCCTATAATCTCGCTTTACCACCTCATCGAACCCTCAGGTTCGCCCCTGACATGACCAAATTTGTCTTCGTCACCGGCGGTGTGGTGTCTTCCCTTGGAAAGGGAATCGCCTCAGC
>JARXAM010000076.1 GCA_029865845.1 Rhodoferax sp. | reverse complement strand
GGCCAACAAATACGCCGCCGGTGCGTGGAAGCGCGCACACCAGCCGCACAAGCTATTGGAATGGGTGCGCAAGTTCCACGACTGGAAGCGCGGCTGAAATAGTGCCCCCACGCTCCGCCGCTTTGCGGGTCGCTGCCCCCCGAGGGGGGCGTTTGCGCTTGGGGCGGCCCGGCGCTGCAAACCGTACCCCCGCGCTCCGCCACTGTGCGGGTCGCTGCCCCCCGAGGGGGGGCATTTGCGCTTGGGGCGGCCCGGCGCTGCAAACCGTACCCCCACGCTCCGCCGCTTTGCGTGTAGCGGCACAATTCAGGCCTATGCAAACATCTGCTGTGCCCATCGTTCGAGACATTGTGTTGGTGGGCGGCGGCCACAGCCATGTGGTGGCAGTGCGCTACTTTGCCATGCACCCGCTGCCCGGCGTGCGCGTCACCCTGATTAGCGCTGACGCGCACACGCCCTACTCCGGCATGCTGCCCGGCTATGTGGCGGGGCACTACACGTATGACGAGGTGCATATCGACCTGTGTCGCCTGTGTGCGGCTACGGGCGCGCGCTTCATCCAGGCCGAGGTGACCGGGCTGGACCGCGAGGCGCGCACCGTGCACCTGCGCGGCCGCCCCGACATCGCCTATGACGTGGTCTCCATCAACACCGGCTCCACGCCCCAGATGCGCGCATTGGGCGCTGCCGAACACGCGGTGCCCGTCAAACCCATTACCGGTTTCCACCAGCGCTGGCTGCGGTTGCTGGACCAGGTGGCGCAGGCCACCCGGCCGCTGTCCATTGCCATCGTGGGCGGTGGCGCGGGCGGTGTGGAGCTGTGCCTGGCAATGCAGTACCGGCTGCGTGCCGAGACAAGAGCAGCGGGGCGGGCCGACTTGGCACCCCAGTTCCACCTGTTTACCTCGGATGGCCTGCTGCCCACCCACAACGTTGGAGTACAGCGGCGCTTTGCGCGAGTGCTGGCGGAGCGCGGCGTGCAGGTGCATCTGCAAACGCCCGTAGCGCAGGTGCAAGCGGGCCGCTTGCGCAGCGAGCAAGGCAAGTGGTTTGAAGCCGACGAAGTGCTCTGGGTCACGCAGGCTGGCGGCGCAGAGTGGCTGCAAGCCACGGGCTTGGCGCTGACCGACAAGCGCTGCATCCGCCTGCACGACACGCTGCAAAGCATCACCGACCCCCACGTATTTGCCGCCGGCGATGTGGCTGCCATGGAACACTTTGCGCTGGAGAAAGCCGGAGTATTTGCCGTGCGCATGGGCATGCCGCTGGCCATCAATTTGCAGCGCGCGGTACAGGGCCTGCCCCTGCATCCCTACCGCCCGCAGCGCCGCTGGCTGGCCCTGATCAGCACCGGCGACAAGTTTGCCGTGGGCTCGCGCGGCGCGCTCGGCTTTGCCGGTGCGTGGGTCTGGCGCTGGAAAGACAGGATAGACCACCGCTTCATGCAGCGCTTTAGCGTGCAGGGTATGGATGGTTTGGCGGGCATGACGCCCGTCGCCGCGTCGTCCGCAGATAGCGCCATCCAGCTCAGCGCCGAAGAGGCGCAACAAGCCCAAGCCGCCGTCGCCATGCGCTGCGGCGGCTGCGGTGCCAAGGTGGGGGCCAGCGTGCTCTCGCGTGCGCTGCACACCCTGTGGGTGCAGCCCAACCCCGATGTGCTGCTGGGCCTGGACAGCCCGGACGACGCCGCCGTGGTGCGAGTGCCGCCCGGCAAAGCACTGGTGCACAGCGTGGACTTCTTTCGGGCATTCGTGGACGACCCCTACCTGTTTGGCCGCATTGCCGCCAACCATGCGCTGGGCGACCTGTTTGCCATGGGAGCCCAGCCGCACACCGCGACGGCTATCGCCACCGTCCCCCCCGGCCTTGACCGGCAGGTGGAGGCCACCCTGCGCCAGATGATGCAAGGTGCTGTGGTGGTGTTAAACGCTGCTGGCTGTACGCTGATTGGCGGGCACAGCGGCGAAGGTGCCGAGCTGGCGCTGGGCTTTGCCGTAAACGGCCTGGTAGACGTAGACGCTGACGGCCAGATGGCCGGTGTGCTGCGCAAAGGGGGCATGCAGCCCGGCGACGTGCTGCTGCTGACCAAGCCCTTGGGCACCGGTGCCTTGTTTGCTGCGCACGGACGTGCAGCGGCGCGCGGCCACTGGGTGCAGGCCGCGCTTCACAGCATGGCGCAAAGCAACCAGGCCGCCGCGCACACCGTGCGCCGCTTTGGTGCCACCGCCTGCACCGACCTGACGGGCTTTGGCCTCATTGGTCACACCGTGGAGATGGCCCGCCCCAGCGGCGTGCAAGTGATGTTGCAGGCCGCAGCCCTGCCCATGCTAGACGGCGCACTGGCGTGTGTGCAGCAAGGCATGCGCAGCTCGCTGCACAGTGCCAATGCACGTCAGCACCATGCCGTGGACAACGCGGCCTACGCCATGGCGCACCCGCACTGGCCCCTGCTGGTAGACCCGCAAACCGCAGGCGGCCTCTTGGCCAGCGTGCCCGCCGCCCGCGTGAACGACTGCCTGGCCGCCTTGCAGCGCCAAGGGTATGGGCATGCCTGCGCGGTGGGTACCGTCAGGGCACTGCCCGCCGATGCGGCCCCCATCGTGGTGGTCGGCTAGCGCCCCCCGGCAGGCCAACCATGGAACAATGTGGCGCATGAAGCCTGACTTCCCCTCTTCCAGCGCACCGGGGCCCGCTACAAGCCCTCCCGGCGGCATTTCTTCTGCCCCCCGCCAATTGGTGTTGCTCGGCGCGGGCCAGGCGCACCTGGAGTTGTTGGCACGCCTGTCCAAACAACCCCTGCCGCCTGGCGTGCGCGTGGTGTGGATTGCGCCGCAATCCCAGGTATTTTTTGCACCCCGCGTACCCGACTGGGTCTCGGGACGCTACCGGCTGGACGCGTGCATGCTGTCAGGCGATGCACTGGCGCAGCGCGCCGGCACACGCGCTATCTACAGCAGCCCGGTGGCGCTGGACGTCCGCCACCAGCGGCTACGCACGGCCGATGGTGTGGAGTATCCCTACGACTGGCTGTCGGTCAACCTAGGGGCTGATACGCCGCCCGATGCCGCATGGGCCCAGATTCCCGGCGCTGCGCAATTTGGCACACCGGTGTACCCGCTGGAGTCGTTTCTCCCGGCTTGGACCGCTCTCTGTGCACGCGCGCAGCACCAATCGCTGCGCATCGCTGTAATCGGCAACACCACCGCAGCCCGTGAACTGGCGCTTGCCGTGCGCGTGCGCCTGCCCAAGTGCCCGGTGACCTTGGTATTGCAGGCCAGCGCTGGCAATGCGACGCCACCCCTGCCAGACGACACGCATTGGCAAACGGCATTGAAATCCAAGGGCATCACCGTGTTGCACGACACCGTCGTCGCACTGACCGAACACGACTTGGCGCTGGGCTGTGGTGCGCACCTGGCCTGCGACGCAGCACTGGTGGCCCTGCAAAGTGCCATGCCGCCCTGGCTGGCGAACAGCGGACTGCATGTCGATGCGCCGCAGGTGCGGACCGACGACTACCTGCGCAGCCAAAGTCACCCCCGTGTGTTTGTCATCAAGGATGGCGGGGCCCCCGAGGCGTACAACGTGATCGCTGCCGCCACTGATAGCCGCTTGCGCATCCAGCCACCCGCCTTGCACGCACTACGGCTGGCCTATGGCGGAGCGCAACGGGCGATTGCTGGTTGGCGTGGTCTGAGCCGGGCAGGCTACCTCTGGCACTGGCTTCGGGAATGGCGGCTCCACCGTGCGATGGCACGCTACCGGTAACACACTATGACCTTTTTTGCGGAGCTGAGCTACGTGGCCAAGCAGGAGTTTGCACTGCTGTGGCGGCGTCCACGCATGATGGTGGCTGTGGTGGTGGTTGCGCTGTTGCCCGCGTTGTATGCAGCGATTTACCTCACCAGTGTGTGGGACCCCGCAGCGCATACCCGCGCGATGCACGTGGCCGTGGTCAATCTGGACCAGGGCACCGAATACCGGGGGCATTTGTTCAACATGGGCTCCGAAGTCATCGCCCGGCTGGAACGCAACGACCGTTTTGGGTACATGCAATACGCCAGTGCGGAACAAGCCCGCCACGACGTGCGCGTGGGGCGGGTGGCATTCGTACTGGTGATTCCGCAGGATTTCAGTTTCAACGCCATTCCGGGTGCCCTGCCAGGCGGCGGCAAGCTGGTCATTTATGCATCCGAGGGTAACAACTACCAGACGGCGTCCATCGCCAAACAATTTGCCAACGAGCTGGGCCACGAGGTCAACGACAGCCTCAACACGCGTCGCTGGGCACTGGTGCTCTCCACCGCCGCCGGGTCACAGCGCAGTGTGGAACAACTCCAACAAGGCCTGCAACGGGCGCGTGAAGGTGCCCAAGAGCTGGCAGCAGGCACCGCCCAGGCCGCCATAGCGGGGCGCAGTGTGGCCCAGGGCGCGGAGCGGCTGCAAAACGGCATCGGCCCATGGACCGACGGCTTTAAACAATTGGGCGCAGGCCTTCGAACCCTGGACGCCAAACGCCCGCGCAACACCGAACTGGCCACCCTCAAAAGCGGTGCCGATGCATTGGCCAGCGGCCACAACGAGTTGACTGCAGGGCTGCAAGACTTGCAGACAGGAAGCCACCAATTGCGGGAGGGCGTTTCCAGCTTCAAGGCCGAGGCGGCTGATAGCCTGCTGCTCAGTAGCCGGGTCAAAGACGGCATTGGTCAACTGTCCACAAGCGTGGCCTCACTGGACGACGGCCTGCGCGACGCTGCAGAGGGGCAGAAAAAACTGGCAGACGGCGCCAACAAACTCAGCACCGGCGTGGGCACCCTGACCCAGGGGGTGCGTGCCATGAATGGCGGCATCCACCAAGCCGTAGTCCGGCTACCGGAAGACAGCCAACTCGACGAGCTGGCCACCGGCAGCAACCAACTCACCCATGGCGCGGGGGCCTTGGCCGATGGACTGCACAAGCTCCGTGCCGGCACGCGCTCACTCGTGGGCGGCTTGGACTTGCTGGCCTTGTCCTTGCCTGCATCCGTCGACACACCCGAGGGCAGTCCCGAGGGCCTGGCCCACTCTGTCAAGCCGTTCATGGAAATCGATGCCCCGGTAGGCAACAGCGGCAGCGGTTTTGCTGCCAACGTGATCCCCGCCGCTTTGTGGCTGGGCGCAGGGCTGGCCGCATTCCTCATTCATATACGGGTTCTGCCCCGACATGCCAAGCGCTTTTCTGCACCCGCCAAATTCATCGGCAAGGTGTGCCTGCCCGCCACGGTCGTGTTGTTGCAGGTTGCGGCTTTGGCACTTACGGTGCGGTGGGGACTGCACATTCAGGTATTCCACGGCGCGGCCTTTATGGTTTGCCTGGGCGTAACGGGGCTCTCTTTTTTAATGATCGTGTTGTTTCTCACACGGGCGCTGGGAGATGCTGGCAAAGTGTGCGCCATGGTGTTTTTGGCGATCCAGCTCTCGGCCTCGGGGGGTATCTTGCCCGTGGAGCTCAGCGGAGGAATTTACGAGGCCATCAGTCCCTGGCTACCCATGACCTGGACGGTGCACGCACTCAAAGCGGCCATGTTTGGTGCCTATGAGGGCGTGTGGCAAACACCACTGCAGTGGGTGGCAGGCTGCGGGCTGGCGTCGCTGCTATTGGCGAGTTGGGTTGGGCGCTGGCGCTACCTGCATCCTGCCCAAATGCGACCCGCCGTGGGCAACTAAGGGCGGGGTTGCCAATGCTCAGTGGCGAGGCAGGGTCAAAAAGCCGCGTTGAACCTTCCATTCGGTGCACAAAAAACGGCCATTGTTGAGCAAACGATCAACAACGCTGTAGTCGTCGTACACCATCTTGCCGTCCTTGCACACCATCACCGTGTCTTCGGTAGTGACTTGTTGCAACAAGCTTTGCAACACCATGCTGTCACGCACAAGCACGTAGCCAGTCACCGCCCCAACGCCCAGCACCGCCCACAGTACGGCGGCGCGCGCCATAGCGCCCCAGCCGTCGACCTCCGCAGTGGATACGTACGGCACAAACACCACGTCTACACTGTACAAATCACCGGGGCCACCGGCATACGCTGGCTGCTCTGCAGCGGGCGGCTGTGCTGCTTGCGGCGCAGGGGCTTCTGCCGCCGATGCTGCCATGCGCTCGGCGGCTGGAATGTAGGCTCGGCCAAAAGGCTTGGTTTGCTTCATGGCGTGCAACTCCGGTATATGCGGTGGTGTGAAGGGCTTGCCACCCATACCGCAAAGGGCAGCGGCAAGCACCCAAAGCAACTATACCTGCGGCTTGCCGCAAATTGCACCGCTGGCGACGCCCGGTACGCTCCGCTCGATGAAACGTCGACTACCAGCCCCGGCCCAAGACGCGCGCCCGAAAGCCACCGCGCAAGCCCTTGGGCAATCATGATGTTGGGTGATCCGCCGCCTCGGCGCAAAAAAGTGACATGAATCGTGCGATAATTTTCACTTTCAGGAAACGTGACCGAGTGGCCGAAGGTGCTCCCCTGCTAAGGGAGTATGGGGTGTAGAGCCTCATCGAGGGTTCGAATCCCTCCGTTTCCGCCAAAAATGGGTTTTTTGTAGTCTTACAATGCCCCGAAAAAGCCCCGCTTACCCAGTGTAAACGGGGCTTTTTTGTTTGTTAGCGTCCAGGGGGATGTGTTGCAAGCTTGAGGTTGTTGGGGGTATCTTTGGGGGCATGGGGGTATCCGGGTGGGGGTATTTCCATGGAATCAACTTTGGGAACCCTCAATGCAATTGACAGATACCGCTATCAAAAAGGCCAAACCGGGCGAAAAGCCTGTGAAGCTGAGTGATGGAAAGGGGCTTTACCTACTGATAAACCCCGTGGGATCAAAGCTCTGGCGATGGAAATATCGGTTTCTCGGCAAAGAGAAGGTGATGTCGCTTGGTGCCTACCCTGATGTTTCCCTTGCCCAAGCCCGCGATGGAATGGCCGCTGCTCGCAAGTTGCTGGCCAGCGGTACGGACCCGATGGCGCAGCGGGCCGCCGACAAGATCTCTAAGCAGGCTTCTGCTGAAAATTCTTTCCAGTCCGTAGCTTTGCTTTGGTGGGAGCACTGGCACGGAGCAAAGAGTGCCCGGCATGCGGATGATGTGATGCGTCGCCTTAAGGCCGACGTGTTTCCCGCAATTGGCGTGCGCCCTGTGTCTGAGATACAGGCACACGAACTGGTGGCAATGGTGCAGACCATTTCAAAGCGCGGTGCATTGGACATTGCCAAACGGGCTTTGCAGACTTCGGGGCAGGTTTTCCGCTACGCAGTGGCGCATGGACTGGCCCAACGCAATCCGGCCAGCGACATCAAGCCCAGCGACGTGTTGGCCTCACGCAAAGCGGGAAACTATGCCCGCATCAGTGCCAAGGAGCTTCCCGAGCTACTGCGCCACATTGAAGGCTATACAGGCGCTGCGGTGACTCGGCTGGCGATGAAGTTGATGGCGCTCACCTTTGTTCGCACGTCCGAGCTGATCGGCGCACGCTGGGCTGAGTTTGATTTAGAAGCACGGCGATGGGACATTCCCGCTTCGCGCATGAAGATGAAAACTCCGCATATCGTGCCGCTGTCTTTCCAGGCAGTGAACGTGCTGCAAACGCTGCAATTAGTGTCGGGACGGGGCACTCTGCTGTTTCCGGGCGAGCGGGATCACGAAAAGTCCATGAGCAACAACACCATATTGGGGGCGCTGGACCGGATGGGGTACAAAGGGCGTATGACAGGTCACGGATTCCGTGGTGTGGCTTCGACCTTGCTGCATGAGATGGGGTTTGACCACGCGCACATAGAACTACAACTGGCACACCAAGAGCGCAATGCAGTGAGTGCCGCCTACAACCACGCGACCTATCTCACGCAACGTGCTGAGATGATGCAGCAGTGGGCGGACTATCTGGATAGTTGTACAACGGGCAAAGTGTTGGCGTTTCAACGTTTTGCTGCCTGATTGCGTGCTATCAAATTGATGGTTTATTGCGCTAGTTTTACAAGGGCGCTCTCGGATCCAAGTACAACAGTTGAATAGATTTTTGCAAACTGTCGTGATTGCGGTTGACGCTCCCCTTTTTTGCGAAACAGATTACTCGTCCAGTAACACCTTTTTCAGGTGAACTCGCGAAAGTTCAGCGGCAGCGCATCGGTGGTTTCCTCTTTGCCGCTGTTGTTTCTGCGCCACGCACGTCCTGGGTGCGCCCATTTTTCATTCCACCATGTTGTCCGAAACCGACTGGCCGAACTTTCGTAAGCGTCCGGCCAACCCCATCTTGAATTGACTCCCCTTGTCTCGCAAGATCGTGTGCACGCAACAGATCGTGCACACCATGCTCAAAGACTCAGAGATTTCCAGACACACAACGCGGCGCAGTCATCGAACTTACACGC
>JARXAM010000018.1 GCA_029865845.1 Rhodoferax sp. | reverse complement strand
ACCCCGAAAGCACCACGCTGGCCTCAGAAACAGGCGTCAATACCAACGTTTTCCCACCCAAGACGCAGACACTTGCCTTGAAGTCCCAAAACGAATGGGTTTTCTCGGTACAGCCTGGCTACCGCGTCAAGGACAACCACCTCGCGTACGCAAAGCTCAGCTACCACACCATGGACGCCGTGGCTTCATCGAGCCTGTACGCAGACACACAGAAGGAATCGATTGAGGCACCTGGCTTTGGGCTGGGTTATGCAATTGCCATCACGCCCAACCTTCAGGTGCAGGGGGAATATGAATCCATCACCTTTAGCCGCAGTGGACTGACCAAATCGAGCCAGGATGTTCTGACTATCGGTGTGGCCTATCGTTTCTAAATCGCGTCATGCCGCCACTGGTGCTGGACCAAGCCAAACTCTACCTGCGGGACAACGCACCGATTGCCTACGTGTCATGGGCCAAGCTGTCGGATACCGTGGCCAAGCGCTACGGTGCAGCGCCCCACCAGCTTGCGGCAACCGATTGGCAAAGCGGTGATCAGGTATGGATTGTGGATTTGCTCGCGCCTTTTGGTGGAGCGGCCGAGGTGCTGCAGGACTTGCGCGATACGGTGCTCCAGGGGCAAACCATCCACCGCCTGTCGTAGTCAATCGGTCTTCGCGCGCGCCTCAAACCAGCGCTTGACGAGATCACGCTCTGCGTCGGTGATATGGGTCGAATTGTTCATGGGCATGAGCTTGCTCACCGCGACTTGTTGGTAGACCGCTTGGGCATGGCTGGCGACCGCTTCGGGGCTGTCCAGGCGCACGTTCTTCATTTGCACTGCGGCGCCGTGGCACATGTAGCAGCGCTGCTCCAGTACGGCTTGCAATTCTTTGTATCCGACCGCGCTGCTGGCGGCCGTGGACGGTGCAGGTGCTGCCCCTGACGGCGTGGCGGCGGGTTGCGCAGCGGGTTGGAGCCACACCACCATGCCCACTATGGCCAGCACGCCCGCCACGGCGTAAAGCCACGGGTGGCTATTGCGCCCCAGCTTATAGCCATGGCGCAGCACAAAAAACTGGCGAATGGCAGCGCCCGCAGCCATCATCACGATCAGCACCAACCAGTTGTGCGGGTGGCTGTAGGTAAAGCTGTAGTGGTTGCTCAGCATGGCAAACAGCACCGGCAGCGTGAAGTAGGTGTTGTGCACGCTGCGCTGCTTGCCGCGCTTGCCATGAATGGGGTCTACCGCCCGACCGGCGGTGATGTCGGCCACCAAGGTGCGCTGGCCGGGAATGATCCAAAAGAACACATTGGCACTCATGGCAGTGGCCATCATGGCCCCCACCAACAAAAACGCGGCGCGCCCGGCGAACCAGTGGCAGGCCAAGTAGGCCGCCACGCACACCAGCACGGCCACCAGCGCACCCACGATGGCATCGCCATGTTTGCGCTGGCCAAAGACGCGGCAAATCGCGTCATACGCGAGCCAAAACACCACCAAAAATGACAAGGCCACAGCGATGGCCGCATGTGGGTGCCACGCCATGACCGATTTGTCGATCAGGTAGGTGCCCGCACTCCAGAGGTACGAGAGGGTGAACAGCGCAAAGCCCGTGAGCCAGGTGCTGTAGCTCTCCCAGTAAAACCAATGCAAGTGGCCCGGCAGCTTGGGCGGCGCCCCCGCGAACTTGACTGGGTGGTAAAAGCCCCCGCCATGCAAGGCCCACAGCTCACCACTCACGCCCTGCTTTTTCAGGTCTTCGTCTTCGGGCGGGGTCAGGCTGCTGTCGAGAAACACAAAGTAAAACGACGACCCGATCCACGCAATCGCCGTGATGACGTGCGCCCAGCGCAGCAGCAAGTTGGTCCAGTCCAGCAGATAGCTTTCCATGCGGAGTTCTCCTCAATGTTTCATGTACCGGCAGCGCCAGGGGCCGGGTCGGGCACCGTATCTTCTGCCACTTGCAAGAGTTGGGCCGCCACGGCGACCGCAATGATTTCAGGCCGTTTGTCCTTGACCACCGGCACGCCGATGGGGCATGTGACATGCGCCAGCTCCGCATCCGCAAAGCCGCGCTCCGCCAAACGGCGGCGAAAGGTCGCCCATTTGGTGTGGCTGCCAATGAGCCCGATGTAAGGCAGATCGCCCCGCGCCCGTTGGCGGATTAGGCAGGCGGCCACGATGTCCAAGTCCTCAGCGTGGCTGAAGCTCATGACCACCACGCGGGCACCCGGCGGCAACGCGGCCACCGCCGCCTGCACCGGGTCGGAGTGCTCGCAACACACATTGGCAGGCACCTGCTGGGGGAACACGCCATCCCGGCTGTCTACCCAGGTCACGTCAAAAGGCAGCCGGGCCAGCACCTGTATCAGCGCCTGGCCCACATGCCCGCCCCCAAACAAACCCAAAGGCCAGTGCCGTGGTGCCAGCCGCGCTTGCAAGGCAGGCGCATCTGCCTGCTGCACCAGCTCCAGGCGCAACAGCACCTCCCCCCCACAACACTGCCCCAGGCTGGGGCCCAGCGCAAACCGCTGCTCCCGTGCGGGAGTGGCCTGCCCCTCCACATGGGCCTTCAACATGTCAGTCGCCAGCACCAAGGCATCTTGCTCCAGGCGGCCGCCGCCCACGGTACCGACCAAGCCGCTGGCCGTCAGTGCCAACCAGGCCCCGGCGTCCCGTGGCGCAGAGCCCCGGGTAGCCACCACACCAACCAGCACCGCAGGTCCGCAGGCCAGGGCATGTACGAGCGTGGTGAGGCTACTCACAAACAGATACCTTTTGACCTACAAAACTTCGCCATAAAGGCACGTTTTGCGGCACAGTAGCCCCGTGCAACACAACAAGGAGACACGCCATGCCCCCACGCACTGCCGTTATGGTCCCACGGTGCTACGCCGTCCGATGGTCGGGCTTGGCACTCTTGTTGACCTTGAGCGCGTGCAGCGTCAGCCCGCCCACGCCACAGCCCGCGCCACCGCCGGTCGTGGTGGCGCCGCCGCTGGCCGCACCCGCGCCCCCCGCCAGACCGGAGCCCGAACCCGCCCTCCGATCGGCAGCGGCCTCCGCCAAAGACTACCGCCGCGATGCGGCCAGCCATTTGTATGCCAAGAACGCCGAGCGCATCTTTAAGGGCAAAATGCCGCCCCTGCTGTATGCGGTGGGCGTATTGCAGATTGACATTGACCGCATGGGCCATGTCACCGATATCCGCTGGATGCGCGCACCCCACCACGCGCCCGACGTGATGATGAACATCGAACGCTCGGTGCGCGCTGCAGCCCCCTACCCCGCACCGGTGCGTCTGGGCCAGGTCACCTATACAGACACCTGGCTGTGGCACAAAAGCGGGCGCTTTCAACTCGACACCTTGACCGAAGGCCAGCTGTAAATCAAAAGCCCCGACGCCGCCGCCATGCTCACGAGCCCCGGTAGGTGGAATAACTCCAGGGGCTCACCAACAAGGGCACGTGGTAGTGCTGGTCGGTATGGGCCACCCCGAAGTCCAGTGCGACCCGGTTTAAAAACGAAGGCTCGGGCAGCGCGACGCCACGGGCCTTGAAATAGCCTGCCACGTCAAACACCAAGCGGTACGTGCCTTTTTGCAGGCAGGCGTTGTCATAGAGCGGGCCATCCGGGTTGCGGCCATCCGCATTCAACACAAAGCTTTTCACCAGCGTCGCCGCGTCGCCCTGCGTCGTGTACAGCGCCACCGACATGCCCGCTGCGGGGGTGCCGTGCATGGTGTCCAGTACGTGCGTGCTCATGCCCATGGCGCTTCCTTGTCGGTTGAAAATGTAAAGTGTATACACTTTTGCGCATTCTCGGTATCATGACTTGATGGAGACCACCACCACCGGTTTCATCGTGGAGGCCATCACCGCCGCCATCGTGGACCACCAGCTCACACCGGGTGCCAAACTGGCCGAGCAAAAGCTCGCGGACCAGTTTGGGGTATCACGCACGCTGGTCCGGCAAGCCCTGTTCCAGCTCTCGCGCAACCGGCTGATCCGCATGGAGCCCGCACGTGGTGCTTTTGTGGCGACACCCTCCGTGGCAGAGGCGCGCGAGGTGTTTGCTGTGCGCCGCATGCTGGAAGCGGGCATGGTCCGTGCATTCATTGCGGTGGCCAAGCCCGAACACTTCCATGCCCTGCGCCAACACATCACCAAAGAACAACGCGCAGTCGCAGGCGGCTCCGCCAGCAACCGCACTGCCTTGTTGGGCGACTTTCATGTGCGCATGGCGCAGATGCTGGGCAACGAGGTGTTGGCCCACATGCTCATGGACCTGCTCTCGCGCTGCGCGCTCATTACGCTGATGTACCAATCCAGCACTTCCGCCGCCCACTCGCACGAGGAGCATGCGGCGCTGGTGGACGCGCTCCAAGCCGGCAACGAACCCTTGGCCCTGCGCCTGATGGACGAACACCTTCAACACGTAGAAGCTAGCCTGACATTGATCCCAGACCTATCCCCATGAACCCGACCTACGACACTACCCAAGCCTACCCCCGCGACCTCGTCGGGTACGGTGAACACGTGCCCCACGCGCAGTGGCCCGGCCAGGCCCGCATCGCCGTGCAGTTTGTTCTCAACTATGAAGAGGGCGGCGAAAACAGCGTGCTGCATGGCGACGCGGGCTCGGAGCAATTTCTTTCAGAAATGTTCAACCCGGCCAGCTACCCCGACCGCCACATCAGCATGGAGGGGATTTACGAGTACGGCTCCCGCGCCGGGGTGTGGCGCATCCTGCGCGAGTTTGAACAGCGCGGCCTGCCGCTGACGGTGTTTGGTGTGGGCATGGCGCTGGAGCGCTACCCTGCACTCACCCAGCGCCTGGTGGAGCTGGGCCACGAGATAGCGTGCCACGGCCACCGCTGGATCCACTACCAGAACATGGATGAGGCGCAGGAGCGCGAACACATGCGGCTGGGCATGGAGGCCATCGAAAAACTGACCGGCCAGCGCCGCGACCTGCCCAACGCCGTGCACGGCATGGGCTGGTACACCGGCCGCGACAGCCCGCGCACCCGCAGGCTGGTCGCCGACTACGGCGGCTTTGCGTACGACAGCGACTACTACGGCGACGACCTGCCCTTTTGGATGAAGGTACAAAAAACCGACGGCAGCGTGGTGCCCCAGCTCATCGTGCCCTACACGCTGGACTGCAACGACATGCGCTTTGCGCTGCCCCAGGGCTATTCGCACGCCGACCCTTTCTTCCAGTACATGAAAGACACCTTCGACGCGCTCTACGCCGAGGGCGACCCCGACGGTCTGAACGCACCCAAGATGATGAGCATCGGCATGCACTGCCGCCTGCTGGGACGCCCCGGGCGCATCACTGCATTGCAACGGTTTTTGGACCACATTGCCCAGCATGAACAGGTGTGGGTGGCCCGGCGCATCGACATTGCGCGGCACTGGAGCGCCACCCATCCCTACCGCGCGTCGGAGGCATAACCCCCATGGCACTCACGCTGGACTTTTTAAACCACGCAGACCAAGCGAACTTTGTCCGCCAACTCGAAGGCATCTACGAGCATTCCCCATGGGTGGCAGAACGCGCTTGGTCACTGCGCCCCTTCCGCTCCGTGACACAACTCCAACACGCACTGGCCAGCACCGTAGACCGCGCCAGCGAAAGCGAACGGCTGGCCCTGATCCGTGCCCACCCCGAACTGGCTGGCAAGGCCATGGTGGCTAACACCCTGACTGCAGAATCCACCACCGAGCAAAACCGCGCGGGGCTGACCGCCTGCTCCCCCGAAGAATACGAGCGGCTGCTGCAACTCAACGCCGACTACAACGCCCGCTTCGGCTGGCCCTTTATTTTGGCGGTGCGCGGACCGCGCGGCACCGGCTACACCCGGCAACAGATCATTCGCACCTTTGAGCGTCGGCTGCGTGGCAGCAAGGACTTTGAGTTTGCCGAGTGCTTGCGCAACATTCACCGCATCGCCGAGATACGGCTGGACGAAAAATTCGCCCGCCCGCCGGTGCAAGGACACCAGGTCTGGGACTGGTGCGAAGCCCTGGCCCGCCACACCGAAGAAAGCGACCCGCACGCGCTGACCGTGACCTACCTGACTGCCGCCCACCAAGCGTGTGCGGCAGACCTGGCACGCTGGATGGCCGACTGCGGTTTTGACGAAGTCACCCGCGATGCGGTGGGTAACGTGGTGGGCATCTACCACGGCATCGACACCGGTGCCCCACGCTTGCTCACAGGCTCCCACTACGACACGGTGCACCAAGGCGGAAAATACGATGGGCGGCTGGGTATTTTGGTGCCCATGGCCTGCGTGCAGCAGTTGGCAGCGCAGGGCCAGAGGCTGCCCTTTGGACTGGAAGTCGTGGCCTTCGCCGAAGAAGAGGGCCAGCGCTACAAGGCCACCTTTTTGGGCTCCAGCGCCCTCACAGGGGCCTTCAACCCGGCTTGGCTCGACCAGACCGATGCGCAGGGCATTTCCATGCGGGAGGCCATGCAGGCCGCCGGTCTGCCAGGCACCCTGGAGGCCATTGCCGCGCTGCAGCGCAACCCGGCCGACTACCAGGGCTTTGTCGAGGTGCACATCGAGCAAGGCCCGGTGCTCAACGAAATGGGGTTACCCCTTGGGGTGGTGACCTCCATCAACGGCAGTGCCCGCTACCGTGGCGAGATGACTGGTGTGCCCAGCCACGCTGGCACCACGCCCATGAACCGGCGCCGCGATGCGGCAACCGCCGTGGCCGAGTTGGCGCTCTACATCGAGGCCCGCGCGCTGGCCGACGAGGGCTCGGTGGCCACCATGGGTTTGTTGCAGGTGCCCGATGGCTCCATCAACGTGGTGCCGGGGCGCTGCCAATTCAGCCTCGACCTGCGGGCCCCCACCAACGCACAACGCAACGCACTGGTCGCCGACACGCGCAACCAACTCAGCCGCATTGCCGAGCGGCGCAGGGTCGACGTGCAGTTGGAGGAAACCATGGTGGCCTCCGCCGCACCCAGTGCGCCCGCACTGCAACAGCGCTGGCGAGAGGCGGTAGCCAGCCTCGGACTGCCGGTGTTTGAGCTGCCCAGCGGTGCCGGTCACGACGCCATGAAACTGCACGAAATCATGCCCCAGGCCATGCTGTTTGTGCGGGGAGAAAACTCCGGCATCAGCCACAACCCCCTGGAGTCCACCACCAGCAACGACATGCAACTCGCAGTGGATGCCTTCACACACCTGTTGCACCAATGAGCCAACGAGCACACCCCCACATGAACGCCCATTACCTCCAACTCGACGCCTGGATCGACGCGCACTTCGACGAGCAAGTGGGCTTTCTGCAAGCGCTGGTGCGCGTGCCCACCGACACCCCACCCGGCAACAACGCGCCGCACGCCGAATGCACCGCCGAGCTGCTGGCCGCCATGGGCCTGCACGCCGAAAAGTACAACGTGCCCGCCCCTGAGGTGCACGCTGCGGGCATGCAAAGCATCACCAACCTGGTAGTGCGCCGCCCCTATGCACAAGGCGGCCTCACCATCGCCCTGAACGCCCATGGCGACGTGGTGCCCCCCGGCGAAGGCTGGACCCACGACCCCTACGGCGGCGAGATTGCAGACGGCCACATGTTTGGACGCGCCACCGCCGTGAGCAAGAGCGACTTTGCCAGCTACACCTTTGCCGTGCGCGCCCTCGAATCACTGGGCCTGCCCCTGAAAGGTGGCGTGGAACTTCTGTTCACGTACGACGAAGAATTTGGCGGCGAACTGGGCCCCGGCTGGTTGCTCGAAAAAGGCCTCACCCAACCCGACCTGCTGCTGGCAGCGGGCTTTTCGTACCAAGTGATCACCGCGCACAACGGCTGCCTGCAAATGGAAGTGACCGTGCACGGCAAGATGGCGCATGCCGCCATTCCTGAAAGTGGTGTGGATGCCCTGCAAGGCGCGGTGCACATCCTCAATGCCTTGTACGCCCAAAACGCGCTCTACAAGCAGGTGAAATCGGGTGTGGCTGGCATCAATCACCCCTACCTGAATGTGGGCCGCATCGAGGGCGGCACCAACACCAATGTGGTACCCGGCAAGGTGGTCTTCAAGCTGGACCGCCGCATGATTCCCGAGGAAAACCCTGCCCAGGTAGAGGCCTCTGTACGCCAAGTGATTACTGACGCAGCGGCCCAGGTGGGCGGCATCACGGTAGACATCAAACGCCTGCTGCTGGCCCACGCGATGCGCCCACTGGCGGGCAACCAGCCCTTGGTGGACGCGCTGCAAAAACACGGCGAAGCATTGTTTGGCGAACCCATTCCCGCCATGGGCACCCCGCTCTACACCGATGTGCGCTTGTTTGCCGAACGCGGCATTCCGGGCGTGATCTACGGCGCGGGTCCGCGCACGGTGCTGGAATCCCACGCCAAACGCGCTGACGAGCGCCTGAGCCTGGACGACCTGCGCCGCGCCACCAAGGTCGTGGCGCGTACGCTGCTGGATGTATTGAGCACCTGATTTTCGTCGTGCCCAAATTTTGGGCATTTTTCTTGCTTCGCCTCTTTCACCTGTTCACACTCAAGGACCTTCCATGAAAAAGCGCCAGTTTCTCCACGCGATTGCATTTGCTCTGACCACCGTGGTGGCCAGTACGGCCCAGGCCCAAAGCACGCCCATCAAATTCCAGTTGGACTGGCGCTTTGAAGGACCTGCTGCCTTGTTCCTGACGCCCGCAGCGAAAGGCTACTTCAAGGACGCCAAGCTGGACGTGACGATTGACGCCGGCAACGGCTCGGGCGGCACCGTGACCCGCGTGGCCTCGGGCGCGTACGACATGGGCTTTGCCGACTTGGCCGCGCTGATGGAATTCCACGCCAACAACCCCGACGCACCGAACAAGCCCGTGGCGGTCATGATGGTCTACAACGACACGCCCGCCTCGGTCATGGCGCTCAAAAAGTCGGGCATCAAAACCCCCGCAGACCTCACCGGCAAGAAACTCGGCGCGCCTGTATTTGACGCCGGTCGGCGCGCGTTTCCCATTTTTGCCAAGGCCAACAACCTGGGCGCGGTGCAGTGGATCGCTATGGACCCGCCGCTGCGCGAAACCATGCTGGCCCGGGGCGACATCGATGCCATCACCGGCTTTACCTTCACCTCGGTGCTCAACCTTGAGGCACGTGGTGTGAAGCCCGAAGATGTGGTGGTGCTGCCCTACCCGGACTTTGGCGTGAAGCTGTATGGCAACGCCATCATCGCCTCGCCCAAGTTGATTAAAGAGAACCCTGCCGCCATCAAGGCCTTCTTGGCCGCCTTTGCCAAGGGCATGAAAGACGTGATGGGCAACCCCGCCGCCGCCGTTGGCGACGTGAAGGCCCGTGACGGCATCATCAACGCAGAGCTGGAAACCCGCCGCCTGAAAATGGCCATCGACTCGTCTATCAACAGCGCCAATGCCCGCGCCGAGGGCTTCGGACAGGTGAACGGCCCACGCCTCTCGCTGATGGCGTCGCAAGTGTCGGACGCCTTCAACACCAAAACCCGCGTGAACCCGGACGGTGTGTGGAACGGCAGTTTCCTGCCCTCCAAGGCCGAGCTCAACGTGCTGCCCAAGAAATAACCATGAGCACCCCCTCCACTACCCCGTCGTGGTTTGTCGACTTCCAGAACGTCTGGCTGGCCTACAACGACGAGTTGCTCCAGCAGAACCACTTTGCGGTCGAGGCCATCGACCTGCAGGTGCGCAAGGGGGAGTTCATTGCCATTGTCGGCCCGTCGGGTTGCGGCAAGTCCACCTTCATGAAGCTGACCACCGGCCTCAAAATGCCCTCCAAGGGCACCATCCTGATCGACAACGCCCCGGTCACCGGGCCGCTGAAGATTTCTGGCATGGCCTTTCAGGCACCCTCGCTGTTGCCCTGGCGCACCACGGTGGACAACGTGCTGCTGCCGCTGGAAATTGTGGAGCCCTACCGCAGCACCTTCAAAGCCAAACGCAAGGAATACGAAGAACGTGCGCGCAAGCTCTTGCAAAAAGTGGGCTTGGGCGGCTATGAAGACAAATTCCCCTGGCAGCTTTCGGGGGGCATGCAGCAGCGGGCCAGCATTTGCCGCGCGCTGATCCATGAACCCAAGATGCTCTTGCTCGATGAGCCCTTTGGCGCATTGGACGCGTTCACCCGCGAAGAGCTGTGGTGCATCCTGCGCGACCTGTGGACCGAGCAGCAGTTCAATGTGATTTTGGTCACCCACGACCTGCGCGAATCGGTGTTCCTGGCCGACACGGTCTACGTCATGAGCAAGAGCCCCGGCCGCTTTGTGGTGAAACGCGAGATCGACCTGCCGCGCCCGCGCGAACTGGAGATCACCTACACCAAAGAATTCACCGACATCGTGCACGAGCTGCGCGGGCACATTGGTGCCATGCGTTCGAACGCGCCCGCCGCATCTGCGGCCATTACCCAGTAAGGCAAAGCATGAGCAAAAAACACATTGAGGCGTGGGCACCGTGGGTGCTGCTGGTGGCCTTTATTTTGATGTGGCAGGTGCTGTGCAGCGTGTTTGAGGTGTCGGAATTCGTATTCCCCAGCCCCGCCCGCATCTGGACCCAGTTCTGGGAGTTCAAGGGCATCATTGCCGGCCACGCATGGCGCACCTTTTGGGTCACCATGGCGGGCTTTGGCATCGCCATCGTCGTAGGCGTGTTGCTGGGCTTTGTGATCGGCAGTTCGCGCCTGGCCTATGCGGCGGTGTACCCGCTGATGACGGCGTTCAACGCGCTGCCCAAGGCCGCGTTTGTTCCCATCTTGGTGGTGTGGTTTGGCATTGGCGCGGGGCCGGCCATCCTGACCGCCTTCTTGATCAGCTTCTTCCCCATCATGGTGAACATTGCCACTGGCCTGGCCACGCTGGAGCCCGAGCTCGAAGACGTGCTGCGGGTGCTGGGTGCCAAGCGCTGGGATGTGCTGGTCAAGGTGGGCCTGCCCCGCTCCATGCCCTACTTTTACGGCTCGCTCAAAGTGGCCATTACCCTGGCGTTTGTAGGCACCACCGTGTCGGAGATGACCGCGGCCAATGAAGGCATTGGCTACCTGCTGATCAGCGCGGGCTCGGCCATGCAAATGGGCCTGGCGTTTGCCGGTTTGGTGGTGGTGGGTGCGATGGCCATGGTGATGTACGAGTTGTTCAGCGCCATTGAAAAGCACACCACCGCGTGGGCGCATCGTGGCTCGCAGAACCACTAATGACGCCTGAACAGATAGCCCGCCACCTGCTCCATGCCAACGCCGTGGCACAGCGCGCCTTGGCCTCTGGCAAACACCCCTTCGGTGCCATCTTGGTGGCGCCGGATGGGGACACCGTACTGGCAGAGCAAGGCAATGTGGACACGGTGAACCATGCCGAGTCCACCCTGGCGCGCACAGCGGCGACCCAGTTCACCACCGAGTACCTGTGGGGCTGCACCCTGGTCACCACCGTGGAGCCTTGCGCGATGTGTGCAGGCACGCAGTACTGGGCGAACATCGGCACCTTGGTGTTTGGCATGACCGAGCGACGCTTGCTGGATCTCACCGGCAACCACCACGAAAACCCCACCATGGACTTGCCCAGCCGCACCGTGCTGGCAGCAGGCCAAAAGCAGGTCACGGTCATCGGACCGGTACCGGCTGTCGAAGAGGCCATTGCCGCCTTGCATCTTCACTTCTGGCAGCGCTAAGGCGCGGCCCACTCACCTGACAATGACGCCATGGTTTGGCACGCACGTTTACAACTGGATTACCGGCTCGAAGCGCAACGCTGCGTGGCCCGCTACACGCACAGCGGGCCGCTGCGGATTTTGCAAACGCTCTACCCCGAGGGCGAGGGCATTTGCCACAACGTGCTGGTGCACCCGCCCGGCGGACTGGTAGGGGGCGACACGCTGAGCCTGGATGTCACGGCGGGCACCGGAACCCATGGCCTGGTCACCACCCCCGGCGCGACCCGCTTTTACCGCTCGGATGGCCCCGTCGCCCTACAGGAAACCCGCCTCACCCTGGAGGAAGGAGCCCGCCTGGAGTGGCTTCCGCTGGAGGCCATTTGCTACGACGCATGCCATGCGGTCAATCGGCTGCGCCTGCAGCTCGCCCCCGCGTCCCAATGCCTGGGGTGGGATGTGACTGCGCTGGGCTTGCCCCACGCGCAACGGCCTTTCCTGACCGGAAGCCTCGAGCAGCATGTGGAGATACCCGGCATATGGTTGGAGCGCGGCACCTTGCGGGCCGACGACCAACGGCTGATGAATGGCCCCACCGGGCTCGATGGCCACCGCTGCCTGGCCACCCTGTTTTTTGCCAGCGGAACCCCCTGGAGCCGGGCCGACAAAGAAGCCTTGCTGGACCTGGCCCGCACCACCGCACACGACCACCCGCTGGCCGCCACCGCCGGGGCCACCAGCCCCAACCGCCACACCGTGGTGTTGCGGGTGTTGGCACCCACGGTGGAGCCCGCCATGCAACTGCTGCGCGCCGTGCGCAAGCAGTGGCGCACGCACGCGTGGCAATTGGCGGGCGAAGAGCCGCGTATTTGGACCATGTAACCGCCTTGCGTGGGTCCACCGCGCACGATAATCAGGCCATGACCCCACTCGATTTGGACTTCTCCCAGTGCTCGGCGCTGGTGGTAGACGGGAACCCGACATCACGCGCTATCCTGGTGTCTCAGTTGCGGGAGTTCGGAATCCGACAGGTGTCTCAAGCAGCACGTGCGGTCGATGCGCGCAGACACCTCGAATACCGCGCATTTGACTTTGTGCTGTGCGAACAGCACTTTCATGGCGACACCATGTCGGGGCAAGCCCTGATCGACGATTTGCGCCGTTGCCAGTTGCTACCGTTTTCCACCGTGTTCATCATGATCACGGGCGAAGCCACCTATGCCAAGGTGGCAGAGGCCGCAGAGTCGGCGCTGGACGGCTACTTGCTCAAGCCCCACAAGGCCACGCAATTGGCAGATCGCCTCGTGGCGGCGCGGCGGCGCAAGCTGTCGCTACAACCCATCTTCACGGCCATTGAGCACGACAACTTTGAAGAGGCGGCACGCCTGTGCCTGGAGCGCTTTGAAAGTCGGGGCCCGTTTTGGCTGTATGCCGCACGGGTCTGTGCAGAGATATTGCTGCGCTTGGGGCTGTGCCTCGAAGCCCAAACCCTGTACAAGGCCGTGATTGAGGCCAAAACCTTGCCCTGGGCCAAGCTGGGCATTGCCCGGGCCCAACTGGAGGGCGGGCAACTCCACCAGGCCCACAGCACGCTCGAAAAACTCATTGGCGAGGACGGCAACTACGTAGATGCTTACGACGTCATGGGACGGGCCCAACTCGAACTGGGCCATTTCGACAAAGCCCTGGACACCTACCGCATGGCCGCCGACCTGACCCCTGCGTCGGTGACGCGCTTGCAAAACCTGGCCATGATGACCTACTACAGCGGCGACTACCCAGGCGCAGAGCAGTTGTTGGACAAGGTGACCCGGCTGGGTCTGAGCTCCAAAATGTACGACCCCCAAAACCTGGTGATGCTGGCGTTTGTGCGAGTCACCCTGCGCGATACCAAGGGGCTGCAACGCTGCCTGGACGACATGGATCGCTTGCTGGAAAAATCACCCGAACAAGCGCGCCTTCAGCGCTTGATGGCGGTCATGCGCGCACTGCACAACATTGCCCACCAGCAGTTTGCCAAGTCGGTGGACGCAGTGCGCGACATGACCCTGCAACTGCGCGAACCGCAGTTTGATTTTGAAGCCGCCTGCAACCTGGTCACGCTGATGGCCTACCTCTCGTCTACCTCCATTCACTTGGATGAGTTGGAGGAAAGCATCGACGTCATTGGCCGACGGTTTTGCAGCAACCGCGCGCTCAGCGACATGCTGGCCTCCAGTGCCCGCGCGCATCCGCCCTTTGAGGCACGACTGCGCAAAGCGCAGGCTGACGTGCTCGAGTACGCAGAGACCGCCATGGCCCTGAGCCTCTCGGGTGACCCCACCAATGCGGTAAGAAACCTGGTGTTCCACGGACACAGCACCCTCAACCTGCGGCTTATCGACAACGCGCAGCAGTTGCTACAAAAGCACGGCAACAAAGTCATGCAAGCAGCAGAGCTACAAGAACAATTGACCGCACTGCGCATGCAATGCGGCGCAGGCGCTGCGCGCAGCCCCGTGAATGACGACAAGCGCCAGGCGGGCGGACTGGCCTT
>JARXAM010000007.1 GCA_029865845.1 Rhodoferax sp. | reverse complement strand
TCGAAGTCTTCACCGCCCAGGAAGGTGTCGCCGTTGGTGGACAACACTTCGAATTGCTTTTCACCGTCGACATCGGCGATTTCGATGATGGACACGTCAAACGTGCCGCCACCCAAGTCGTACACGGCGATCTTGCGGTCACCCTTTTCGTTCTTGTCCATACCGAATGCCAGTGCAGCAGCGGTAGGTTCGTTGATGATGCGCTTGACGTCCAGACCGGCAATACGGCCAGCGTCTTTGGTGGCTTGGCGCTGGGCGTCGTTGAAGTACGCGGGCACCGTGATCACGGCCTCGGTCACTTCTTCGCCGAGGTAGTCTTCGGCGGTCTTCTTCATTTTGCGCAGCACGTCCGCGCTGACCTGCTGAGGCGCCAGCTTGTTGCCGCGCACTTGCACCCATGCGTCGCCGTTGTCGGCTGCGGCGATGGTGTAAGGCATCAGGTCGATGTCTTTCTGGACTTCTTTCTCAGTGAACTTGCGGCCGATCAGGCGCTTCACTGCGTAGAGCGTGTTACGGGGGTTGGTCACGGCCTGGCGCTTGGCGGATGCGCCCACTAGCACTTCGCCGTCTTCCTGGTACGCAATGATGGACGGGGTGGTGCGTGCGCCTTCAGCGTTTTCGATCACTTTGGGCGTGTTGCCTTCCATTACAGCCACACAGCTGTTGGTGGTTCCCAAGTCAATGCCGATGATTCTTCCCATGGTGTGCTCCTAAAACTCTAAATAATCAGATGTGGATAAGGTGTGGGCTACTCAGAATGTTTCAAGTGCCGACACCTTCATAAAACGCGATTTTTCCGGTCCGTGTCGTGCGCTGGCGCACTTACTTGGGCGCCGACACGGTCACCAGTGCCGGGCGCAACACGCGATCGGCGATGGAGTAACCCTTCTGCAACACATTGACCACGGTGTTGGCTTCTTGCTCGGAGGGCACCACGCTGATGGCTTGGTGCTGGTGCGGATCAAACTTGGCGCCTGCTACGGGTGCGATGGCAATCACTTTATTGCGCTCCAGTGCGGCAACCAATTGGCGAAGCGTGGCCTCTGCACCTTCGCGGATTTGCTCGGGAGTGGCATCCTTGATCACCAGCCCGGCCTCCAAGCTGTCGGCTACAGGCAACATGCTTTCCGCAAAGCTTTCCACTGCAAACTTGCGGGCTTTGGAAATCTCGTCCTCTGCACGGCGGCGGGCGTTTTCCGCCTCCGCCTTGGCACGCAAAAATTGGTCTGCCAGCTCGGCGCTCTTGGCCTTAAGAGTAGCCAGCTCGGCCTGCGTCGCTGCAAGCGCATCGATCTCGTTGGCAGCCGCAGCCGCCAAGATTTCTTCTGGGCTTTGGGCGGTGTCGGTCGCAGGGGTACTGGGAGTGGTGGGTGTGTCTGACATACGGTTCAATCCGGTTCAATGCGATTGCGCCCTAAATGGCGACGCGTAACCATGTTTTCAAGAGGGCTTGAAGGATGTTTTCGTGACACCCTTTGCAAGTAAATCGATGCGGCGGGGAAATCAGCCGCGGATGGCCAGCAACTCCACATCAAACTTCAGGGTGGCGTTGGGGGGAATCACCCCGCCTGCACCCCGGGAGCCGTAGCCCAAGGATGCCGGAATGATCAGCGTGCGCGCACCGCCAACCTTCATCCCGGCGACACCCTCATCCCAACCGCGTATCACCATGCCTGCGCCCAGATGGAAAACAAAGGGATCATTGCGGTCTTTGCTGGAATCGAACTTTGCGCCCTGAACACCTTCGTTGTATAGCCAACCGGTGTAATGCACGGTGACGCTCTGGCCCTTGGTGGCTTCCGGGCCGGTGCCCACTATCGTGTCGTCGTATTGGAGGCCGCTGGGCAGGGTTTGCAGCATGGTCTGGTCCTTGGGTAGGTAATGCGTTTACAGGGCTCGCACGCCATCCGAATGGCGCGGCCGAAAAACCTGAAATTATGCCCCAATCCCCCGTGCCAAGGCTCCTTACACGAGCTGCTTTCAGGCCAACATGGCCCCTTATTTCACCTTCTTGGCTTGTGCGGTAGTCCATTTCACCGCGAACGCTTGCAGGTCAGAGAGCCGACGAAGCAAGTCGGCACCACTGGCAGTCACCACGTAGCCGTCTGCCCCGTGCGTGAGGAGATTGGCCTCGCGAAGTTCTTTGACACGGGTATTCAAGGTGTTTGGCGTTATGCCGCCCACACTGTCTTGCAATAAACGAAAGGTTTGCGCATGCCCGTCGCGCAGGGCCCACAGCACCCGTATGGCGTAGCGGGATTCGAGCAAATCCAACAACTGGCGCATGGCAATTACTTCTTTCGCGCTCATTGGCTGGCCTTTCGATAGCAGATTGGTCCCAAGGCGACCTCAGATTTGAACAAATTTTTGATAAGGGAAACTATAGCCCAAAACACGCGTTGCTACTAGATTCGGAGCATGAAACCCTTGTAAACAGTGCTTTGCAGTTCCATGGACGATGAGGTGGGGTTGGCAAAGTGCGTCAAGGTTTCCGCGCATCAGGCACAAATGGAGCTGCGCAGCAGGCGTCCCATGTCGTCACGGCCCCCATACTGCGCGCACACGGCGTGCGGTGACGGTCTGATAGGCTACAAACAGTGTTCCTGCATCTCAGGGTGTCGTGGTGTGGGCGAGCGATGCCGCCCGCCAACCTTAAAGTATTGCCATGTTTCCTACCCCATTCCGCGCGCTCGTCCTCGGTGCTCATGGCGCCATTGGGCAAGCGTTTGTTGACGTTTTGCACAAAGATACGCGTTGCGCCCACGTGGAACAGGTGTCCCGTTCGCAAGGGCGTGGCTTTGATCTACTGGAGCCAGATGGCTTGGCCGCGCAGGCACAGTGGTGTGCGGCGCGCGGGCCGTACCACCTGATACTTGATGCCACCGGAGCCCTCACGATTGACGGCGTGGGGCCAGAGAAGTCGCTGGCGGCCTTGCGCGCACAAGGCTTAGCCACCGCGTTTGCAATCAACGCCATAGGGCCACTGATGGCACTTCGTCATTTTTCGCCGCTGCTCGCGCCTGGGCCCAGCGTGTACGCCAAGTTGTCCGCACGGGTAGGAAGCATTGGCGACAATCGCAAAGGAGGGTGGTATGGCTACCGCGCGTCCAAGGCGGCGCTCAACATGTTTTTGCAAACCGCAGCAATTGAACTGCAGCGCAAGCAACCCGAGTTACGCGTAGTTGCTCTACAGCCAGGTACGGTGCGCTCTGCACTGTCGCACCCATTTTCGGCGGGGCTCGCTCAGGTGCTGGAGCCTCACGACGCTGCGGCGCGCCTGATGGCCGTGTTGCAAGGGTTGTCGCCCAAGGCAGGGGCCCATTTTGTTGACCACGCCGGACAAAATATCCCGTGGTGAGGTGCCGCTCGAGAAGTGCCGTGCGGAGGGCTTGCGCATTCCCCCGTCAGGCCTGGCCAGCCAGGCTCGCCTTTTCCAGGAGCGGCGTACCCAAACTGCGCAACACGTCGCGCACCATCTGCACCCGAGCTTTCACGTCTGGCAGCTCCCGCTCCATGCGCAATTTCTCATTGCCCACCAGCTTGATGTGCCTATTTTTTTGGATCAGCGCGATCACCCCCATCGGGTCTATCGGGGCGTCTTTTTTGAAGGTAATGGTGATCACACCCGGTGCCGCGTCGACCTTGACCACGCCGTAGGGTTTGGCGATCACGCGCAGGCGGTGCACATCAATGAGCGTTTGGGCCTGGGCCGGCAGTTTGCCGAACCGGTCCACGATTTCTTCTAACAGGCCATCCACCTGGTCGGTGGTTTTAGCGGTAGCCAGCTTTTTGTAAAACGAGAGGCGCAGATGGACGTCTCCACAGTAATCGTCTGGCAACAGGGCAGGGGCGTGCAGGTTGATTTCGGTGGCCACGTTGAGGGGCTGCAGCAGGTCCGGCTCCTGACCATTTTTGAGGCAACGTACTGCCTCCGAGAGCATCTCGTTGTAGAGCTGAAATCCCACCTCTAGCATATTGCCGCTCTGGTTCTCGCCGAGCACCTCCCCAGCACCTCGAATTTCCAAGTCATGCATGGCCAGGTAAAAGCCACTGCCAAGTTCTTCCATTTGCTGAATCGCGTCCAGCCGCTGCTGGGCCTGCTTGGTCAGCCCCTCAATGTCGGGCACCATCAAATAGGCATAGGCTTGGTGGTGGCTGCGCCCCACACGGCCGCGCAACTGGTGCAACTGGGCCAGGCCGAACTTGTCCGCGCGGCTCATGACAATGGTGTTGGCACTGGGCACGTCGATGCCGGTCTCGATGATGGTGGAGCACAACAGCAAGTTGTAGCGCTGGGCCACAAAGTCGCGCATCACCAATTCCAACTGGCGCTCGGGCATTTGGCCGTGGGCCACCGCAATGCGGGCTTCGGGCAACAGTTCTTCGAGCCTCTGGCGGCGGTTCTCGATGGTGTCCACCTCGTTGTGCAAAAAGTACACCTGTCCACCGCGCTTGAGTTCGCGCAACACCGCCTCGCGGATGACCCCATGACTCTCGGAGCGCACAAAGGTTTTGATGGCCAAGCGGCGTTGCGGGGCGGTGGCAATCACGCTCAAATCGCGCAGGCCTTCCAGCGCCATGCCCAGCGTGCGGGGAATGGGAGTGGCGGTGAGCGTGAGCACGTCCACCTCGGCGCGCAGTGCTTTCATCTGCTCTTTGTGGCGCACACCGAAACGGTGCTCCTCGTCGATGATCAGGAGGCCCAAATTTTTGAACTGGGTGGATTCGGACAGCAGCTTGTGCGTGCCCACCACGATGTCCACCGTGCCATCTGCCACGCCCTTGAGCGCTGCAGTAATCTCCTTGGCGCTGCGAAAGCGGCTCATCTCGGCAACCTTTACCGGCCACTTGCTGAAGCGGTCTACCAGGGTCTGGAAATGCTGCTCTGCGAGCAAGGTAGTAGGCGCTAAAAATGCCACCTGCTTGCCGCCGGTCACTGCGATGAAAGCCGCGCGCAAGGCTACCTCGGTCTTGCCAAAGCCGACATCGCCGCAGACCAGCCGGTCCATCGGGCGGGGAGAAATCATGTCCTGGATCACACAGTGGATGGCGGCCTTTTGGTCGGCGGTTTCTTCAAAGCCGAAGTCGTTGGCAAAGGTCTCGTAGTCGCCCGGGCTATAGCGGAACGCGTGGCCTTCTCGGGCGGCGCGGCGGGCGTAGATGTTGAGCAGCTCGGCTGCACTGTCGCGCACCTGTTCGGCGGCTTTGCGTTTGGCCTTTTCCCACTGGCCACTGCCCAAGCGGTGCAAGGGTGCCTCATCAGCGCTCACGCCGGTGTAGCGGCTGATGAGCTGTAGCTGGCTCACCGGCACATAGAGCGTGGCCTTGTCGGCGTATTCCAGGTGTAAGAACTCCTGCAGCTCGGGCTCGCCAGCGGCGTTCTTGTTGCCCATGTCCATGTGCATCAGCCCACGGTAGCGGCCGATGCCGTGCGAGCTGTGCACCACCGGGTCACCCACGTTCAGCTCGGAGAGATCTTTGATCAGCGCTTCCACATCGCTGACCTGCTCCTGCTTTTTTCGGCGGCGTGTCGTCGGGCCGGCGGCAAACAGCTCGGTCTCGGTGATCAGGTCAATGCCCATCTCCAGCCAGCTGAAGCCCTTGGTGAGACCCGAAGTGGCGATGCCGATGGGCTCTTTGCTGTCCAGGAACTCCTGCAGGCTGTCAAAGGCCGGCGGGCTGAACTGCGAGGCGCGCAAAAAGTCCAGCAGGCTCTCGCGCCGGCCATCGCTTTCGGCCAGCACCAGCAGACGTTGCTGAGTATTGCGGGCGTGCTGTTTGAGCAAGGCCAGCGGTTCTTCGGTGCCGCGCACCACGCCCAACTCGGGCAGCGGGCTGACCTCAGAAAACTCGGTGCCCTCGGATTGGGCGCGAATGGCCAGTTGGGCGTGCTCGTTCGCCTTGGCATAAAACTGCTCAGTGCCCAGAAACAGGCTCTCGGGCGGCAGCACCGGGCGGTCCGGGTCACCCTGCACCAGGCGGTAGCGGTCTTTGGTGTCTTGCCAGAAACGCTGGAAGGCCGGCTCCAAATCGCCATGTAGCACCACGGTGGCGTCTGCGCCCACGTAGTCGAACACGGTGGCGGTTTCTTCAAAGAACAGCGGCAGGTAGTACTCAATACCGGCGGTGGCTACGCCGTTGCCTATGTCTTTGTAAATCCGGCTCTTGGTCGGGTCGCCGTCCAGCAGTTCACGCCAGCGGCTTCGGAATTTGGCGCGGGCGTCGTCGTCCATGGGGAACTCGCGGCCGGGCAAGAGGCGCACTTCCGGGACCGGGTACAGGCTGCGCTGGCTGTCGGGGTCGAAGG
>JARXAM010000119.1 GCA_029865845.1 Rhodoferax sp. | reverse complement strand
AACAAGCACGGCGAGCTGATTCACCTGCTGTCCACCGAAGGGCTGCCCAAAAACATCCTCACCCATATCCTGGATACGGCCACGAACTTTGTGTCGCTGAACGACCGCGAGGTCAAAAAGGTGCCCTTGCTGCGCGGCAAGAGCGTGTTCAACCTCTTTTTTGAAAACAGCACCCGCACCCGCACCACCTTTGAGATTGCCGCCACCCGCTTGAGTGCGGATGTCATCAACCTCGACATTGCGCGCTCCAGCGCCTCCAAGGGTGAGTCGCTGTTGGACACCATCTCCAACCTCAGCGCCATGGCTGCCGACATGTTTGTGGTGCGCCACAGCGAGTCGGGTGCGCCCTACCTGATTGCCCAGCATGTGGAACCCCACGTGCACGTGATCAACGCGGGCGATGGCCGCCATGCCCACCCTACGCAGGGGTTGCTGGACATGTTCACCATCCGGCACTACAAAAAAGACTTCTCCAACCTCACCGTGGCCATCGTGGGTGACGTGCTGCACTCGCGCGTGGCGCGCTCGGACATCCACGCGCTCACCACCCTGGGCTGCGCCGAGGTACGGGTGGTGGGCCCCAAAACCCTGGTGCCGTCCGACATGGCGCATATGGGCGTGCGGGTCTGCCACACGCTGGAAGAGGGCATCAAGGATTGCGACGTGGTCATCATGCTGCGCCTGCAAAACGAGCGTATGAGTGGTGCGCTGCTGCCATCGATGCACGAATACTTCAAGAGCTTTGGCCTCACCCCCGAAAAGCTGCAACTCGCCAAACCCGATGCCATCGTCATGCACCCTGGCCCCATCAACCGCGGGGTGGAAATCGACTCTGCCGTGGTCGATGGCCATCAGGCCGTGATATTGCCGCAGGTGACCTTTGGCATTGCGGTGCGCATGGCAGTGATGAGCATCGTGGCGGGCAACGAGGCCTGAGTGACCAGATTCAAGGACTGAAGCAATGCAAATTCTGATTCAAGGCGGTCGCGTGATCGACCCCGCCAGCGGCACCGACACCGTGGCCGATGTGGCCATCTCCAGCGGCCGTGTTCTGGCCATCGGCAATGTGCCTGCCGGCTTTTCTCCGCAGACCACTATCAACGCCCAAGGCTGCATCGTCGCTCCGGGCTTGGTCGATTTGTCGGTGCGCCTGCGCGAGCCTGGCCATGAGCACGAAGGCATGTTGGTCAGCGAAATGGCGGCTGCGGTGGCCGGTGGCGTCACCAGCGTGGTCTGCCCGCCCGATACCGAACCGGTGCTGGACGAAGCCGGTCTGGTGGAAATGCTGCGCTACCGCGCCGAGCGCTTGCACCAAGCCCGCGTGTTTCCGCTGGGCGCGCTCACCCGCAACCTGCAAGGCGAAGTGCTGACCGAAATGCTGCAACTCACCCAAGCCGGCTGCGTCGCGTTCAGCCAAGCCGAGGTGCCCTTGCTCAACACCCAAGTCACCCAGCGGGCTTTGCAATACGCCGCCACGTTTGGCTACACCGTCTGGCTGCGCCCGCAAGAGGCTTATCTCGGCAAAGGCGTGGCCGCCAGTGGCCCACTGGCCACCCGCATGGGCCTCTCGGGTGTGCCGGTGGCCGCAGAGACCATCGCCCTACACACCATTTTCGAGCTGGTGCGCGCCACCAAGGCGCGCGTGCACCTGTGCCGCATCAGCAGCGCTGCGGGGGTGGAGCTAGTGCGCCAGGCCAAGGCCGAGGGCCTGCCAGTGACCTGCGATGTGAGCATCAACTCGCTGCACCTCACTGATGTGGACATCGGCTACTTTGACAGCCGCATGCGCCTGAACCCGCCGCTGCGCCAGCAGCGCGACCGCGACGCCCTGCGCGCCGCACTGGCCGATGGCACCATCGACGCGCTTGTTTCTGACCACAACCCGGTCAGCGCGGACGAAAAAACGCTGCCCTTTGCTGAGGCCCAGCCGGGCGCTACGGGCCTGGAGCTGCTGTTGAGCCTGGCCCTCAAGTGGGCTGCCGAGAGCGGTCTGGGCGTGGCCGACGCCGTTGCCACCGTCACCAGCCGCGCAGCCCAGGTGCTGGGCGGTGCCTTGGGCACCTTTGCCGCCAGCGCGGGCCGCTTGACGGCGGGCGGCGCGGCCGACATGTGCGTGTTTGACCCCGCCGCCCACTGGGTGGTGGAGCCCTCCGCGCTGGTCAGCCAGGGGCGCCACACGCCTTTTGGGGGGTATGAGTTGCCCGGCCGCGTGAAAGCCACGCTGGTCGGGGGGCGCTTGGCCTACACCGCCGCCTGAATCCACACCGAGCCCCAAGCCCATGCGCCAACTCAAAGCCCTGTGGCGAATCAGCCGTGTCCTCCTGCATGTGCTGGCGGGCGCGTGGCGTGTTCGCATGGTGTTTCCCCGGCTAACGCAGCCTGAGCGCGACGCCCAGGTGCAGGCATGGGCGCAGGCCATGCTGGCGCGGCTGGCGATCCAACTGGTGGTGCACGGCAAGCCACCGGTTGGGGGCCCGCTGCTGCTGGCGGCCAACCATATCTCGTGGCTAGACATCGTGGTCATCCATGCGGCGCGGCACTGCCGGTTTATCTCCAAATCAGACATCCAGCATTGGCCCGTGGTGGGCACGCTGGCCACCGGCGCGGGCACCCTCTACATCGAGCGCGCATCGCGCCGCGATGCCATGCGCGTGGTGCACCACATGGCCGAGCGCTTAAGCGCAGGCGAAGTGTTGGCCGTGTTCCCCGAAGGCACCACGGGGGATGGCAGCCATGTGCTGCCCTTTCACGCCAACCTGTTGCAAGCCGCCATTGCGGTGAATGCACCCGTCCAGCCGGTGGCCTTGCAGTTCGTAGACGCGCAAGGGCAGCAAAGCTTTGCCCCTTGCTACATCGGAGACGACACGCTGATCGGCTCCCTGTGGCGCACGCTGTGCAGCGACGGCATCCACGCGGTGGTGCATTTTGGATCCCCCCAAACCGCCGATGGGCGTGACCGGCGCGCCTGGGCTGCGGCCCTGCGGGACACCATCATCGCGCTGCGCCAGCGCTGACCCAGCGCAATCCCCCCCAGCCGCGGCGCGATGACCGCGTTCTGTCACCCATGTGTCCATAGCCCCCCCGCTCCTAGGGTTTTCGCTATTTCCAAAAACACACCCGTCCGTACACTCACCTCACTTTTGGTTTATCGATGAATTAAAAGTTTATTTATCAATATTGAGGTGTTGAATGTCACTCACAAACATAAAACGTTGGAAGCCCGCACGGCTGCTATTGGCAGCCTGCGTGGCAACTTTGGTGGGCTGTGGCGGCGGTAGCGATTCGCAGGTCACCCAGCTAGACCCATCGGGCGAGCGCGCCAGCAGCCTAGCGCTTGCCGCCACCGAGCCTGCCGATGTGCGTCCGCTGCCCACGACCCGGCAGATCAAGAACCTGCAAAACGAAGTCATCACCTTCACGCACTTTGGCATCAATACCTATGCCAACCGCGAGTGGGGTGACACCAACTACACCGCGGCAGACATCAAAAAATACAACCCCACCAACTTCAGCGCCAAGCAGTGGGTGGACGCCATGGAGCAAATGGGCTCCAACACCCTGGTGTTTGTGGCCAAGCACCACGACGGGTTTGCCAACTGGCGCAGCGACCTCAACCCCGACTACAGCCTGAAAGCAACGCCGTTTTCCGGAGACCTGGTGGCCGAGCTGTACACCGAGCTGAGTGCACGCGGCAAAAACATGGGTGTCTACCTGAGCCCGTGGGATTACCACTACATCCATTCTGGAAAATTCGGTAACAACGAAGACCCGGCGAACACCGAGAACCTCAAGCCGTCCGAATCCCAAAACTACCTCGAGTACTACAAAAAGCAGGCACTGGAAATCAAGGCACGCGCGCCCAAACTCTCGGTGATTTGGCTGGACGGTGCAGGCGGTGACCACATGGCCTTCACGCCCGCCCAATACAAAGATCTGTTTCGTTTTTTGTATGACACCTTTCCGGGCGTCAACATCCAACTCTCGGGTGTCGATATTGGCTGGATCGGAAATGAAGAAGGCAAGGGCCGCACGACCCAATGGAACCTGGTGGTGAAAAAGCCCGACGCTGTGGTCACGCAAAGTGCCGATGCTTTCAATCCCCCGCAAGACGTTGCGACGGTAGACCTGAGTGCCTACAACTACTCGCTGTCTGGCGGTGGCGCGGGTAAGCAAAGCGTCATGTTCCAGCCCTTGCAAGCCGACGTCAGGCTCGTATACGGTTGGTTCCGAAATACGAGGCAACCGGCCGTTTATTGGGATGCCGTGTCCATGTATTGGGACACAGTGGGCAAAGGGGCCCAATTGATCGTGAACTACGCGCCCGACCAAAGCGGGGTGATTCCGGCGGATCAAGTTGCGGAGGCAGTGCGGATGCGCTCCACCCGCGACAACACCTTTAAGACCAATTTGCTCAAGGGTGCCACGGTCACCGCATTGTCCACCGTGGGCAAATACGGGGCCGCCAATGTGTTGGACGGCGATGTCGATACCTACTGGGCTACACCCGACGGCACCTCCACAGCGACACTGACTTTCACCTTGCCGAGCCCTGTCAAGGGCGATGTGATTGACCTGCGTGAATACCTCTACAAAGGCCAACGCATTGGCGCGTTCTCGGTCACCGGTGTGCGCCCCGACGGGTCCGTAGTGGTCCTGCGCAATGCCGATGCCCAAACCACGGTGGGGGCGCGGCGCTTCTTCAAGCTCGACCAGGTCTATGAACTCAAAGAGCTTCGGGTCGAGTTCAAAGGCGTACGCGGTGCCCCGCTGGTGTCTGAAGTAGGCTTTTATAAATACGTCGAAGAGAAAAGCAACAGCGGTGCGGCTGCCTTTACAAGCAAAAATGGCCATTTCTATGGCGAATTGGAAGTTGAGGTCACCGGGCCCTCTGGCGCAACCATCAACTACACGCTGGACGGCTCCATCCCCACTGCCAACTCGCCCAAGTACACGGGTCCCATCAAAATCAGCGCCTCCACACTGATCAAGGTCAAGACCAACCGCAGCGCCACAGTGAAAGAAAAAATGTTCACCAAGCTCTCACCCGCCTTGCAGCCTATTGCGGTGGCGGCAGACGCGGTGCGCCAAAGCTCCACCTTGCCATCGGGTGCTGCGAAAACTGCGGTGGATGGCAACACCGACGGCAGCGTAAAAGGGTCTATGACGCACACCGCATGGTCAGACCTGAATCCCTGGTGGGAAGCCGACCTGGGCAAGCTCCAACCGGTGGACATGGTCAAGGTGTTTAACCGCACCGACTGCTGCCAAGACCGCTTGAGCGGCGCGCGGGTGGTGTATTCGCCAGTGCCGTTTACGTCTGCATTAGAGGCGGACGCCGTCGCACTGCCCGGCGCGGTGGTGCAAACGCTGACCGGCGCCAAAGCGGCTTACTCGCTGTACCCCGGGGTGAATGCACGCTACGTGCGCATCTATGGCAACTACGGCAAGCCATTGCACTTGGCAGAGGTGCAGTTCTTTGGGCACGCGGAAATTGTGCTGACCTGGGATGCATCTACCGTGAAGCAAAGTAGCACCTTGGATGCCGCCAGCGACAGCGCGGCCTGGTGGGAAGGTGCCATTCAAAACATGGCATGGATGGACACCATCGAAATCTACAACCGCAGTGACTGCTGCAAAGACCAGTTGGACGGCGCCACTGTTTATATCTCCAATGAGCCCTTCATTAGCGCTAGCGAATTGCAGGTGGCCAACCAACAAGGGCGTTTGGCGATTTCTTTGACAGGCCAGCAAGAGGTGTACCGCATCAAACCCCAGCGCTTTGGCAAGTACATTCGCGTGTACTCCCCCGCTGGCAAGCCCTTGTCGTTGGCAAACGTGGTGGTCAAGGGCAGCCAGGAAGACCTGTCGGCATTGCCCACGCAAACGCTGCCGTTCAACGTGGACTCAGCCATACAAAGCTCCACCCACACCAACAAGTTAGCTTCCAACGCGGTCGATGGCACCATCGACGGCTCGTCGGCTGGCATCAGCCACACCGCTACCGCAGACGTGGCGCCCTGGTGGTCTGCAGACCAAATCATGACCAACTGGATCTCGACTATCGAGATCAACAACCGCACCGACTGCTGCAAAGACCGGCTCAATGGCGCCAAGGTCTACTTCTCGGAGAAACCTTTCCCCGGTAACGCCACCGAGGCGGACGTTGCTGCCGTGGCCGGGCCCGCGTACACCCTAGATAGCAGCAGTGCTACGAAGTACAGCGTGAAGGTGAACCGCTTTGGCCGCTATGTGCGCATCTACGGCAAAAACGGCCCCTTGCACATGGCAGAAGTCACAGCCAAGGGGGTCAAGGTCGGCGACTACTAATCCACAACACCACAGTCGCCTTGAGCGCAACGGCCTGCACGCGCAGCCGTTGCGCTTTTTTTGTCAACAGCGGAGTGCTGGAGAGCGCCATTGCGTTAGAAGCGCATGCCCACCGAGAGTGTGAAAGGCCGGTCTACGACCGTTGATTTCGGTTGGTACGCCACACCGACCGGATAGCCGTTAGAAGTCACTATGTGTTGAGGTGATTGCTCGATCTCAGTCACAACGTATTGGTAGGACGCGGTCAAAAACCACTGGGGGGTGAAGTCCGTGCGCCACTGGATGGCCATGGCCCATTGCCGGGGTTGGGAGAACGTCAGAGTTGTGGAGTCTTTACCTGGAAGCGTCAGCCGCATTGACTGTTCGCCATAGAGCGACACCGACCCTGCCAATGTCCACGCACCCAGAGCGTTTGCAGTGTTCCAATGTGAACCGATACGAACCAAGGTCCTGTCGTACTGTTCGGGGTAACCGGCAACACTGGCTGTATCAATGATTTCTCGAACGGTGTTTCGATAGACGAGTTCGGTTCCCACCTTGATGGAGTCTGTCGCCCGCCAATACAGGGAGCCTGTCGTTACTTTGTCCGCGATACGTGACACCGTAGAGAGCGGTGCACCAAAGGAAGTCTGCCCCGCGTAACCGGTGTTTCCGTGATTGGACGAAGTCTCAAGCCCGAATGTCCAACGATCGCATTCCACGAATAACTGGACCGCTGCGCCGGGAAGCCTGCCATGCTCATGGACTATGGCATTTCCATTTGCCGCGTACTCAGTGAGGGCCGTATCCAACACACGAGCGCCCAAACTGAAGTCGGTGCCAGTGCTTTCGCAAGCACAGGCCTGTCCTACCGCAGCTATGCCTAACAACGATGCGAGCATGATTTGCCGCCAAGGTCTGGCGGCAATTCCCTCCGGGCGCTGTGTCAAAGCAGTGAAGTCCAGGTCACTGTTTTGGTGCCTTCGTAGATGCCGTCACCATCGGCGTCAAGATTCAGCCGTACTAGGCTGCTGGAATCTGCAGTCATGCGCAGGGTGGATTTGTTGGCACCGCTAATCTCCAGAGTCCCTGTATAGGGATAAGCGTCGGCAGCACGACGCACCAATAAGATGGGTGTTTGGAACGAAACTGCTTTGGTGCCACCAAAGCCGGAGCTCGTCAGAGTGCCGTTCAGGGTGTAGCGCGAAAGGTAAGTTGCTGATTCATCCGATGTGCGGCTTTCTGTCGCATTGAATGACGTTAACGCACGGGATCGGGTCACGCCACCATAGGTCGCCGTGACGCTGAGTGCGCTGGTAGTGATAGATTGAGTTTGCACGATCAAGCCAGTCTTGGCACCGGAAACGGTAATGGCTCCATTGATCGATCCACTGTAGGCTGCGGTGCTAACACCCAAATTGCCAAATTCCATGGTGACAGATACCTTGGACGGAATGGCACCGTAAACACCGTTGAGGGTGTCAATGCGGAAACTGAGTCCACCACTTACAGGGCCCTGACCCTGGTTGCAGTTGAAAAAGGTGATTGTTAAGGAGTCACCGGCTGATGCAGATGAGCTATTGTCCGCGTCGGTTACTGCAACGCCAAACGTACCCCCGTACGAGCAATCGTATGACCTTGTTGCCACCGCGCCAGTGGCCACGGGGTTCGCGCGTGCGTCGGAGACGTACTCGGGTAGCAGGTCTAGCTGCGCGAATGCCGTCTTATACAAAGAGTATTCGTTGCTATTTACGGCACCCAAAGCAACCTGTGCATTAGAGAATAACCCCAAAGCAGTGGAAGCTACATCTTGGCTCGCTACGGTTTGGCTGGATGAATCAAGTGCTGCGAAACTTGCCGCTGCAGTGGAAGATCCTCCGCCGCCGCCACCGCAGGCCACTAACCCGGCTGCCACATACAAGCCCAATGCTAGCTTGCGAAAATTCTGCATCATCGCCCTTCCTTTGTAGAACAAATAGTGTGTTCCAACGACGTTGTGGTGATTAGATTTTCACCATCTGTTGTGTGTTTATGCATTAACTCCGGCCAAAACCACGGAGGAATGAAGCCGCATGGGCATGTCTATATGACTTGGCGTCCCCGACAGGAATCGAACCTGTATCTGCCCCTTAGGAGGGGGCCGTTCTATCCATTGAACTACGGAGACCGGACGCGGGATTGTATCGGCCCGCGTGCGCCTTTCTGTGCCTGTGAGCCCAAAACGGTAATGTCCCCTTTGCCCCAAGTAGAAGTGTCCCCTTTATGTTGGATGGGACAGGCAAGACATGGGCAAGGACGTGATGATGAGTACGAAGGAAGCGCAACGCTTTGCGCTGGTACAGCAAGT
>JARXAM010000059.1 GCA_029865845.1 Rhodoferax sp. | reverse complement strand
GAACAAGCCAGCACGACTTTGGCACGGTAAAGGTTCATGGGCGGAGCAACGACAGGTGGCAATAATGGGAAGAAAGCAGCACAAACGCGTGCGTTTGACCCTCATTTTTAATGATAGGCCGCACAAGCGTGAATTGACTGCATCAATCCCGACTGCCGTGCAAAGCGTCTGTAAAGTTATCTGACTTAAGAGGTCAGACAAGTCTACCGGCTCTCCATGGCAGAACCAAGACAGGTTTTCCCTCGCCCCTAAGCACGATCAACCTGCCCTGGATTGCAGGTACGCGCGCCAGCCTCCATAGTGGCTGATGTCCTGCGCCCCCTCCAGCCCGGCTGGCTCGCAGATAAAGCCCGACACCTGGCTGCCATCGGCCAGCACGGTGCAGCCTATTCCCAAGGGCGCCGGAATACCGGCCACAAAGCTGCCGAACTCCTGCAACGCCATCTCCCACACCTCCACCTCAATGGCCACCCCGCCCCCAGGCACACGTGCCAGGCCAGGGCGCTTGCCATCCGGCAAGGCCACCAGTCGATAGTCCGGACTGGTGCTGGTGCGCTGCACCAGACGGGCGCCCCGACTGGTTAGCTGGCTGTTCAGGGGCTGCCCTTCCAGGTGCGCGCCGCACACCGCTACCTGCACTTGGCCGCTGGACACGGCCTGCAAAGGCGCCATCGGTAATGCGGTGTGCCCGGTGGCCCCCAGGGTTGCCGCCTTGCCCTGCAAGGCGTGTTGCCAGCGTTGCGCGAGATGCAGCAGCGGCTGATCCTGAAATGCCGGGGCCACAAAGGTTACGCCACAGGGCATGCCGTCGGGCCGGAAGCCCATGGGCACGGCAATGGCAGCGTAGTCGAGCAAATTGACAAAGTTGGTGTAGTAGCCGAAGTCGCTGTTGCGGGCGATGGGTTCTGCGAGCATGGTTTCAAGCGTGTGGATGGTGGGCGACGTGGGCAGCAGCATGCAGTCGATGCCGCTCCACACTGCGTTGCAGCGCCGGGCCAAAGCACGCAAGCGGTACTGTGCGGCGAACGCGTCCGCCGCCAGCGGCTTGGCACCGCCCAAGGTAATTTCACGGGTGACCGGAAACACGGACTCGGGCTTTGCATCGATAAACGCGCGGATAGCCTGGTAACGCTCCGCCACCCAGGGGCCTTCGTACAGCAGGCGCGCTGTTTCCTGAAAGGGTGCAAAGTCGATTTCCACCAACTCGGCGCCCAGCGACAGGGCGTGCGCCCGCGCCTCTTCAAACACCTGTGCGTAGCCTGTGTCGCCGAAGAACTGCAGCTGATCGGCCTTGGGAACACCCACGCGCCAGCGGGCCGCACGACCGAAGTCAAAGCCATGTGCGGGCGTGGCACGCGAGTAGGCGTCGTGCGGGTCCGGCGCATGGGCCACGGCAAACACCTGCTGCGCATCGTCCGCCGTCAGTGCAAAGATCGACACCACGTCCAAGGTGCGGCAAGCGGGCACCACGCCGTGGGTAGACAGCAACCCCAAACTGGGCTTGAGCCCCACCAGGTGGTTGAAGCCCGCCGGTACCCGGCCTGAGCCTGCCGTGTCCGTGCCCAGCGAAAAGCTCACCTGTCCCAAAGCTACCGACACGGCGGAGCCGGCGCTGGACCCTCCGGACACGAAGCCCGGGCTGTGCGAGTTCAAACACGCACCGTAGGGTGAGCGGCTGCCGTTCAGTCCGGTGGCAAATTGGTCCAGATTAGTTTTGCCGATGGCAATCGCCCCGGCATCCAACAAACGCTGCACCACCGTGGCGCTCTGCTCCGGGATGTAGGCGTAGTCAGGGCACCCCGCAGTGGTGGGCACGCCGGCAAGGTCGATGTTGTCCTTGATGGCAAAGGGAATGCCCCACAGCGGCAGGCCCTCCGGGCCGCGCGCCATCAGCGCACTGGCGCGCGCGCGCAGCGTGTCCAGGTCCATCCGGTGGATCCAGGCGTGGTGGCTGTCGTTAGCGATGGCGGCTACCACTTGCTCCACCACTTGCAAGGGCGTGAGCGTGCCGTTGCGGTAGGCCTGCTGGAGGCTGGCAATACTCAGGGACAGGGGGGTGGCTTTCATGCGGTTTCTCCTTGAATCACAACAACGTTTTGTCCGGCGCCCACCGCCTGTCCTTCGCGGCACAGCAGCTGCAGCACCCGCCCGGCACAAGGGGCAGACACGGTAAATTCCATCTTCATCGACTCGACGATCAGCAAGGGCTCCCCCTCACTCACCGTAGCGCCTTCGGCGACCAGCAGCTTCCAGACGCTGCCGGGTACGGCGGTGGTGGCAGCACGGGCGCCATCGGGAAATTCGGCGGTGGTGCCAGCGGTGCCTGCCACGTCAGGTTCACCCACGTATTCGGCCTGGCCCGCTTCGCGCCAGCGTTCGCGCTCTTCTTCAAAAGCCTGACCTTGCACCCCGCGGAAGTTGGCAATCTCTGTGGCATAGGTTTCCAGAAAACGCTGGTAGTCGCGCAGGCTGAAAGTCCCCTCCTCCACCCGCAGGGGGTAACGCCCGGCCGGGAAGTCGCGGCGGATCTGAAGCAGATCTTCCTCGCCCACGGGGTAAAAGCGAATCTGGTCGAAAAAGCGCAGCAGCCAGGGCTTGCCCGCTTCAAATGCGGGGGCGCCACTGCTGGCGTCGCGCCAGCGGTTCCACATTTGCAGGGTGCGGCCCACAAACTGATAGCCACCGGGCCCTTCCATGCCGTAAACGCACATGTAGGCCCCACCTATGCCCACCGCGTTTTCCGGCGTCCAGGTGCGGGCTGGGTTGTATTTGGTGGTGACCAGCCGGTGCCTCGGGTCCAGCGGGGTGGCTACCGGCGCGCCCAGATACACATCGCCCAACCCCATGACCAGGTAGCGTGCCTCGAACACGATGCGTTGCACCTCCTCGATGCTTTGCAGCCCGTTGATACGCCGGATGAACTCAATGTTGCTGGGGCACCAGGGCGCGTCAGGGCGCACGGACTGCATGTACTTGTCGATGGCCAGACGCGTGGCACTGTCATCCCATGACAGCGGAAGGTACACCGTGCGCGAAGGTACCGTGATGTCGGCGGTATCGCCCAGTGCGTCGTCTGCTACAAAAATTGCAGCTAGCAACGCAGGCAAATCCAGCGCCAGCGGCTCAAAATGTATTTGAAGCGAGCGAATGCCGGGCGTCATGTCCACGATGCCCGGCAGGTGCTGGCCTTGCAGGGCTTGCATCAGCGCGTGCACCCGCATGCGCAAGGCAATGTCGAGCACCGCCTCGCCCAGCTCTACCAGCACGTAGCGGTCGCCGGCCTGGCGCAGCACGAGCGCGGGGTGGTCACCCTGAACGGCGCGCTGCGCCAACACGGGTGAGCCTACCGCCGCAGTGCGCACAGGCAATGCCGGCGAGGTGTAGGCCAGCTGTTGCACCCGCGCGACCTGGGCAGCATGCAGGGCCGCCGCCTCTTCGGCGGTCACGCAACGAAAGCGCACCGTATCACCGGGGCGCAGCTGGCCCATCTTCCAGCGCTCGCTGGCCAGCACTACGGCCGGGCACACAAAGCCCCCGAGACTGGGGCCATCCGGCCCGAGGATGACGGGCATGTCACCGGTGAAGTCGATGGCACCTATGGCGTAGGCGTTGTCGTGAATGTTGGAGGGGTGCAAGCCCGCCTCGCCGCCATCGCGGCGCGCCCATTCGGGCTTGGGGCCTATCAGGCGCACGCCAGTGCGGCTGGAGTTGTAGTGCACCTCCCAGTCGGTGGCGAAGAACATCTGCACATCCCCATCGGTAAAGAAATCGGGGGCGCCGTGCGGGCCGTACAGCACCGCAATGTCCCACTGCGCACCGTAGGCAGGCACCACCTCGGGCGGCAAGCTGGCCAGTGCGTCTGTGACAACGTCTGCGCCCACATGCAGCATGTCGCCCGCGCGCAGGGTGCGGCCGGCATGTCCGCCGAACTGGCCTAGTGTGAAAGTAGAGCGGCTGCCCAGATAGAGCGGCACATCCAGCCCGCCGCGTACCGCCAGGTAGCTGCGGGCGCCCGCGCCCTGCACTGCGCCCAGGCTAAGCACACTGCCCGCGCGGATGGTGTGGCTCTGCCACAGCGGTACAGGCACGCCATCCACCGCCAAGGCCATGGGGGCACCGCAGACGGCCACGACGGTATCGGCATGGAAGCGCATACGCGGGCCACTGAGCGTGCACTCCAGAGCCGCTGTGCCGGGCGCGTTGCCCACCAAACGGTTGGCTAGGCCCATGGCCAAGTCGTCCATGGGGCCACTAGGCGGCACGCCCACCGCCCAGTAGCCGGTGCGGCCGGGGTGGTCCTGCACGGTGGTTTGCACACCGGGCTCCAGCACTTCCAGCGCCTGCGGCTGGTAGTGCAACTCACCCAGGCTGCGCGTGACCATGCGGCCTTCCACAAACACAGGGTCGGCAGCTACTGCGCGCAGGTAGCGCAGGTTGGTTTCTATGCCACCCAAGCGTGTGGCTGCCAGCGCGGCTTGCAGCTTGGCCACAGCATCCGCCCGGTCGGTGCCGGTGACGATGAGTTTGGCGATCATCGGGTCGTAGTTCGGCGGCACTTCGCTGCCGGTGGCCACCCAAGTTTCAATACGTGCATCGGAGGGGAACACCACTTCCGTCAACCCGCCCGCGCAGGGTTGGAAGTTGCGGGCCGGATCTTCGGCATAGAGGCGGACCTGGATAGACGCTCCGTGGGGCACAGGCACCGCCAGGGGGAACTGATCTCCCCGCGCCAACTTCAGCATCCAGGCCACCAAGTCCACGCCAAAAACTTGCTCGGTCACCCCATGCTCCACCTGCAGGCGGGTGTTGACCTCCAGAAAGTAGAAGGCGCCGGTGTCCGCGTCCAGCACGTACTCCACAGTGCCGGCAGAGCGGTAGTTCACCGCGCGGGCCAGGCGCACCGCGGTGTCTTGCAGGGCTTGGCGGGTTGCCTCGCTCAGGCCGGGGGCCGGGGTTTCTTCCACTACTTTCTGGTTGCGCCGCTGGGCCGAACAATCGCGCTCACCGAGGGCCACCACAGTGCCTTGGCCGTCGCCGAAGAGCTGCACCTCGATGTGGCGGGCACGCTCGACAAACTTCTCAAGGAACAAGCCGGCATCCTTGAAGTTAGCCCGGGCCAGGCGCTGCACCGCCTCAAACGCGGGGCCCATTTCGGCCTCGCTGCGGATCAAGCGCATGCCAATACCGCCGCCGCCCGCGGTGCTTTTGAGCATGACGGGGTAGCCGATGCGTACCGCTTCGGCCAGCGCCTGCTGAACGTCTGCCAGCAAGCCACTTCCTGGCAAGAGCGGCACGCCCTGGGCTTCAGCCAAGGCGCGGGCGGTGTGCTTAAGGCCGAAGGCCCGCATCTGCGCCGGGGTGGGGCCAATGAAGGCGATGCCTGCGTCCTCGCAGGCCTGGGCGAAATCGGGGTTTTCGGACAAAAAGCCATAGCCGGGGTGGATGGCTCCTGCCCCGGTGGCGCGGGCCACCTCCAGGATGCGCTGCACGTTCAGGTAGCTCTGGGCGGCCGCTGCCGGCCCGATGCAGACGCTCTCGTCCGCCATGGCCACGTGCAGGGAATCTGCATCGGCTTCGGAATACACCGCCACCGAGCGCAAGCCCAGCGCCTTGAGGCTGCGGATCACACGGCAGGCGATGGCACCACGGTTGGCAATCAAAACGGTATCAAACATGAGGAAATTCCCCGGTGGCGGGCCGTCCCGCCGGTTGCTAAACGTGCCACGAGTCGTCCCGTGGCAGGCGGCCTTGAGGCATCAAATCACCTTCTGGCGCCCATTGAATATGCGTGAGCAGCTACTATTTTTATAGCAATCAATCCCACACCAGCAGCCGGATGGGCGTGGGGTTGTAGCCGTTGCAGGGGTTGTTGAGCTGCGGGCAGTTGGAGATCAGCACCACCACATCCATCTCGGCCTTCATCTCCACATACTTGCCCGCGCCCGAGATGCCATCGGCAAAGCTCAGGTGGCCTTCGGGGGTGACGGGCACGTTCATGAAGAAGTTGATGTTGGGAACGATGTCGCGCTTACCCAGGCCCAACAGGCCGGCCTCGCGGTGGTGACACAGGGCGACCATGAAGCTGTCGCGGCAGCTGTGCATGGGCCGCTTGTCCAAGGCGTAGCGCACGGTGTTGCTTTCACTAGAACACGCCCCGCCCAAGGTGTCATGGCGCCCGCAGGTGTCTGCGGTGATGGTGAGCATCACCCGGCCTTCGTTGGAGTACAGCCTGGAACCCAGACCGAGGTAGAGCTGGCCGTTGCGGGCCATGGTGTCGGCGGCGCTGTAGCGTTCCTGGCCGTCGGCCGCGCTGTAAAACAGCGTGTCCACGGCCTGGTTGCCTTTGAGGTCGAGGATGCGGAAGGTTTGCCCGGCACGCACGGTGCCCACCCAGGGGTCGCCGGCCAGGCAGGTCTGGTCCAGCACGGCCAGCGCCGGGTCCAGGGTGCTTTCAAGCAAGGCGCTCATGCTGCGACTCCGCAATAACGTTCGGTGTTGGTGAAGGCGCGGCCGTTCTGCGCGCAGCGGGTGCGGCAGGCATCGTCTGCGGCCACGGGTGCAGCGCGGTAGGCGCTAAGCAGCACATCCGCAGGGGCATAGACCGGGTTGGCATCCAGCGGGTGCGGCGCGCTGCTCAGGACGACCAGGGTGTCCATTTCAAAGCGCAGGTCCACATAGCTGCCCGCCGCGCTGTGGCCGGGTACATGGCGCAAAGCGCCTGCGTCATCGGTCACGACTTTGCTGAAGAAGTTGACACAGGGCACCTGGTCGCGCGCGCCCATGCCCCACTTGGCCAGCTCGATGAGCAGGTTGTCCCGCCCGTTGCGGTGCATGGCATTGCGGTGCTGCTGGTAATGCTTCTCGCCATAGCGGGAGCTCACCATGGCCGCATCGCTCACGCCGCACCAGGTGTCGTGCCAGCCCAGGCTGTCGGCGGTGATGGAACACAGCACGCGGCCCATGTCGGACTGGCAGACATAGCCGGCAGCCAGGTAAGAGGTGTGCTGCGACTTCAAGGTGTCGGGCATGTTGTAGCGCTCCAGCGGCTGCTCGGCATTGAAGAACAGGGCCGAGACATTGGCACCGCCTTGGAGGTCGGTCAGGCGCAGGCCGGTGCCACGGCGCAGGCGGCCGGACCAATGGTTGCCGCCGGGGAGGTGTTCCTCCCATAACAGGGGTTCAGAGCGAGGGGCAGTCATGCGGGGGTTCCTTCTTCGGCAGCACCACTCAGGCGCTGCAATTGGTCGAGATCGGTCTTCATGCCGGAGGTCTCGCGGATGCGGTCCAGCAACTGGCGCTTGAGTTGGGTGAACTCGGGCGCCAGCTTCATGTCCTGCGTCCGCTGCGCCGGCAGGGGTACGTCATAAATTGAGTCAATGCGGCCGGGGCGCGGCGCCATCAGCACCACCCGGTGGCCTAGGTAAATGGCTTCTTCCACGTCATGGGTCACAAACACGATCGTGGTGCGCTCCAAGCGGTGCACATACAGGATCAGGTCGTGCATCACTTCGCGCGTCTGGGCGTCCAGCGCACCAAATGGCTCGTCCATCAACAGAATTTCGGGCCGGCCCATCAGGGCACGGGCAATCGCTACACGCTGCTGCATGCCACCGGAAAGCTGATTCGGGTAGGCCTTGGCCGAGGCGGTCAGCCCCATGAGGCGCAAAAGAGCGTCTGCACGGCCGGATGCAGCCTCCACATCCGCACTGCTGCGACCGTCGGTGTGGGCACTGAGCTGCCGGCAGAAACGGATGTTTTCTTCCACCCGCAGCCAGGGGTAGAGGCTGTAATGCTGGAAGACCATGGCGCGATCCTGGCCGGGGCCAGTGACCGGTTTGCCGTTGACCAGTACATCACCCGCGCTATGGGTTTCCAGCCCTGCTAGCGTGCGCAGCAGGGTGGATTTCCCGCAGCCCGAGGCACCCACCAAGGTCACGAATTCATTGTCCGCAATGCCCAGGTTCACATCCTGCAGGGCGGTCGTGGCGCCAAAAGTCTTGAAGACGTTCTTGCATTCAATTTTCATCATGGCGTTCACCGTGTGTGCATCCAGGGAAATGCCTTGCGGTGTAGCAGGCGGAACAGCTGGTCAATCGCCAACCCGATCAAGCCGATCAGCAAAATGCCGGCAAAGATCTTGTCGGTCTGCAAAAAGCGCTGTGCTTTCAGGATGGCAAAGCCCAAGCCCGAATTGGCGGCCACCAACTCCGCCACCACCAGGTAGGTCCAGGCCCAGCCCATGGTGACCCGCAAGGTGTCCAGCAGCGCGGGCTTGGCCGAGGGCAGGATGACCTTCTCGACCACCTCGCGACGCGTCGCCCCCATGGTCTGGGCGGCCTCGATCTGCGCCATGGGCACGCGGCGCACGTCTTCGGCCACCATGAGCACCATCTGGAAAAAGGTGCCAATGAAAATGATGGCTACCTTGGCCCCTTCGTCGATACCCACCCACAACATGACCAGCGGGATAAACGCCACTGCAGGCATGTAGCGGATGAAGTCGGTCAAAGGCTCCAGCAGGGCTTGCACCGCACGCCAACTGCCGATGAACAGGCCAAGCGGCACCGCGATCAGCGCGGACAAGGCCCAACCGGCGACGACCCGCATGGTGCTGATAAGCGCGTCGCCCAGCAGGTCATCCTCCGTAGCCCAGGAGACGATGCGCAACAGCACCTTCTCCGGGCCGGGCAAAAAGACCGGGCTCACGCCACCGAACATGCTCAGCAGCCCCCAAGCGAGCAGGGGCAACACCAGTCCGGCCAAGGCCAGCAAACCATAGGTGCGACGAGGGATCGCCAACCGGATGGACCACATGGGCAGTTCCTTTATTTGAGCGCTTCTTGGAGCAGGCTGCCGTCCAGGCCCTTGGCTGCGTCAGGCTTGCCTTCGATGAGCTTGTGCTCGGTCAAGAATGCTGCAATGGTGGGAGCGGTGGCTGCCAGAGACTGGGGTTGCTTGGGATCAAACGCAGCGGTATTGGCAGCCGCGTCAAAGAACTTGGTGCCGGGCATGAACACGGCGTACTCCTCAGGCGACATGCTCACCACCTTGGCCATGATCTTG